>JBDGSW010000023.1:0-24255 GCA_042217345.1 Haloarculaceae archaeon
GAGAGTTGCCGCTGGTGTTCGCGCCGAATCCCTAAGCGATAACGGGTGGTCTGAGACAGCTATTTGCATGCGATCATTTCCTTGGCATGTGATGGTAAATCATTATCGGTTTTCGACCGTTCGTCCTCCCCTTCGGCCTCAACTCCAGAGGGCGCCATTTGACGGCCCCATCACTTTTCAATTTTCGAGAACAACGGGACCGAAGTTTCTGAGCCAGCTGTAACTATCTGATATTTCTCACTGTTGGAGGGGCGCTGCAGGGCTCGCTTCGGACACGCCCACAGGAGCACAGTGATGCAGTCAGCGCAGTCTGCGACGGTTCGCTGCGAGGCGGGGTGAGCGATCCTGACACCTCGGGGACGCTGTTCATCGACCGCCATACCGTGAGGCGGGACGGCGAAGACGGATTCGGCCCGGCGACTCACTCGAAGAGGCCGTCGACGTCCGCTTCCCGCTGTTCTCGCCGTTCGACCCGCTCGGAGAGTCGCTGAAACACGATCCCGCGCTCGCTCGGCTCACGCGCGAAGTCCATAACGAACGTGACGAAGGGGCTCGTCGCCTCCTCGGCAGCCAGGTCTGTGCGGGCGTACTCGATTCCCCGCTGTAGCACCGACTCGTCGAACGGCCCGGCCTCGGCGTACACCCCGGCAGCGACGGCCGCTGCCTCGAACGTCAGCGCCGCGAGCGACAGCGCCGAGCCGTCGACAGTGAGCCGGGGCGGCGACCATCGTTCGATCACCTCGGGATCGGCTTCGAGCGTCGCCAGGAACTCGCGAACGCGGTCGAGGTCGACCCCGCGGTAGGTCGCCGGCAGGTCGGCGAGGTACTCGCGCGCGCTCGCGGCCAGGCCCGTCGCCCCCGCCCAGTTGCCCTCGTCGGCGTGGTGGACGGCAGCGGTGAACTGGATCAGGCCGTGAAGCAACCGCTCGTCGTCGCACCCCGCCTCCAGGTCGAGCCAGTGATCCTCCCACGCGTCGTGGGCCGCGTGGAAGTCCCCCGCGTTGTAGATCGCGACGCCGGCCCGGAGGTGCGCGTCCATGACCCCCACTCCGCCCGCGAGCGGGAAAAACGACCGGTTGCGCCGCCACCCGCCCGACTCTTAAATCACCGGATATTGACGTGCAAATAGATACAACTAATCGGTAAGTCCCCTGAGACTATGTCGAGTGGGGACGCGGACCGCGGGAGCGAACGGCAGGGGTCGACCGGTGGCTCGCCCGTGAGCCGGCGGGGAGTACTCAGAGGAGCGGCCGCGACGGGGGTCGCGGCGACGAGCCTGACGGCGTTCAGCGGGAGCGCCTCGGCGGGCGAGGCCGAGTGCCTCACCGCGATGGACGCCCCCGACGGCTTTCCAGTCGTCGAGAAAGACGAACACCTCTTCGGCGGCTCGGACTGGGTGACGACGAACGTCCCGCAGGGCGAAGCCGAGGTTCTCGTCTACGTCCACGGCTGGCTGGAGCTGTTCGCCGGCGGGGCCGCCGACCAGGGCTACACGCTCCAGACGGCCCTCCGGAAGAACGGGTACGGGAAGCCGACGTTCACCTACAAGTATCCCACCAACAGCCCGAACTGGTGGGGCCAGAAGGACGACGCCGAGGCCGACGGCCGGGCGTTCGCCACCTGGCTGCAGAGCTACCGCGACCGGAACCCGGACACGACGATTCGGATGGTCGTCCACTCGCTGGGCGCCCGGACCGGGCTGGCGTGTCTGGACGAGCTGGTCAACGTCGACGGCTACGACCCGATCGAGTCGTTCGCGATGCTCGGCGGCGCGATCCACCGCGACGCCATCACCGTCGACGGGGAGTTCGGCGACGCCGTCGCAAACGGCGCCGGCCAGGTGAACAACTACTACAGCACTCACGACAACGTCATGGCCCAGGTCTTCACCGCCGGCGAGTTCGGGGACGAGGGCGTCGGCGCGTACGGCGCCCCCGACGGCGCCGAGGTCCCGGACAACTACACCGATCACGACGTGAGCGACGTCGTGAAGGGCCACTGCGAGTACTACAAACCGGGCGACGGCTGCGTCCCGCGCGTCGTCGAGAACTTCTCCTCGGGCGACGGCGGAGACGGCGGGAACGACGACGGCGGCTGGCTCCCGTTCTAAGGAAGGAGCGGATTCGTTCAGCGCGAAATCGTTTGTAAATAGCCGGCTATAGACGTGTCAATACTTACCCAGGAGCTGTCGGACTGGCCCACTATGGCAGGCGAGGGGGCGACCCAGGGAGACGAGGGGGAATCGACGCGTAACGGCGGCATCGACAGACGGCGCGTGCTCAGAGGAGTGGGCGTAGCCGGCGCGGCCGGCGCGGGGCTGGCGGCGGTGACGGGCACGGCCGCAGCGGCCGAGGAGCAGTGTCTGTTCATGCGGGACGCGCCGGCCGACCAGCCGATGATCGAGCGCTCCGGCGACCACTACGAGACGGTCAGCGGCTACGTTCCGTACGAGCCGTCCGAAGTCGTGTTCTACGTCCACGGCTGGCTGGAGCGGCTGGCCGGCGGTGCCAAGGACCAGGGCTACACGGTCGAGTGTGCGCTCGAGCGCGCCGGCTACGACTACCCGGTGGTGACCGTCAAGTGGCCCTCGAACTCGATCAACCCGCAGTCGTCGATCGAGCCGGCGAACGCGTCGGGCCGGGCTCTCGCGCAGTGGCTGAAGGCCTACCAGTCTGACAACCCCGAGACGACGATCCGGCTCGTGGCTCACTCGCTGGGCGCGCGGACGTCGCTGGCCTGCATAGACGAGCTCGTCGCGATCGGCGGCGACCCAGTGGACTCGCTCGCGATCCTCGGCGGCGCGGTCGTCCGCGACGTCGTGACCGTCGGCGGGGAGTTCGGGGACGCGGTCGCCGATGGCGCCGGGACGGTCCACAACTACTACAGCCAGGAGGACGCCGTCATCGATCACCTGTTCAAGCTCGGCAACGGCGAGCCGGGCCTGGGGGCCGAGGGCGCTGCGGCGGGCGAACCGGTCCCCGACAACTACGCCGACTTCGACGTCACCGACTCGGTGGGCGGCCACTGCATCTATTTCAAACCGAAACGGGGCTGCATGGACCAGGTCGTCGCCAACTTGGGGAAGGACCTCCCCGGCGACGGGCCCGTCACGGACTCCGGCTGGTGGCCGTTCTGAGTGCGCCGACTGCTCGGGGACGAGAACGTCCTGACGGAGTCCCCGCGAGTGAAGCGAGCGGGGTCTACGTGAGCGAAGCGAACGTGGGCTCGATAGACGAGCGCAGCGAGTCTATCGGAGGCTCGTCAGGACGTGAATCACTGAAGCGAGGGGCTGCGCAGCGCGCAGCCCCTCGCGAGGAATGAACGTCCTGACGGAGATTTGAACTCGCCCAGAGGTTCCTGCTCGGGCCTTCGGCCCTGCGCGGGCTGCCACTGGTCTGCTCAAATCTCCGGTGGACGCTTTCACTCCGCAGACTGCTCGCTACGCTCGCAGTAATGCTCCGTGAAAAGCGTCCTGACGGAGATTTGAACTCCGGTCCCTGGCTCCGCAAGCCAAGAGGATAGTCCACTACCCTACCAGGACTCACTCATCGCTACAGGTGAGGGAGGTAAAGGGGTTACGATTCGCCCGGCCGCGTGGCGGTAGTTAGGTTTCACCACGATCGCAGGCGGGGTAAAGGTCCGATTCTTGTAGAAATCCACATTCTTATGGCCCGCGCCGCCGCCATTGAGAGTATGGCAGAGCAGGTCGCCGGTCCCGACACGCCCGCCCTCTCCTCCCGGTTGGCAGAGGCCGCCAACATCCTGGTGTTGGCCCCCGCGTTTCCCGACGGCGCCAGCGGCGTCTGTTTCGACCTGCTGGCGGACGACGACCCCGACGAGACCGCGGTCCTGTCGATCTCCTACCGGAAGTCGCCGGGCGAGTGGATCGACGACTGGACGGAGACCGTGGGCACCCCGCCGGCGACCGGGCTGGTGCTCGCCGTCGGCGATCGCAGCCACCCCGGCGAGGACGCCGACCTGCAGCGAACCGGCGAGCCCTGGCGCATCGAGACCGTCGAGAAGGCCGCCGACCTGACCGGCATCGGGATCGTCCTGAGCGACTTCCTGGCGACGGCCGGCGAGCGCGACGGGCCGACGCGGCTGTGTTTCGACTCGCTGACCGCACTCTTGCAGTTCGCCGACCTCAAGCGGACGTTCCGGTTCCTCCACGTCGTCACGGGGCGAGTGAAGACCGCCGACGCGGTCGGGCACTACCACATCGACCCGCGGGCGCACGACGAGCAGACGCTGGCGACGATCACCGGGCTGTTCGACGCGGTGGTCGAGGTCGACGACGACGGCGAGTGGACCGTCCGGACGCGCTGAGACAGGCTCAAACGCCCGTTTGAGTCTCCGGCACCTCCTTTATTCAGGTGGCCGTCGCCACGAGTATGCGACGCCGCACGATCCTGAAGGTCACCGCATCGGCCACTGCCCTCTCCGCCCTCGCCGGGTGCGTCGACTCGACCACCCGCGGGAGCGCCGGCGGCCCCGCCGGAGACGGGTCACCAACCACGAGCGACGCACCGACGACAGACACTCCCGCGGGGAACCGCACGAACGCGACGGGGGACGGCGACAACCCGCCGCGCCCGACAGAGACTGATTCGGGGAGTTCCGGGAGCAGCTGGGGGAGCGGAGAGGCCGCGGCCGGCGACGGGTACAGCGTCTCGTTCTCCACGCGACGCGGGCAGTGCGGCCAGGGGCAATCGAGCGCCGAAATCGCCTTCGAGCCCGACCGCGACCGGGTGGCGATCGACGGGACCGTCAGCGGGAGCGATCTGAACACGGAGGCGACGCTCGGCGACGTGACGTACGATCGGGACGCGGGGACGCTCCGGGTGGTCATCGGGACGCAGGTGCACGACGAGGACGCCGTGGGCGGCCAGTGCATCGCCGACCTGCCCTACGAGGCGACGCTCTCGTTCGACGAGGACCTGCCCGACGAGGTGACGGTGGTCCACGACGACCGACAGGGCAGGCACGGGGTCGCGTCGGCGTCACACGACAGCGCGAGCGCCCAGCCGCCGCGGCCGACGACCACCCGGAGCGCGAACTGACCGAATACCGCGCCGAACGGATCCCGCTCCTCGTCGATAGCAGCGCCGGCTCCGGGGCGGACATTTATGTCCGAAGGCGGGACCAGTCCAGTCCATGACAGCGGCCGGGTGCGGACGCGAATCGCCGGACAGCGGACGGTCGATCGGGCGACGACAACGCTTAAGCGGAGCCGAGCACTGCCTCTGTGTAGACAAATGGGTGCGATAGAGGACGTCTACGCGGACCTCGACGCCGACGTCTCCGAGGAGGAGTTCCGGGAGGCGGTCGAGGCCAAGGTCGAGCAGATGGGCGGGCTGGCCGACGATGAGACGGCGGCCATGCTGATCGCCCACGAGCTCGCCGACGGCGAGGTCAACAGCGTCGCGGACGTGGAACCGGGGATGGACGAGGCGAAGTTCCTCGCGAAGGTGATGGCCATCGGCGACCTGCGGACCTTCGAGCGCGACGGCGAGGACGAGGACGGCCGGGTGATCAACGTCGAGGCCGCCGACGAGTCCGGGTCGATCACGCTGACCTTCTGGGACGAGCAGGCCAAGTCGATCGCAGACGGCGAGCTCGAGGTCGAGCAGGTTCTGCGCGTGAAGGGCCGGCCGAAGGACGGCTACAACGGCCTGGAGGTCAGCGTCGACAAGGCCGAACCCGACGAGGACACCGAGATCGACGTCCAGCCGGGTGGAACGACCGGCATCGACGCGCTCTCGCTGGGCCAGTCGGACGTGAACGTCCGCGGGCTCGTGCTCGACACCGAATCAGTCCGGACGTTCGACCGCGACGACGGCTCGGAGGGGCGGGTAGCGAACCTGGCGCTGGGCGACGAGACCGGTCGGATCCGCGTGACGATGTGGGACGAGCGCGCCGACCGCGCCGAGGAGCTGTCCCCGGGCGTGGCCGTCGAGGTGGTCGACGGGTACGTCCGCGAGCGCGACGGGGACCTGGAGCTGCACGTCGGCGATCGGGGCGCCGTCGAAGAGGTCGACGAGTCGGTCGAGTTCACCCCCGAGACTGCACCCATCGGGGCCGTCGAGATCGGCCAGACCGTCGACATCGGCGGGGTGATCCGCTCGGCCGATCCAAAGCGGACCTTCGATCGCGACGACGGTTCGGAGGGACAGGTCCGCAACGTCCGCGTCCAGGACGACACGGGCGACATCCGCGTGGCGCTGTGGGGCGACAAGGCCGACAAGGACCTCCAGCCCGGCGACGAGGTGTTCGTCGCCGACGTCGAGATCCAGGACGGCTGGCAGGACGACCTGGAGGCGTCGGCCAACTGGCGCTCGACCGTGGTCGTGCTCGAAGACGGCGCCTCCCCGGCGGCGGGCGCCGGTAGCGCCGGCGACGCGGGCACTGCCGGCGGGGCGGGCGACGACGCCGAGACCGGCCTGGACGCGTTCGCCGGCGACGGCGCGAGCGGCGACGACGCGGGCAGGTCCGACGGCGGTGGCGGTACGGCCGCGGCGGCCGCGACGGCCGACGCCGGGAGCGACGGCGAGGACGCGACCGACGGCGAGGTCGTCGAGTTCACGGGGACGGTCGTCCAGACGGGCCAGCCGGTCGTACTCGACGACGGCGAGCAGACGATGAGCGTCGAGACGGACGCGACGGTCCAGCTCGGCCAGGAGGTCACGGCGCGCGGGCCGGTCCGGGAGGGGCGCCTCGACGCCGAGGACGTCTTCTAGGGACGCAGCGCCCGTCAGCGGGCTCACGGAAAGTCTTAAGAGCGCGACCGCCCCGGTATGGAGTATGAGCGTCGAGCTCCCGTTCGCGCCGGTGGACACGGTCATCCGACGGAACGCGGGCAGCCTGCGGGTGAGCGCCGAGGCAGCCGAGGAACTCGCGCGTCGGATCCAACAGCGGGGCGCGCGCCTGGCGGTCGACGCGGCCGAGGCGGCGACCGCGGACGGGCGCAAGACGCTGATGGCCGCGGACTTCGGCGTCGACGACCCGCCGGAGAAAGACGCCCTGGAGCTGCCGATCGCGCCCGTCGACCGGATCGCTCGCCTCGACATCGACGACAGCTACCGGGTGTCGATGGACGCCCGGATCGCCCTCGCGTCCATCCTCGAGTCCTTCGCCGACGACGTGGCCGCCGCCGCGGCGGAGCTGGCCCACCACGCCGGTCGACGGACCATCAAGTCCGAGGACGTCGAGGCGTACTTCGAGCTCGCGCAGTACTTCGGATGAAATTCGGCTACCACGAGGACTGCCTCGATCACACGACCGGCTACCGCCACCCCGAGAGCCCCGACCGGCTTCGGGCCATCCGCCAGAGCCTCGCGCGGAAACACGGCGTCGAGTACGTCTCCGCCGACCCCGCCACCGAGGCTCAGATCACCGCCGTCCACGACCCCGGGTACGTCGAGTCGGTCAAGAAGTTCTGCGCCGAGGGCGGGGGCAACTGGGACGCCGACACCGTCGCCGTCGAGGCGACCTGGGACGCCGCCCGCGCCGCCGCCGGCCAGGCTGTCTGGGCGGCCGAACGCGCGCTGGCCGGCGACGACGGCCGCGACACGCCGTTCTCGATCGGGCGGCCGCCGGGCCACCACGCCGAGCCCGACGACGCCATGGGCTTTTGCTTCGTCAACAACGCCGCCGTCGCCGCGCGCCACGTCGTCGAGGAGGGCCTGGCCGACCGCGTGGCCATCCTCGACTGGGACGTCCACCACGGCAACGGCACGAACGACATCTTCTACGAGGACGCCGACGTCTACTACGTCTCGATCCACGAGGACGGGCTGTACCCCGGCACCGGCGACGTCGAGGAGACGGGCGCCGGCGACGGCGAAGGGACGACCATGAACGTCCAGCTGCCGCCGGGCTGTGGCGACGCCGAGTACGAAGCCGCCATCGATCGGCTGATCTGCCCGGAGTTCGCAGCCTTCGCGCCGGATCTCGTGTTGATCAGCGCCGGGTTCGACGCCCACCGCCACGACCCGATCTCGCGCATGCGGGTGTCGACGGACGGCTACGGCGTGTTCACGAACCGCCTCCGCGAGCTGACCGACGAGATCGACGCCGGCCTCGGGTTCGTCCTCGAGGGCGGCTACGGATTGGACACGCTCGCCGAGTCGGTGAGCATGGTCCACGAGGTCTTCGACGGCCTCGACCCGGTCGAGCCCGACGAGGAGCCCGACGACCGGGCGATCGACGTGCTCGACGCCCTGCGCGATCAGGGCTTCGGCGAGAAGTAACGCGCCAGCTGGACGCCGAAGGCGTCCGCGAGCGCCGCGACGTCGTCACCGACCAGCACCGCGTACCCGTCGGCCAGCGCCTGCTCGACGTGGGTGCCCAGCGCGACGTCGAACAGCGCGTCGCTCTCCAGGAACGCCCGTGCAGTCGTGAACTCGCGCTCGCGCTCGACGACGTAGCGCTCGCCAGCGATGAAGGGACCGTACGCTTCGGTGTCGGCGTACTTTTCGTAGAAGCCCTCGGCGTGCTCGCGGACGTGAACCGGGGGGCCGTCGTGGCGCTCGACGACCGGCCGTTCGGCGACCGCCAGCTCCGCGAACAGCACCGCCTCGTCGGCGCCGTCGGTGGCCGCGGCGTCCCTCTGGTCGCTCTCGTCGCCCCCGTTGGCTTCGCCCTCGTCGTCGGCCCACGCCGCGGCTCGCAGGACGTCGAACCCCCTGCGGTCGAGTTCGTCGGTGACGCCCGCGAGCGACTTACGCAGCTGGGGCCACAGCTGGTCGTCGACGACGTCGGGGGCGTCGAACCGGACCGCGACCGGCGTCGTCCCGCGCTCGTCGACGGCCCCGCGGACGGCGGCGTCGTCGAGGGGGGCGGGCGCGTCCGGCTCGAACAGCTCCGCGCGGGGGTCGGCCAGTAGGTCCCTGGCGTAGTGCTGGAGCCGGGCGACGTTGGTCGCCGAGAGAGCGGCGGCCACGTTGCGCTCGGGGTCGGTCGGGTCGATCATCACGACCGGGTCGTCGAAGGACTTGCGACCGTGGTCGGCGGGGTCGAGTTCGACCGGCGGGTGCCAGTCGGCGGCGGCCGCGACGAACGGCCGAAACCCGCCGTACTCGAGGACGAGCAGTTCCGTGAGGTACCCGGAGAACCCCTCGGTGCGGAGGTCGCTGCCGTAGACGCCGATGCCCTTGAGGAAGGCCTTCGCGACGCGGACCTCGGCGGGGCGGTCGTCGGTCAGTCGTGCCTCGAGGTACTGGGTGTGGAAGGGCGTGCGGTCGACGGCCGACTGGATCTCGGTGGCCTCGGGCACGTCGTAGCAAGGCACCAGGTCGACGGTGAACCCCTCGAACTCGCCGACGGTGTAGGGGTGCTCGGCGTACTCCTCGCGGCCGTCGGGCAGGACCTCCTGGCCGACGGTCAGCCCGTACGACTCCAGGTCGCCGCGTTTGAGGGCGGGCGGGAACCGCACGAACAGGTCGACGTCGCGGTCGCCGGCGAGCCAGGTATCCCGCGCGGTGCTGCCGACGAGGAGGACGTCGGCGTCGACGGGCAGGTCGGCGACGGCCTCGGTGGTCCGCTCGACGAGCGCGTCGGTGGCCGCGCGGAGTCGCTCGCGCTCGTCGGCGTCGGGCGTGACGCGCTCGCGAACCCGCTCGACGACGGCCGAGAACTCGTCGCTCATACCGGGTGCTGGCGCGGCCCGAGTGAAAGCGTGTCGATGCCGCCGGAAAACGAAAGCCCTATCAAATAACTCCGACTACCCGAAAGTGGCCGACGACGGGCCGCCGTAGCTCAGTTGGTAGAGCGCCTCGCTGTTAACGAGGTAGTCCCAGGTTCGAATCCTGGCGGCGGCGTGCCATTCTTCGCGGACGTTCACCCTCGAGCCGTGGCGCCGAACGGTCGAATCGACTCGATGGCAGTCTGGCCGTCCGGGAAGGGAATTCAGCGTCGCTGGAGCCGCGGGCAGGAGTGACCGCCGAGCGACCGCGGTCAGTGGCCGGGGGTGCGGTCGATCGACGGTGACGCCGGAGGGGCGAGCCGGTCGGGTAGCGGGTCCGGGGTGCGGCGCCCGACCGGCGGGGGCGTCAGCGGGACGGCACGCACGTCGCCCGGGCGACGTGCAGTGAGTGCTTCCGGGGCACAGTTCTTCAGTAGTAGCCGGTTACTCGCCGCCGGCCCCGTGCTGTCCGGGACAGGGACTCCCTGGCCGGTGAGTGATGGATCGTTCAGTCCCGGCGGCTGGGCCGGCTGGGGCGAGCGCACGCACGCGTCGCGTGCGCAGTCCCGACAGGCTAAAGACCAGTCGGGCAGAATCGGGGGACGAACGGGCCCTTAGCTTAGTCTGGTTAGAGCACCCGGCTCATAGCAGCACGCTGTCGTCGAGGCAGGGTTGTGGGACACCGGGCGGTCGGTGGTTCAAATCCGCCAGGGCCCACTTGACGCCGCGAACAATTCGTGAGCGGCGGTCACGTGCTGCCCGCGGATTTGAGCCCAGGCAGTCGCGCGCAGCGAAGCGAGCACGTCTGCGTTCGGTTCAAATCCGCCAGGGTCGCGGTCACCGGAACTCGTTCGGCTGGACGGTGGGCGACGGCGACGCGGTGGCGGGAGGAATCGACGTCGAGGCGTCGCTCTCGCGGAAGGCGCGCACTGAGCCGTCGGTAGCGCCGACGAGCAGCAGGTCGCCGGCGACGGCGGGACAGCGGACGGCGGCCGGACCGGGGCTCAGACGACGTGCAGGACGGCCACGGAGAGATACAGCTGGCCGAGCCCCGCCAGGAGCATGACGGCGCCGGCCAGGCGGACGACGGTGTCGACGTAGCGGACGAGGCCGGTGCCGACCGAGACGCCGAGGGCGGTCAACAGCGTCACGCCGATCATCAGCAGCGCGATGCCCAGTGCGTAGACGGAGACGACGGCGACGGTGCCGGCGGGCGGCAGCGTCAGCGCCTGGAGTACGACGGCGCCGAACACCGGGAACACGCAGCCTGCGGCGGCGACGGCGTAGACGACGCCGAACAGCGCGAAGCCCGCGACGCTCGAGCGGCGCCGCGGCAGGGCGACCTCGAAGTCCGGCGCGCGGCCGGCGAGCGTCAGCGCGCCGAGCACCACCAGCGCCAGGCCGATCACGGGTTCGAGGACCTCCAGATGGGAGACGGCCGTCTGGCCGACCGTCGCGATCACCGCCAGCACGGCACCGAACACCGCGAGCACGCCGACGCTGGCGGCGATCCCTCGGACGAGAGCGCCGCCCAGCGGTGCGCCGTCGCCGTCGGCACCCTCGACGGAGGTCTGGCTTGCGTAGTAACCGACGTACCCAGGCAACAGCGGGTAGGCACAGGGGGAAAAAAACGTCGCCACGCCGGCGCCGAACGCGAACGCGGCGGTCCCCAGCAGGTCGACGCTCGGGCTCATCGCTGGCTCGCCTGCGCGACCCGATTCAGCAGGTCCTGCTTCGCGACGAGCCCGGCGTGTTTCCACGCGACGCGGCCGTCGGCGTCGAGCACCGCCAGCGTCGGCAGGCCGGTCACGCCGAGTTCGCGCATCAGGTCGCCGTTCGCGTCGATCCCGACGGCCCAGTTGCCGTCGTTGTCGCGCCACCACTGTCTGAGGTCGTCGCGCGTGAGCGTACCGCCGATGGCGTCGTTGGTCACCGACACCAGCCGGGCGTTCCCGGGGAGGCGATCCTGGACGGCGCGCAGGCGCCCCAGTTCCGTCTTACAGGGGGCACAGCCGATCGAGAACACGTCCAGCACCGTGACCTGTCCAGCGAGCGGGACGGTCAGCGTCCCCGCGGTGCTCCCCCGGGCGTCGATCGTCTGGACCGTCACGTCGTCGATGCCGCTCTCGGTGCCCCTACCGAGGGCGTACCAGCCGCCGGCGCCGAGCGCGCCCGCGCCGCCGACGCCGGCCAGCGCCGCGAGGAGGTTGCGCCGCTCCATCTACTGCTCCTTGTCGATGAGTTTCTCGAGATCGTCGCGGCGGTCCTGCCACGGTGCGTTGCCGCTCTTGGCGAACTGGTAGGCCCGCTCGACGTAGCCGTCGACGTTCGCCAGCAGGACGATCGCGCCGTGGACGAACACGTAGCTGTTCGAGGCTCCCCCGCCCGCGCTCGCGTTGCCCGACGCGTCGTTCGCCGGCGTGGCGGTCCCGTTCGCCGTGGCGTTCGTCCCGTTCGCGGAGCTGGCGGTTCCGGTGTCGGTGTACTTCTTGCGGGGGTCCATTCCGAACTGGTCGGTGACCTCGGTCACGCGCTGCTCGGTCGGCGGACGCATGAAGTGCCAGTCGCCGGCCTGCAGCGAGATGTTCTTCTCGTCGACGTAGGTCCGCAGTCGAGACGCCGTGTCCCGCGCCGGGTCGAACGTGATCGCCAGGAACTCGACCTCGTCGGCGTCGCCGTTCTCGATGGCGGCTGCCTGCACGTTGCGCATCTGGCCCACCATCTGCTGGCAGACGTTGGGGCAGTGGCTGTAAAACAGCGTCAGCATCACGTTGCGCTGGCCCTCGAACTGCGTCGTCGAGACCGGTTCGCCGGTGAGCGGATCGGGCAGCGTCACCGAAGGGAGCTTCTGGGACCACGCCGGGTACGGGAGGTCGGCGCTGTCGGCCCGTTGGCTCGCTGGCTTGGCCAGGTAGGTGTTGGGCGACGTCTCGGCCTTCGAGCCGCCGAGACAGCCCGCGACCGCCGGGGCGGCGCTGCCGGCGGCCAGCCCGCGCAGGTACGTGCGTCGGTTCATTGCCTGCGTCTAGCGCCAGCCGCCCTAAAAGCGCCCTGGTATGCGCCTCGAATCGGGGGCGTGCGCCGCGCTCGCGTCCGTTCGGACGGCGACCGGCGCGCCGCCCGCCGATAAGCATAGGTTTCCGGGACAGTCCGGCCAGCGGACGGGCGATAATGCTGTCGTGGCGCTCCCACGCGTCCCCGTGGGCGCCGAGCGGGCGGCTGTCGGACCTGTCTCGCCCGCGAACTCGAGCGTGGGCGGCCAGCGCGAGGGACGCTGGACCGTTCGGCGGGCAGACCGACAGTCGACGCGAGCGACACGAGCGGTCCGTCTCGAGCAAATCCTGTGTTAGCGCCCGAAGGTCCGGATGAACGATAGGCGTCCCTTATTCGCGTCGGCGTGGCCGTTCGGGGCGCGATGGATCGAGAGACAGGCGACACGACGGACACGCGGCGACAGTTCCTGAAGGCGACGGTCGCGGCCGGTGCGATCGCCGGCGGCTTCAGCGTCGGTGCGGCCGCGCAGGGCCCGGGACCCGCGGGCAACGCCACCGGCGGCAACCAGACCGGCGCGAACGCCACGGCCGGCGGGCAGCCGACCGGCGGGACGCCCACGATCAGGCTCGGCGGGGAGGTCCCCGGCTGGGTCGGGTTCGCGCCCGAGACCGTCTCCGGGACGGGCAAGAACCCGACCCTGCAGCTCCAGCAGGGCGCGGTCTACACGCTGCTGTGGAAGAACCTGGACGGCCAGCCCCACGACTTCACCCTCCTGGACGAGCAGGGCACCCAGCTCGCGCTCATCGAACCGCTGCAGGTCCCGCAGGGGAACGTCGACGTCAACGAGACGAATGCGAGCGACCTCTCGCCGGCGAACGCGACCGGCAACGCCACCGGCGGCAACGCCTCGATGGCCGGCGGCAACGCCACCGGCGGCGGCCAGCTCGGCGGGAACCTGGTCGAGAAGACGGAGATCCTCTCGGAACAAGGCGCCGTGCAGGCGCTGCGGTTCAAAGTGACGGAGAAGGTGGCCAAGTACCAGTGCACCGTCCACCCGACCACGATGACGGGCGACGTCGAGGTCACGGACAGCGGCCTCGGCGGCGCGGACGGCGCCTCCCAGTCCGGTGGCGGGAACGGTGCCAGTGGCGGGAACAGCTCCGGCGGGAACCACTCGGGCGGGACCTGACCGCCGCGGACGGACTGCCCGGTCGGCCATCGCGGTCCCCACAGCGACGCCCCAGCCCCCGGTGGCGCCCCGCGAACGACGCACGATCGACGTGATCGGTCAGGCCCCGAGCGGCGCTGGCGTCACTCCGCCTCGGTCACCTTCCGCGAGAACGCCTCGCGCACCTTCTCGACCTTCGGCCGGGCGTGCATCGTACAGTAGGCGTCGTTGGGATTCTTCGCGAAGTAGTCCTGGTGGTACTCTTCGGCGCGGTAGAACGTCTCCAGGGGCTCGACCTCGGTGACGACCGGGTCGTCGTACCCGCCCTCGGCGTCGAGCGCCTCGACGTAGGCCTCGGCGGTCTCGCGCTGGTCGTCGTCGTGGGTGAGGACGATCGAGCGGTACTGGCTCCCCACGTCCGGCCCCTGGCGGTTCAGCTGCGTGGGGTCGTGGATCGTGAAGAACACTTCCAGGAGCTCGTCGTACGAGACGACGTCGGGATCGTAGGTCAGCTGGACTACCTCGGCGTGGCCGGTCTGGCCCGAGCACACCTGTTCGTAGGTCGGGTCCGCGACGTGGCCGCCGGCGTATCCGGACGTCACGTCGGTGACGCCGGCCAGTTCCTCGAACGCGGCCTCGACGCACCAGAAGCAGCCGCCGCCGAACGTTGCGTTTGCCATAGGCCGCAGTACGGGCCCACGCCCTTTGTGGTTTCTCCCCGGCCCAGTCTTGTCGCCGTAGAACAATTGTCGAATGGAAACACTGAAGGATTGACCAATCCCCCCAGAATGCCCATGGATCGGACTCACGATTCAGGGTGGATGAGCCGGAGAAAACTGCTCGCGACCAGCGCGGGGGCGCTCGCCGTGACCGGCCTCGCGGGGTGTAGCAACAACCAGGGAGACGCCGGAGACAACGGCACCGACGGGGACAACGGCAGCCCCGGCGGGTCCAACACGACCTCGCCGGGCGGTAGCGACACCGTCCCGTACATCGTCAACGCCGACACGGTCGTCTCGGCGGAGACGACCGCGCAGGGCCAGGGGCCCTGCTCGCTGCAGAACCAGTTCCTCCACGGCCAGAAGGTCATCTTCCGGGCGAAAGTCATCGATCCCGAGACGGGCGACGAACTGACCGGCGAGGACCTCTCGGGCGTCAAGGTCGACATCAAGAGCGGCAGCGCACCGACGATCCCGATGGGCTACGGCCCGCACCCGCCCCAGCAGCCGGCCGACGAGTACTGGGTCGCGCCGTGGACGGTGCCGGACGGCTTCCCGAAGGGCCAGGTCGACTACTCGATCGTCGTCGAGGGCGATCGCTCGGCCAAGACCGTCCGCTTCGACATTCCGCCGTCGAGTCTCACGGTCCTCGAGGGGACCTACCAAGGATCGAGCGGGACCAACTCGACCGACGGGTCGGGTAACTGAGTGTCGATGGGAGCGGACCACGGACCGGACGGGAGCCGGCTCCACCGGCGTGCGCTACTGGCTGGTCTCGGAACCACCGCGCTGGGCGCGCTCGCCGGCTGTTCGGGCGGGAAGGCGAACGATCCCGGCGCGAATCAGACGACCGCACCGGGGACCGCGTCGGCCACGCCGACGCCCGGGGCCGCCGACCCCGCCGGATCGCTGTCGGCGTCGCCCGGCAAGCCCAGCGTCGGCGACGAGCTGACGATCACGGGCGCGGACCTGCCGGCGAACGCCGCGGTGGCGATCGAGTGGGAGCGCGTCACCGGCAACTGGGCGGTCACGCAGGCGTCGACGGTCGTCGGCGCCCAGTACACGAGCGCGTTCGAGCAGGTCGGGACGGCCCGAACCGACGTCGACGGGCGCTTCACGGCGACGATCACCGTCCCGGAGGACCACGGCGGGAACCACGCCCTCCGGGCCACCAGGGACGGGACGGTCGTCGCCGATGGCTCGGTCCGGGTCGCGCCAACCTTCGAACTCGACCGGACGACGGCGCCGCTGGGCGAGTCCTTCACGCTGTCGGTGACGGGCATGCCCTCCAGCAAGTACCGGCGCAACGACCAGATCCTCTGGGACAACGGGTTCGCCGGGCTCCTGACGGGGGTCACCAACCGCGGGACGGTCCGCGCGGAGATCCCAGCGACCGGCCCGCCCGGCACGCACGTCCTGGAAGTCGGCGGCGGCTACGAGGGCTCGACGTACCTCAATCCCCAGCAGTCGCCGTACCCGCGCGAGCCGCGGTACGCCGACTGGACGGTCGAGGTGACCGAGTCGACGAAGTCAGCCGGCGACCGCTGGATCCGCCCGCAGGTCGACGAGCGGCCGACCGAGACCTTCTATATCGACCTCGAGGCGCCCCAGGGGTCGCTGTCGCTGTCGTCGACGTCCGGACCCGTCGGCGCGACGACGACCGTGACCGGATCGGGCTTCCCGGCCCGGGAATCGGTGCGGCTCCAGTGGCTGACGATGACCGGCAGCCGCGTCTCGGGGAGCGGGTTCTCCCAGGAAGCCAGCGAACTCGCGACCGTGACGACCGACGCCAGCGGGCGTTTCGAGCGCGAGTTCACGGTCCCCGACGACCTCGGGGGAACCCACCCGATCGTCGCGACGGTCGGGGGGAAGCGCGCCGCAGTGACCGGGTACGTGATCCAGCCGTCGATCGCGTCGTTCGGGCCCGCCAGCGGTCCCGAGGGAACCGAGATCACCGTCCACCTCAAGGGCGTCGGCTGGACCGAGTACGACAACATCTACACCGTCACGTACGACAACGACTTCGTCGGCTACGGCTGCGGGTTCAACACGCAGGGCGACGTCGAGATGCAGTTCCGCGCCAGCGGCGAACCCGGGCTGCACCACATCGGCTGCGTGCCGGCGATCTACAAGAAGCCCGGCGAGGACCGGACGGTCGACTTCTACACCAGACCGCAGCTCACCTACCGGGACGACCACCCCGTGCGGACGCTGCCCGCCATGGGCTTTCTCTTCGAGCTGACGGAGTGAGGACGGCCCGCGAGGCCGTACTCGAGGCGGCGTTTCAGTTCCGCCGCGCGAGCACGACGACAGCGGCGCCGAGCGCGACCAGCGCAGCCCCCGCCCCGAAACCCGGCCCACGGACGTCCGTGAGCGTGTAGGGCGTGAACGACGCCGTCCCGCGGCCGTCGGCCCCGGGGCGGCCGCCGTCGCTCGGCGCTGTCGTCTCCTCGCCGGACGATCCGTCGGCGGCGGGCATGGCGACGACCGCGGTCACCGGGCGGCCGTCGCGGGTGAACGGGCGGTCGGGGCCGCGCCGATCGTAGACGCCGTTGCCGTCGACGTCGGCGACGACCGACACGGTGACGTTCGCCGCCCGGACGGGCCGGGTGAACGAGACGGCGACGTCGGTGTGGGACCCGGCCGAGAGGTAGCGGTTGGCCACGACCGAATCGTCGCCGCCCGGCCTGACCAGCAGGAAGCCGGGGTCCGACAGCGTGACGTTCCAGACGACGAGGCGCTCGCGGGACTCGCTCGTTCCCGGCGACCGTAGCATCGCGTCGTAGTGGACGATCTCGGCCCGGGTAGCGCCGAGGACGTCTTCGCCGCGGGTGAGCAACAGCGACAGGGGCGTGGCCTCGGGGACGGTCGACAGGTCGAAGGTCGCGTTGACCAGGCCCAGCGAGCGATTGCGCACCCGGACGCTGCGAGTCTTCGAGAACGACGAGTCGTTGCCGACGGCGGTGAGGTGCAGCGTCAGCTCGGTGCCGGGCGCCAGCGTCGTGTCGGCGCTGACGTCCTGGCCCGGGGCCGGATCGAGCCGCAGCGGCTCGCCGGGGCCGGCGCCGCGGAACGACGCGGTGGCCTCGAACACGCCGACGGAGTTGGCGACCGTCCGCCCGTCGAAGGCGAACGTCAGGCGGTAGATCTCACCGGGCTGGATCGGGCGCCGTCCTCCGTCGTCGGCGCGGCCGTTGCCGTTCTCGTCGACCGTCGCCGACAGCGCCGACGGATCGATCACCAGGTCGACCGTGTCGTCGCCGCCGGTCACGACCGTGACCGCGTCGCGGTCGCGCAGGTCGAGCGCCTTCGGCGTGGTGTCCGGCGTCGAGACGTACTGGGTGCCGTTGAGCGACGCCCGGTCCGAGGCGAGCAGCGCGAAGAAGCGAGCGGTCGTGCTGTTACCGTCCCGCGCCGCCACGGCGGTCGCCAGCCCGTCGACTCGCAACCGTACCACTAGCGCGTCCGCCGACGTCACGCGCGGCCGCCGGGTCAGGTCGACGCCGCCGTACTCGCCCGCCGTACTCGCCGACCGGAGCTGCGACAGCGCGCTCCCGGGCGCGACGTAGAACCCCATCGTCGGCCCGTCCCCCGCGCCCGTCGCGGCCGGCGTCCCCCCCGTCGCCATCGCGTGCTGGCCCGCGCCCGCGGCGGCGACCGACGCCACCACCAGCACCGCGACGGCGACCTGCGTCCCAATGCGAAGCATCACCTGCCCGTTCTGTGAGCGAGCATATGAGTGCTGGGGAACACGGAACGCTCCGGACGGTGTGGCGCCGAGCCCCCACGCGGCCGCCGACCAGGACCGGCGGGAGGTGGGCCGCCTGGAGGTCCAGGTTGAGCAGGCGGTCGACCCGGCGCTCGCAGATCGACGCCGGGTCGGCCATCGCCGCGGGCAGGTACTCCAGCTTGTGGGCCAGCGGCGCGCCGCGGAAGTTCCCCCCCGAGAGGGCGGCCACCTCGTCGGTGCCGGTCGCGTAGTCGTTCGCGGTCGCGCGCGGGAACACCAGCGGGTTGTCCGTCGCGCTGTTGCGCTCGACGGGCTCGTCCTCGCGCGCGACCGCGACGACGTCCGCGACGGTCAGCGATTCGCCGTCCACCGCGACGGTCACGCCGGCGCGCCCCCGGTCTGGTGGCCGACAGTCTTGATAGACGCGTGCGCCGGGCAGCGGTTTCGGTCGTTGCCCGCCGCTGGGCGGCGCGGCCGAGCGGGGCGAGACGCAAGTAAGTGCGACCACTCCCTAATCACTTTGGCACACGGTATACCAAGAAGGAGGTTCAAACGTGAAATGCGGTGCTCGCCGACCGCTGCATCCATCACCACCACCACGTGCCAGTCGGCACCGACACCGCGAAGCTGGCGGCGGACCGACCGCGACGTCCCGGCTCCAGAAACCCCAGACTCACACGGCTCCTGCATCCACCACCGACGTCGGGCGGCGCGCCGCCAGCGCGGTTCCGTCTCTCTCCCCTTCCTCGGGGTCGTCCCGGCGACCCCACTCCCGTCTCGAGCCGGCCAACGCTCAGTCCGTGGCCGCGACGACCGTCCCGAGCAGCGCCGGCTCGCCCTCGTACTCGATGACGCCGCTTCGCACCCGAATGGGGACCCGCGCCCCGTCGGCGTCGATGCCGGTGTAGCTCGCGGTGACCTCGTCGCGCTCGCCCGACAGCAGCGCTTCGACGTTCTCGCGCAGGCGCTCGCGGTCGGCGGGCGCGATCAGGTCCTCGACCTCGCGGCCGACCAGGTCGTCGCGGTCGCACCCGAACAGCGACGCCGCCTTGGGGTTGGCGTACGCGACCGCGCCGTCCTGGAGCACGTAGACGCCGAAGAGGTCCTGCTCGACGACGCGTCGGTAGCGCTGCTCGGTCGCGCGCAGCTCGCGCTCGCGGCGCTTCAACTCGGTGATGTCCGAGTAGATGATCCACCCCTCGCGGCCGGACTCGCCGGGGCGGAGCGGCACGGTGCGCACGCGGAAGTCGCGCAGGCCGTCGTTCGTCTGCCGGCGGGCCTCGTACTCGAGGCGTTCGCCGTCGCGGACCCGGCGGCTGTTGCGTTCGGCCAGTTCGTGGTCGTCGGCCGGGAACAGGACGTCGTCGATGGTCTCGCCGACCACCGCGGCCGCCTCGTAGCCGAAGGTCTCCTCGAAGGCGTCGTTGACCTCCAGAATCGTCGGCCAGTTGTTCTCCGGCGTTGCGTACTCGTAGTAGACAACCGACGTCGCGGCGTTCTCGAACAGCGCCGACAGCCGGTCGCGCTCGGTCTGCAGCGCCGTCGCCGTCCGGCGCTCGGCGACCGCGCGCTCGACGCGATTGGCCAGCACGGTGTACTGATCGGTGCCGACCTCCTTCTGGAGGTACTCGGTCACGCCCGCCGAGATGGCCTCGCTGGCGATCTCCTCGCTACCCTTGCCCGTGAACAACACGAACGGCAGCGCCGGGTGCGCCTCCCGAACCGCCGAGAGAAACTCCAGCCCGTCGGTCTCGGGCATGTCGTAGTCGCTGATCACGCAGTCGATCGACGCCGCGTCCAGCCGCTCGAGAGCGGCCGCAGCGTCGGTCTCGGTGACGACCTCGAAGCGATCGTTCTCGCGTTCGAGCCACAGCTTCGCCGTCTCCCCCAGCGCCGGCTCGTCGTCGACGTGGAGGATCCGGATCGGCGTCCCGCCGTCGCGCCCCACCCCGTCCCGATCGCCGGCCCCACCACTCACCTCGCTCATCGGCTGGATACATGACACGTCGTTGTATAAATGATTGGGCCGGTCCGGCGGCCGAAACGTCCCTAGAGGTTCTCGCCCTGGTAGGACCCGTCGTACGTTCCCTCGTGGTCGGCCGCGGCGAGCGTGAGCTGGGCGATCCGAGCACCGGCCTGGAGCTCGATCTCGTGGTGGACCTCCAGCAGGCCCTCGCCGCGGCCCTCGTAGCCGGCGTCCCAGACCGCGGTGTCGAGCATGCAGGAGTTGCGCAGCAGCGACGACCGGGGGTACAGGAAGCCGACGTGGCCGTCGGGGATCACGATGCGCTCGTCGTAGCGCACGA
The DNA here is from genome assembly GCA_042217345.1 of Haloarculaceae archaeon. Lineage (GTDB taxonomy): Archaea > Halobacteriota > Halobacteria > Halobacteriales > Haloarculaceae > Halorientalis. The sequence goes on from JBDGSW010000023.1 coordinate 20,600, forward strand.
CGTAGCCCCCGGGGGAGAGGCGGTAAATCCCCTCCTCGTCGGCGTCGAGTTCGCGGCGGTCGCCGATCGACTTGCCGTCGCGGTCGATGCGGCCGGGGCTCGTCTGCTCGAAGACGGCGTCGAGGGTGAGGTCGACGCCGTTGGGCTGGACCTGCGCCGGTCGCAGGTCGCCCAGGCGGTCGGCGAGGAAGGCACCGCTCCTGAACATGGGCGTGTGCGCGCACAGCGCGGACAAAACGGTGCCGGTCGCCGGCGGACGAGAGGACGACGGCTGTCGCAGGAGGCGATTCCGGTGAGATTTCCCCCTCCGTTCCCCCCGAGTCGGGGCCCAGTCCGGCGACATTTATGTCATAATTCGGATAATACTCATGGGGTAACGCCCGGAGGGTACACACGGAGCAATGAACCCAAGCGACGACGCGTCCGGCGGCGGACGCACGCGACGGACGTTCCTCGGGACGACTGCAGCGCTCGGCGCGCTCGGCCTCGCCGGCTGCTCGAGCCAGACGGACGCGGCCAGCGGCGCCACCGAGAGTCCCTCGCCCACCGGCACGGACGCGGGAATGGGCGACGACGGCGACGGCTCGACCGCTGACTCGCAGCCGGCGCCCGACGTGCCGCTGTTGAACTACGCGCTGACGCTGGAGCACCTCGAGCACACGTTCTACACGGACGGGCTCGCGGAGTTCAGCGACGACGAGCTGATGAACGCCGACCCGGTCGCTAAGTTCAACGGTGAGGTCCGTGCCGACGTGCCGGGCCACCTCGAGACCGTGCGGGATGACGAAGCGGCCCACGTCGCGGCGTTGAAAGAGACGATCGAGAAACTCAACGGGGAGCCGGTCGGCGCCGCGGAGTACGACTTCGGCTACGACGACGCGACGGGGTTCCTCGAGACGGCGAAGGCGCTGGAGAACACGGGCGTCGCCGCCTACGCCGGCGCCGCGCCGAAGGTCGTGAACAACGACGTGCTGACGGCCGCGGCGGGCATCCACAGCGTCGAGGCCCGCCACGCCAGCTTCCTCAACCTGGTCGACGGGACCGTGCCGTTCCCGAACGCCGTCGACGAGGCCAAGTCCATCGACGAGGTCCTGGAGATCGCCGGCCAGTTCGTCACCTCAGAGGTCGATCCCAGCGCGTTCGAGCGCGACGGCTCCCCGCCGAAACAGGACCGGAAGGCCGACGACGACACCTCCGACGTGGACGTCCTGAACTACGCGCTGACGCTCGAACACCTCGAACGCGCCTTCTACCGCGACGGACTCGAGGAGTTCAGCGACGACGAGCTGATGAACGCCGACGTGCTCTCGTCGTTCAGCGGCCACGCGACGTCGAAGGTGCCGGACTTCCTCCGGGAGATCCGTGACGACGAGGCCGCCCACGTCGACGCCATAACGTCGACGGTGAAGAAACTCGGCGGCGACCCCGTTTCTGAGGCCGAGTACGACTTCGGCTACGACGACGCGAGCGGGTTCCTCGGTGTGGCCAGGGCCCTGGAGAATACGGGCGTCGCCGCCTACAAGGGCGCCGCACCGACCGTCTCGAACGACGCGGTGTTCGAGGCGGCCATCGGCATCCACAGCGTCGAGGGACGCCACGCGGCCTTCCTCAACGAGCTGAACGGCACGTCGCCGTTCCCGAAGCCGGTCGACGAGCCCAAGTCCATGGACGAGGTCACCCAGATCGCCAGCCAGTTCATCGTCTCGAACTGACCCGCAGCTGGCGCCAACGCCGCCGGGATGGCGACGGTCTTAGGTAGGTGGGGCGTAACCAAACAGGGGAATGGAGGCAGTCCTCTGGTACGTGCTGGCCGGCACCCGGGGCGGGCCCAATCGCGCGCGGATCGTCCGTGCAGTCGACGACCGCCCCCGGAACCCGAACCAGCTCGCAGAGGAACTCGACCTCAACTACGACACGGTGCGCCACCACCTGGACGTCCTCGCCGACAACGACGTGGTGCGATCGAGCGGCGACGAGTACGGGGCCGTGTACCTACCGACGGAGGCGGCGCGCGCCAACTGGGACGTCATCGAGGAGATCATCGACCAGCTATGAGGACAACGACCGACCCTGCACGCGGGCCACGCCCGCCAGCCGAACGGAGGCGCGAGGAGCGATGAGCATCTGGATCGACGCCGCACGCGTCGCCGTAGCGGCGAACGTCGTCATGCTGGCGCTCCTGGCGGCAATCTGGATGCGAAACTACCGGCGCATCCAGTCGAAACACACGCTCGGTATGCTGGTGTTCGCCGTCCTGTTGCTGGGCGAGAACGCCTTCTCGCTGTACTACTACCTGATCGATCCGGCGCTGTCGGCGTGGTTCTCGACGCAGGTCCCCGCGATCGCCTGGCGCGTGATGCTGCTGTATCACGTCCTCGAGACGGCGGCGATCGCCGTGTTCACCTGGGTGACGCTGGACTGAGCGGTGGGCAGCGGTCGGTCAGGTTATCGCGATTTGCCCGCCAGCGAGCCCGGTTTCTGGACGAACACCTACAATCGATGAAGGACGTGTAAGGATTACTAGGTCAGAGGGCGCGGAAAACGGACGGCGCGCTCCGGAACTCGCATGATTTATGTCCGCGGACCCGCGAGCCACAGACGTTATGGGACAGACGCTTACGGAGAAGATTCTCGACGACCATCTCGTCGACGGCGAGCTCGAGACCGGCGAGGAGATCGGCATCGAGATCGACCAGGTCCTGACGCAGGACACCACCGGCACGCTGGTGTGGCTCCAGTTCGAGGCGCTCGACCTGGACGAGGTCCAGACCGAGCTGGCCGCCCAGTACTGTGACCACCAGACCTACCAGTTCGACTTCAAGAACACGGACGACCACCGCTTCCTGCGCTCGGCCGCAGGGACGTTCGGCGCGTACTTCTCGCGACCGGGCAACGGCATCTGCCACAACGTCCACAAGGAGAACTTCGCCGCACCCGGCAAGACGCTGCTGGGCTCGGACAGCCACACGCCGACCCCCGGTGGCCTCGGCCAGCTGGCGATCGGCGCGGGCGGGCTGGACGTCGCCGTCGCGATGGGCGGGGGCGCCTACTACATCGACATGCCCGAGGTCGTCAACGTCCGCCTCGAGGGCGAGCTGCCCGACTGGGCGACCGCCAAGGACGTCATCCTCGAGATGCTGCGCCGGCTCTCGGTGAAGGGCGGCGTCGACAAGATCTTCGAGTACACGGGCCCCGGCGTCGAGACGCTGTCGGTGCCCGAGCGGACGACGATCACCAACATGGGCACGGAGCTGGGTGCGACCTCCTCGATCTTCCCGACCGACGAGAACACCGAGGAGTACCTCTCCCGGCAGGGCCGCGCCGACGAGTACGTCGAGCTCCAGCCCGACGAGGACGCCGAGTACGACGACCAGATCACCATCGACCTGAGTGACCTGGAGCCGCTGATCGCCCAGCCGTCGATGCCCGACAAGGTCGTCCCCGTCCGCGAGGTCGCCGGCCAGGAGGTCGACCAGGTCATGATCGGCTCCTGTACCAACGGCGGCTACGAGGACATCCTGCCCGGCGCGAAGATGCTCGAGGGTCGCGAGATCAACCCGAGCACCGAGATGATCGTCGCGCCCGGCTCGAAGAAAGCCAGCGAGATGCTCGCCCGCGAGGGCTGGACCGCCGAGATGATGGCCGCCGGCGTCAAC
>JBDGSW010000079.1:0-21167 GCA_042217345.1 Haloarculaceae archaeon
CGCGGCCTTCGCGGCCGTCTTCGGCCTGCTCGCGCTCGCCGCGCTCGCGGCGTCCGTCCCGGGCGCCGTGGCGCTCGTGGCCGGTGGGGCCGTCGTGGTGGGCGCGACCGCGTTCCGCCGCGAGGACGCGCTCCCGGTCGCGGGCGGCGTCGGCGCGCTCGTGCTGCTGGGCGCCGCGCTCTCGCTGTCGAGCGCCCTCGGACTGGCACCGACGGCCGCCCGGTCGCTGGGATCGACGGTCGCGCTCGTCGGGGCGGCCGCGACGCCCGCGGTCGTCGCCCGCCGCCCGACGGACTGGCTCGCTGGCGTCGCAGGCGCGGCCGTCCCGCTCGTGCTGGGGCTGACTGTCCCGTTCGTCCTCGGCGCGGCCGCGCTGGTCGTCGGTGGCGTCATTGGGACGTCACTCGTCGTCCTCGCGGCCGCCGCGGGCGGGCTGGCGACGACGCTCTCGGCCGGCCTGCGGACCGGTCGCACGGATGTCGTCGCGGCGGTCGTCCTGCTGGCCGGCGCGGGCGTGCCGGCGACGGTGCCGCGCGCGCTCGCGGTCGTCCTCGCCGCCGCACTTATGGTCGGGCCGCGGGAGGTGGTGGCGTGACCGACGACGAGTTCGAGAAACACGTCGAGGAGACGCCCGACCCGCAACTCGACCCCGCGGCCAGCCCGGGATTCGAGGGCGGCCCCGAGAAACTGTCGGACATCGAGGTGAGCCGCGACGTCACCATCGGGGAGGCCGACCCTCGCGACCTGACCGCCGGCGACACCGAGCCCGTCGCCGGCGACGGCGACGACCAGCTGCTCGCCGACCTCCGCGAAGGCGACGCGGTCGAGCGCCGGCGCGCGGCCATCGCGCTGGGGAAAGCCGGGTCGGCCGTCGCGGTCGACGCGCTGGCCGACGCCGCCCGGGGCGACGCGGACGCCGACGTCCGGCAGTTCGCCGTCGAGGCGCTCGGGAAGATCGGCGGCGACCGCGCGCCCGAGGTGGCGACGGAGCTGCTGGACGACGCCGATCCCTGGGTGCGTGCCGAGGCCGTCGTCGCGCTCGACCGCCTGGACCGGGCGGCCAACGCCGACGCCATCGAGGCGGCGCTGGACGACGACCACCACGCCGTTCGGCGCAACGCCCTGGTCTCGCTGTTCAAGCTCCGCGGCGCCGCCATCGAGGACCCCCTCCTCGAGGCCACACGCGACGACGAGGAGCGCCTGCGCGAGTGGGCCGCACACTTGCTCGCGGGCGTCGAGAGCACGGCCGCGAGCGAGCGGCTGCGCGAGCTGGCCGCCGACGAGACCGAGTCGCGGATCGTCCGCGAGACGGCCGCCCGCGCGCTCGACGCCGAGCCGGGGCGGTTCCGCCGGCAGTTCACCGGCGCGCTCGAAGAGACCGACGACGCCCTGCCCGACGAAGACGGGCTCAACCGCCAACCAGACCTCTGATGACCGAGACAGCAGACCGCACGACCGAGGAATCGCTCCGCGACCGCGTCGAGGCCGCCCTCCGGGCGGTCCGCGACCCGGACGCCGACATGACCGTCTTCGACGCCGGCCTCGTCGACGACATCGCCGTCGACGACGCCCGCGCCACGGTCACTCTGGACGTGGCGGCACTGGACGAACACGCCGCCCGGGAGGTGCTGTCGACGGTCCTGCAGGCCGTCGACGACGTTCCCGGCGTCGAGCACGCCGCCGTCGATCGCGCCGAGCCCGACCACGCCGACCGGACGACGGACGCGGGCGCCTTCGACCGGGTGATCGCCGTCGCCAGCGCGAAGGGCGGCGTCGGCAAGTCCACCGTCGCGACGCATCTGGCCTGTGCGCTGGCGGCCGACGGCGAGGACGTCGCGCTGTTCGACGCCGACGTTCACGGCCCGAACGTCCCGGGACTGCTGGACGTCTCCGGCCCGGTCTACGCCGACGACGAGGGCGCGCCCGTGCCCGTGACGGTCGGCGGCCTCGAGGTGATGAGCGTCGGCCTGCTGACCGAGGGCGGGCCGCTGGGCTGGCGCGGCGCGATGGTCCACGACGCCGTCTCGGACCTGCTGGGCGACACCGCCTGGGCCAACACGGGCACCCTGGTGGTCGATCTGCCGCCGGGCACGAGCGACGTCGTGTTGACGACCATGGACGAGCTCGCGCTGGACGGCGCGGTCGTCGTGACGACGCCCTTTTCCTCGGCCGTCGCCGACACCGAGCGCAGCGTCGAGCTGTTCCACGAGAACGACGTGCCCGTCCTCGGCGCCGTCGTCAACATGGCCGGGTTCGTCTGCGAGGAGTGCGGCCACGACCACGATCTGTTCGACGGCGACGACCCCGTCGAGCAGTTGGGCGTGCCCGAGCTCGCCTCGATCCCGTTCACCGACGAACTCCAGGGCACGCCCGCGCCAGCAACCGTCCCCGACGCGATGGCCGACCTGGCGAGCGCGGTCGACGAGCGCTATGAAGCGATCTGGACCGTCGACGTGCCCGACGGCGCCGTCGACCTCCGCGGCGTGTCGGCCGACGACCGTCACGACGCCGTCGCCGAAGGGTTCGAGTCGACGGCGTCGGGCGACCCGTTCGTCATCGTCAGCGACCGCAACCCCGCACCCGTCCGGGAGTTCCTCGTCGACCTCGCCGGCAGCGACGACTTCGAGCGCTTCGAGGTCGTCCAGCAGAACCCCGACACCTGGCTGCTGCGGACGGCCCGTCCCTGAGCGGCCAGTCTCGTTTTCGACGCGCCGCGGCTCGGTAGCTCTCGGTAGTGCTATCGAGGGAGTGTCACGCCTCATAGCAGCCCTCAAGCGCCGGCCGGGGCGTTGTCCGCCCGACCGACGAATGTCCACGGACGACCACCGCGACGGCGAGGGGAATCGGGCGGGCGCGGGCGGACGGACGGGCGCAGTGACCGACAGGTACGTCGATCCGGGGCCGCGCGTACCTCGCCGACCGCGCCCGCTGTGCTGTCGCGTGGTCGAGTACCCCGACGCGCCCGACCGCGTCACGCTGTTCCCGGCGGGGCTGAGCGACGTCGAACTGATGGCCCGGTGGCTGTCGGCCGACGCCGGCGACCTCGTCGACCTCGAGACCGCGCGCTGAGCGCGTTCAGGCGGGTTCGCCCGGTCGCTCGCCGTCGGCAGTCGACTCGGCCCGCGACAGCGTGACGGTCGCGGTCGTCCCCGCCTCGCTCGTCTCGAAGTCCACGTCGGCGCCGAGGGCGGTGGCGCCCCACTGGACGAGCCAGAGGCCGAGCCCGCTGCCGTGTTCCAGCGCCGTCTCGTCGCCGTCTGCCAGCACGGCGAGTTCGTGGTCAGGGACGCCCGGGCCGCGGTCGCTGATCGCCACGCGCACGCTGTCGGCGCCGCGCTCGACGGTGACCGTCACGTCGGCCGCGCCGTCGGCCCGCGCCCGGGCGGCCGAGCGGTCGACGCCGTGTTCGAGGGCGTTCTCCACGAGGTTCGCGAGGACGACCCGGAGGGTCGCGCGGTCGCAGGTGACGGTCGCCGACTCCACGCCCTCGACGGCGACGGTGGCCTCCGGGAACTGCTCGCCGAGTCCGTCGACCACCTCGGCGACGAGGGCGGCCACCTGGACGCGTTCGGGGGCGGGATCGTCGGGCAGCCGGTCGAAGGTGCGGGCCTTCTCGCCGAGGGCGACGAGGTCGTTGACGGTCTCGCGGGCGACGCCCAGGCTCTCGGCGAGGTCGTCGTCGCCGGCGTCGATCGCCTGGTCGAGGCGCATGTCGACGACGGTGAGGTCGTTGCGCAGGTTGTGCCGGAGGACGCGGTTCATGACGGCCAGGCGCTGTTCGCGCTGGCGCTCGGCGGTGACGTCGTTGAACACGAGCGTGTGGCCCAGGTGGGCGTCGCCGCTCTCGAGCGGCGTCGACGTGATCTTGAACACCCTGGTCCGGCCGTCGACGGTGATCTCGGCGGTCTGTTCCGGCCGGGTCGGGTCGATCGCCGCGCCGTCGTAGCAGGCCGACAGCGGCTCGGTCCGGACGGCGTCGACGGCGACGCCGAACGCCGACGCGGCGGCCGGGTTGAGCGTGACGACGCGGTGCTCGTCGTCGACGACGACCACGGGGTTCGCGAGGTCGTCGATGGCCGCCCGGTTGCCCGCCCGCCGGGTCGCCGGGTGGTACGCGAACAGGCCGCCGCCGAGGTACGCGTACGCGTCCAGCGCGACGTGGACGAGAAACAGCGCCGGCGCCAGGTTGATCCCCGGCGCGGGAACCACGCCGAACGTCCAGCAGACGAACCCGATGCCGGGCGGGATGGGGCTCAGGCCGATGGCGATCGCCTGCCGGCGATACATCGACCCGTAGCTGACGACGGTCTCGACGAGCAGGAGCGTGCCGACGGCGGCGCCGAGCATCGTCATCCCGAGGAGCAACACCGCGCCGCCCTCGCGGGTGTACTGTGCGGTCGCGAGACCGTCGACGACGGCGACGTGAAAGTCCGACCACACCAGGTGGTGCCAGGGATTCGTGACGACCAGCACCGAGAGCAGCCCCGCGCCGCCGGTGACGGGCGCGAACCACGCTGAGCGGACGACGTCCCCGCGGCCGGTGTAGGTCAGTCCGAAGGCCATGAACGTCGCCCCGATCCAGCTGGCGCTCACCCAGAACGCCGCCTCCGCGAGCCAGCGCAGCGCCGGCGCGGTCACGAAGTAGCCGACGCCGTAACTGGCGGTCAGGAGGAACTGGACGCCCAGCACGACCAGCAGCCACGTCGCGCCCGGCCGGTCGCGCTTGTCCGCGAGGGCGACGAGCAACAGGACGCTGGCGAGGGCGGCGGCGAGCGCTCCGACCGCCGGCCAGAGCGCGAGGAGACTCATTGGTACCTCCTTCGAGTCAGCGGGGACCAACGTTGCGGTGATATCGAGCGCTGGAACCGCGGCCGGCGGCGCCGCGCCGCGGGCCGCTCACTCCAGCTCGACGGACGGCGGTTCGCCGTTCCAGCCGTACGAGAAGACGACGAACGCGATGGTCGCCAGTCCCACCAGGAGCAGTCCCACCTTCAGGAGTTTCGCGATCGTTCGGATCACGGCCGAGCCGTGGGTCGGCCGCCACTTAGCGGTTTAGATTTCCCCGGCTTCGAGCGCGTCGAACAGCGCGCCGACGCGGCGCTCGATCTCGGCGCGGATGGCCGCGACCGCCTCGGGGCTGCGCCCCTCGGGATCGTCGAGGTCCCAGTCGCGGTTCTGTCCGCCCCAGCCCGCGGGACAGACGTCCGCGGCCGAACAGCCCATCGTGATCACGAGGTCGCAGTCGCGCAGTTCGTCGACGGTCGCCTCCCGGGGCTGGCGATCCGAGAGGTCGATGCCCACGTCGGCCATCGCGTCGACGACCTCGGGGTGGACCCGGTCGGCCGGGCGCGTCCCGCCGGTCACTAGCTCGACGGCGTCCGCGAGCCCGCGGGCGTCGCGCTCGCGGCGGGCGAACGCATACGCCATCTGCGAGCGACCGGCGTTCTGGACGCAGACGAACGCCACCCCGACCGGGTCGGCCTCAGTCGAGGACGGCACGGGCCTCCCCCGCCGGTGCGGCGCCGTACAGCCGCTCCCGGGTGGCGAGTGCGACGCGCACGAGCGCGAGCATCACCGGCACCTCGATGAGCGGGCCGACGACCGTCGCCAGCGCCACGTTGCTCCCGACGCCGAAGACGGCGACCGCGACGGCGATCGCCAGCTCGAAGTTGTTCGAGGCGGCGGTGAACGCGACGCTGACCCCCTCGGCGTAGGCGAACCCCGCCAGCGCGCTGGCCCCGTACGCGAGCGCCCAGAGGACGACGAAAAAGACCAGCAGCGGCGTCGCGATCAGCGCGATCCGCTCGGGGTGGGCGACGATGTACTCGCCTTTCAGCGCGAACATCACGACCACGGTGAACAGCAGGCCGAGCAGGCCCAGCGGGCCCAGCCGGGGGGTCACCCGCTCGTCGTAGCGCTCGCGGCCGATCGTCCGGAAGGCCACTCGCTGGAGGAGGTACCCGAGCGCGAGCGGCACGCCGAGAAAGACCAGCACCGTCTGGGCGATGAGGGCGGTCGAGACCGAGACGGTCGTCCCGCGGAGGACGGTCAGGAAGACGAACGCGTAGGGGACGAACAGCGCGATCTGCAGCAGGCTGTTGACGCCGACGCAGACCGCACAGAGCTCCTGGTTACCGGCGGCCAGCTCGTTCCAGACCAGCACCATCGCGATGCAGGGGGCGATCCCGACCAGCACCAGCCCGGTGACGAGCGACGGGTGCTCTCCGAGGAACGCCACCGCCAGCCCGTACATGAACGCGGGTGCGACCAGCCAGTTGAACGCCAGGGTCAGGGCGATCTCGCGCCGCGCCGTCCGGGTGACCCGCGGGATCCGCCCGTAGTCGATCTCGGCCATGATCGGGAAGATCATCACGAACAGCCCGACGGCGATGGGCACGCTGGTCCCGTGCCAGGAGACCGCGTCGAGCGCGTCGGCGACGCCGGGGACGAACCGCCCGAGCGCCACTCCAAGCGCCATCGCCAGCGCGATCCAGACGGTGAGATACCGGTCCAGGACCGGGAGGGCTTCGCCCTCCACAGCGAGCGAGCGACGGAGCCGCGAGCCGATACCGTCGCTCACGCCTCGCCCTCCCCGCCGCCGGTCGGTTCGACCGCGGCGTCGGCGGTCGCGAACAGCGACGCGGCCAGCGGCGTCGCGGCGTAGTACCGCCAGTTGCCGTCCTTGCGTCGGGTGGCGAGCCCGGCGTCGACCAGGTCCGCGAGCGCGTGGCTGACCGCGCTCTCGCTGACGTCGACGAGCGCCTCGAGCTCGCAGACGCAGAGCTCCTCGTCGGCGACCGCCAGCGCGCGGGCGAGCCGATAGCGGGTGTCGTTGCCGAGGACGGCGAAGACCGGCCTGGCGCCGTCGTCGGCGAACGCCGCGTCCGCGAGCACGTCGAGTTCGGCCAGCCGGCGATCGACGTCGGCCGCACAGCAGTCCGCGAGCCGCTCGGCGAGGAGGCGTCGGAGGCGATCGGTAGCCGTGGCCATGAGTGCTATCTGAACCAGCGTTCAGATAGGAGTTCCGGTGTGTCCCGCTCTCCCTCGAATCGGGGTGGGCGGGGCGACGGGCGGAAAAAACGCCCGCGGGAGTGGATCACTCCGAGGCCTGGGCCGTGAGGTGTTCGCCGATCCGTTCGACCTCGCGGTCGAAGGTGTCCATATCGTAGTTCTGGGCGTGGATGATCGCGCTGTAGCGGGCGGTGACGCTGGCGAGGAACGCCACTTCGGCGAGTTCCTCGTCGGTCGCGCCGTGCATCTTCGCGGCGGCCATGTGGAAGTGCTCGCAGTACGGACACCGGAGGTTCGCCGCCACCGCCAGTTCGATCAGTTCCTTGTACTTCGCGGGGATGACGGTCTCCTCGACGGTGTGGCGCTTGAAGTTGGGCCACTCGTTGACGAGATCCTGTTCGTTGAGCGAATCGAGGAAGCCGGGAACGATCCCGAGCGTCTCCTCGACGTCTGTGCGCGTCTGTTCGTACGTCTGTGTGTCTGCTGTGGCTGCCATCGTCTCTCTCCCGAGCCCCACCGTCGCCCGCCGATCGCGTGCCCGGGTGATAGAACTCGGCTCGGCGTTCCAGCGAGCGTCCGGCGATGCTCGCGGGAAAGTACGCCCCGATTAATCATGACTGTTTTCGACAGTTGCTGTCGCGGTCGTCGCGGCTGCGGACGGATCGCGGCCGGGTAGTGACAGTTGCTGGCAGCCCGCAGTGAGTCCGGACGGAAACTCTTACCCGCCGCGGCCGGAAAGAGCCGGACGATACACCGAGCATGAGCACACTCGACAAACGGCTGCTCGACAGCCCGAGCCTGCGCGATCACGCCGTGGGGGTGACGGTCGTCCTGACGCTGTTCGCCTACGCCGTCGTCGGCGCGACGTTCGCCGGCGCGCTGCCCTATCCGACGATCGGCGAGGCGACCGTCGATCTGCTGGGGACGGTCATCGCCGCGCTCAACGCCGTCATCTTCGCCCTGCTCTCGTACGGCTGGTACTCGATCCGGCAGGGGGAGGTTCGGCGCCACCGGGGGATCATGCTCACGAGCGTCGTCCTCATCCTCGCCTTCCTGCTGATGTACTTGGAGAAGGTCGGCGGCGGCGGCATCAAGGAGTTCGTCGGCCCTGCGTGGGTCCGCAATTACGTCTACTTCCCGATGCTCGGCATCCACGAGCTGCTGTCGGCGGTCGCGGTGCCGCTGGTCATCTACGCGCTCGTGCTGGGGCTGACCCACACCCCCGCGGAACTCCGCGAGACCAGCCACCGCCGCTTCGGCTGGCTGGCCGTGACGTCGTGGCTGCTGTCGCTCGGCCTGGGCGTGATCACGTATCTGCTGCTCAACGTCGTCTACGGGTGGACCTACACAACGTCGCTGCCGTACTGACCGCGGGCGGGCCGCCGCAGGGGCGGATTCGCGCGGATCGCAATCGACAAAGGCTACCTGTCTGCTTCCCAAGGCCCGGCCATGGAGAAGCTCCTCGTCCGCGCGGCGAAGGGTGAACGGACCGAGCGCCCGCCGGTCTGGCTGATGCGCCAGGCCGGCCGGCACATCCCGGAGTACCGCGAGATCCGCGAGCAGTACAGCTTCCGCGAGGCGATCACCACCCCCGAGGTCGCCGAGCGCATCACGCTGCTGCCCTGGGAGCTGTACCGCCCGGACGGGGTCGTCATGTTCTCTGACATCCTCACCGTCCTCGAGCCGCTGGGCTTTCGCTACCACATCGAGAGCGGCGTCGGCCCCGTCATCGAGAACCCCGTCGAGGCGCCGGCCGACGTCCCCGGCGACTTCGGCGACGTCGAGGCAGAGCTCGACTACGTAGGCGCGCTGCTCGAGCGCCTGCAGGCCGCCGTCGGCGACCAGACGGCGCTGATCGGCTTCGCCGGCGGGCCCTTCACCCTCTCGTCGTACACCGTCGCGGGCGGGCCCTCCCGCCACGACGAAGTCCGACAGTTCCGCGCTCGCCACCCCGCGGCCTTCCGCGACCTGCTGTCGATCTACGCCGACGTCGTCGTCGAGTACCTCCAGTACCAGGTCGACGTCGGCGCCGACGTCGTCCAGCTGTTCGACACCTACGCGGGCGTGCTCACGCCCGCCGATTACCGCGAGTTCCTCCTGCCGCTGCACCAGCGGATCTGCGACAGCGTCGACGCCCCCGTGGTCCTGTTCGTCCGCCACCCCGGCGGGCGCCTGGACCTGCTCACCGAGGCCGGCGCCGACGTGATCAGCCTCGACTGGACGATCGAGATGGCCCACGCCCGCGCGCAACTGGGCGAGCACCCCGTCCAGGGCAACCTCGACCCGCAGTACCTCTTCGGCGACGAGGAGTTCGTCCGCGAGCAGACCGAACAGGTCATCGAAGCGGCCGGGCCGGCCGGCCACGTCCTGAACCTCGGCCACGGCGTCAACAAGGACACGCCGGTCTCGGGCGTCGAGACGTTCGTCGAGACGGCCAAGAACTGGTCCTGGGACTAGGCGAGCTCGTCGGCGAGACTTTCGGCCTCGCGCACCCGTCCCGGCACGCCGACGCGCGCCGTGTAATTCGTCGCGAGCGTGAGCCCCTCGGGGAGGTCCACCCGGTCGAGCGCGGCCCACGAGTCGTCGTGGGCGGGGATCGCTCGCTCGAAGCGCGCGACGTCCCGGACCGTCGCTGTCGCCTGCATCACCGTCTCGAAGTCCCGGACGGCGACCTCGCCAATGTGCTCGGGGTCGGCGGCGACGATCTCGGGGTCGTCCATCCCGCCGAGGAACGCGGTGTACTGGCCGGGCCGGCCGAACAGGCTGTGGTGCCAGGAGACGCCGAGCGTCCGCAGCGGCTCGGCGCGCTTGACCTGATACCCGTATCCCTCGCGGCGGGCGTCGGACTCCATCGTGACGATCGCCAGCGGGTTGTACGTCAGTTCCCCGAGCGCGTCCGCCGAGTCGGGGTCGACGTCGGCCAGCAGATCCGCCGCGACCCACGCCGGGACCGTCAGGACGACGTGGCCGGCGGTCACCGTCTCCTCGTCGGTCTCGACGCGGTAGCCGTCGCCCTCCCGTTCGATGGCCGTCACGGGCGTCTCCAGGCGCACGCGGTCGGCGTAGCGCTCGGCCAGCGCCGCGGGCAGGCGCTGGACGCCGCCCTCGAACGACACCGGCGCCGCCCGATCGCCGCCCGAGACCGCTCGCTTGAGCACCGGCCACAGCAGCGTCGGGTACGTCGACTGCATCCCGAGCAGGAAGGGCATCGCGTGGCGGACGGGCATCCGGTCGGGGTTCGAGCCGTAGGTCCCGCCGTAGATCGGCTCGACGAAGTTCTCGTAGAAGCCCGTCCCGAACAGCCGCCGGACGGCCTGGCCCACCGACTCCTCGGGCCGAACGTCGTCCGCGACGGGCTCGCCGAGCACGCGGAGCTTCTGGAACCACGACAGCAGATCCGTCCGGAGGAACGTCGAGAGGTCGAACGGCGCCTCGCGCAGCCGGCCGCCGGCGTAGACGTACATCGGGAGGTCCTCGGGCGGCGTGATCGTCTCCTCGCGCAGGCCGGCGACGTCGATCAGCTCCTCGACCTTCTCGGTGAGCGTGAAGCGGTTGGGGCCGCGCTCGGCCACCAGCCCGCCCTCGAGCGGCCGGGACTCGATCACGCCCCCGGGCGTCGCCTCGGCCTCGAACGCGAGGCTCGAGACGCCGCGCTCGGCGAGCTCGTGGGTCAGCGCCAGGCCGGTGATGCCCGCGCCGACGATCGCGACCGCGACGTCGGCGTCGTTCGCACCGGCCGCGCCGGCCCCAGCGTCGGCCGCGTCCGCGTCGGCGTCGCTCATCGGCCCGGGGCGCGCGGCGCGTTCAGGCACATCGCGTCGCCGTCGGCGCACTGGCACGGCCGCAGCTGGTAGTACGCGGGGTCGTAGCCGGCGACGAACGGCTCGACGAGGTCGGCGAATAGCTCGATCAGCTGCGGGTCGTCGTGGGGGATGGGCACGCGGTAGAACGCCCGACCCGATTCCTCGACCTCCTCGCGGAGTTCCAGGTCCAGCTCAGAGAGGGTCTCGGACTGCTCGTGGACGAAGCTAACGGGCTCGACGACCACGCGCTCGGCGTCGACGGCGACGGCCACGTCCTCGACCTCGGGCTCGGTCCACGGGATGTCGCGGTTCTCGTGGTTCTGATAGCCCAGGTCGTACTCCTCGACGCCGAGCTGGGCGGCGAGGACCGACGTGTACTCCTCGACGTAGGTGTCGTAGCGCGACCCCTCCTCGAGGTAGTGCGTCGGCGTGCCGTGCGCCGAAAAGACCAGCCGCGTGTCCGAATCGGTGAGATCGAGGCCCTCGTCGGCCGCGTATTCGCGTACGTTGCGCGCCCGGAGGCCGGTGTAGGCGGGCGAGCGGTGCCAGCCCGACAGCTCGTCGACGGGGACGTCCCAGTCGGCGTCGGCGACGGCGCGTTCGAGCCCGCGGAGTGCGGCGACGGTCGTCGACGGGCCACAGAGGGGATAGACGGGGAGGCCGACCAGGCGGTCGACGCCGTCGGCCTTCGCCTCGGCGACGGCGTCGTCGATCGTCGGGTCGGCGAACTGCGTCCCGAGGTAGGCGGCGACGTCGAACCCGCGCTCGCGGAGTTCGGCCTCGACGGCGGCGACCTGGTCGCCGGCCTGGGCGGTCAGCGGCGAGCCGCCGATCTCCTCGTACTCGGCGATCAGGCCGGGCGCACGGCGCTCGGCGAGCTCGCGCGAGCGCTCGCGAGCCTCGTCCTCGTCGAGGTCGCCCTCGACGAACCGGTTGTCGTAGAAGATGCGCTCGAGGTACGGGACGACCTCGGCGCGGTCCGGCTCGGCCGGCTCGCCGAAGTTCAAGAGGATGACACCAGTCGTCATGCGCGCCGGTTAGGACCGACCACGGCAAAGTCTGTCGGTTAACGTGTTCGGGTCGGGACCGCCAGCGAGCTCGCGGCAGTCACGGCGCGGTGAAGGCGCTCTCCGTCACAGCCGCGCCGCACAGCACGCACGTGTGCTCGACCAGGGCGTCTCTCGTGTCGTCGTCGACCTCGAAGGACGTCTCACACGCTGGACAGACGTACACGAGATCCGCGGTCGATTCGGTCGAACCCATGGGACGAGGGTTCGCCTCGAGCGGACATACGGATACCGCTGGTTCCGAGCGCGTCGGAACTGCGCCGGCGCCGGCGACCGCGTCGTACCCGAACGCCGCGCACGGCGCTGAGCGGATCCCTCGCGAGTGAGATCCCATGGGCGTGCGCCACGAGTGGCCGGACGGTTTGGATTCCACAGTCGCGCGCCGCACAGGAACCGTATTCCGAACCACAATCCCGGTAAATCGGGAAGCCCTACGTCCCCACAGGCCAACCCATGGACAAGCGCGACTACGCCATCCTGGCGGGCATCGCCGTCCTCGTCGTCGCGGTCGGGGCGCTCACGACGAGACAGCCGCTCGGGCAGTTCCTGGCCGACGGGGCGATCGAGGCCGCGACCACCACCGTCGCGATGGCGTGGATCACGTGGTGGGCGCTGGTCGTCGGCTTCGCCATCGCCGGCGGCGTCGAGGCGTGGGTCTCCAGCGAGGCCATCGCCGACCACCTCGACGGCTACGGCCTCCGGGAGCTGGGCCTGGGCGCGTTCTTCGGGTTCGTCTCTTCGTCGTGTAGCTACTCGGCCATCGCGACCGCCAAGAACCTCTTCAAGAAGGGTGCGAGCGCCGGCGCCAGCCTCGGGGCGTTCATGTTCGCCTCGACGAACCTCGTCATCGAGATCGGCTTCGTGATGTGGCTGTTGCTGGGCTGGCAGTTCGTCCTCGCGGACTTTCTCGGCGGGCTCGTGTTGATCGTCCTGCTGGCCGGCACCTTCCGCTACCTGGTGTCCGACGACCTCATCGAGCGCGCCCGCGAGCACGTCCAGGGCGACGCCGAGACCGTCCGGGATCCCAACTGCGGCATGGAGGTCGATCCCGACGAGACCGAGTACGCCAAGACCGTCGACGGCCAGACCTACTACTTCTGCTCGGCGTCGTGCATGAACGGCTGGGACCCCGAGGAAGCCAACACGACCATCGCCGAGAACCTCACCAGCCTCGCGGGCTGGCAGGACCTCGCCGACAAGCAATGGAAGGAGTGGGACATGCTCTGGGACGAGATCGCCATCGGGTTCGTCTTCGCGGGCCTGGTCGCCGGGTTCGTCCCCGAGGCGCTGTGGCACGCGGTCTTCGGCGGCCCGATCCTGGGCATGCCCACCTACGTCGTCTGGACGGCGATCCTGGGTGCGGCCATCGGCATCGTCACGTTCGTCTGCTCGGTCGGCAACGTCCCGTTCGGGACGATCCTCTGGACGAACGGCCTGCCGTTCGGGAGCGTCCTCTCGTACATCTACGCCGACCTGGTGATCCCGCCGATCGTGGAGGCCTACGTCGAGTACTACGGCGCCCGGTTCGCCGCCGTCCTCTCGGGGACGATCTTCGTCGCCGCCGTGATCACCGGCGTGCTCATGCACTTGCTGTTCGGCGCGGCCGGGCTGATCCCGCCGCGATCGGCCGCCCACGTCGCCGAAATCTCCATCGAGCTCAACTACAAGGCCGTCCTCAACGTGCTCGCGACGGCCCTGTTCCTGGTGCTGTACTGGCTGCACCGGACCGACCGCTTCGACGAGCCCGCGGGCGGCCACGGCGAGCACGATCACGCCCACGCGAGCGACTGACGGCTGCGCCGGTGAATCGGCGGTCCTCGGCCATCGCCGGCGGCAAACGACTTGGTGATCCACCGCCTCCACCGGAGCATGGAGAACGATTCGGGCGAGCGCGGACAGCTGCCCGCCGACGCACACGTCGGCCGGGTCGCGCTCACCGTCGACGACCTCGACCGCGTCCTCCCGTTCTACCGCGACGCGCTCGGCTTCGCCGTCGAGCGCGACGGGGACGTCGCACGGCTGTCCGCGAGCGACCGACCGCTGCTCGTGCTGGTCGAGGACAGGGGGGCGCCCGAGCGCCCGCGGGACGCCGCCGGCCTGTTCCACGTGGCGATTCGCGTCCCGTCGCGGGCGGCGCTGGCCGACGCGCTCGCCCGGATTCGCGATGCGGGCGCGTCCCTGACCGGCGCCTCGGACCACCTGGTGAGCGAGGCGCTGTACCTCCGCGACCCCGCGGGCAACGGAGTCGAGGTCTACCGCGACCGCCCGCGCGAGGACTGGCCGCGCGCGCCCGACGGCTCCGTCGAGATGGACACGCTGCCCCTGGACCTGGAGGGGCTCGCGGCCGACGCGACCGGGGCTGGGGAACTCCCCGCGGGCACCGCCGTCGGCCACGTCCACCTGGAGGTGGCCGACCTGGCGCGCGCCGAGGGGTTCTACGTCGAGGCGCTCGGGTTCGACCGGCAGACCCGCTTCGGCGAGCAGGCGTCGTTCGTGGGGGCCGGCGGCTACCACCACCACGTCGGCCTCAACACGTGGAACCACCGCACGTCGCCGGCCGCAGGGGACGCCCGCGGCCTCCGCTGGTTCGAGGTCGTCGTGCCCGACGCCGCGGCGCTGGACGCCGTCCGAAAGCGCCTCGGCGATCGCGGCGAGGGCGTGACGGCGGCCGACGACGGCGCCGTCGTCGTCACCGATCCCGACCGGATCCAGGTCCGACTGGCCTCGGCGAGCGAGCGCTGAGCGGCGACCGGAGGGCGTCAGCCGTCTGGCTCGCTCGCGACGACGATCACGTGTCGGAGGTGGGGCAGCGCCGCGTGCGCCCGGCGAACCTGGGTCCGGACCGTCTCGAGGTCGAGGTCGAAGCGGGCGAACAGCCGGGCGAGCGCCGGCCGGGCCGGCCCGTCGGCCAGCCGCAGGAACGCCGTCGACCACTTCCGGAAGCGCCCGACGCTGTTGGCGGTGACGTCCTCGACGCGCCGGACGGCCAGCCCGGCGTCGCCGAACCAGTCCCGGTACTGGGCGACCGACGCCGGCACGGGCATGTCCCACGCGGCGGCGAATCGCTCGACGGCCCGCCGGCCGTCCACGCCGGCGTCCGCGACGACGACGAGGTCGGAGACGGCTACGACGCCGCCGGGTTCGAGCACGCGCGCGAACTCCGCGACTGCGGCCGACCGATCGGGCACGTAGACGAGCGCGTCCATCGACGTGACCGCCGCGACCGCGGCGTCGGCGATCGGCAGTGCACCTGCGGTGCCGATGGCGAACCGGAGAGTTCCGGGCTGGTCCCGGGCGTTCTCGCGGGCCTGCCGGACGTTGTACGGGACGAGATCGATCCCCGTGACCCCGAAGCCGAAGCGCTGGGCGAACTCGATCGCCGGGCCGCCCCGGCCACAGCCCACGTCGAGCAGGGCCACGCCCGCGGTCCGACCGAGGCAGTCGGCGAGCAGACGCCCGATCCGGCGGGCCAGGCGCCGCTGGGGCGAGCCGACGACGTGAGGCAGGTACCACGGCGAGTACCCCAGGTTCAGGTACGCGTCGGTGGCCAGGAACCGATCGAACCCGCGCCAGACCTCAGCGTGCGGTCCTCGGTAGGAGAACTGGTCGGCGATGCGCGCGCGGAGGCCGTCGGGGTCGGCGCTCATGACTCGAGTTCGGAGACCTCCGAGTAGCAGTACGCGGAGCCGTCGCAGTACGCCAGGTCCGCACAGCCCCGGGGACGCTGGTAGTCGATGTCGCGGTGCCGGCGGAGGTAGGTCACGTAGCCGTCGTCGACGCGGTCGAGAATGTCGTGACAGACCCACTTCTGGCCGAACCAGCGCGAGCCGAGGTTCCGGTAGGGACAGAGGAAGATCGTCCGCTCGACGTCGTCGACCCGCGGCGTCTCGACGATGCGGACGCCGACCAGCCGGTAGGCGAGCCGCAGGCGGCCGACGACCGCAGTGGGCGTCCGGGCGCCCGCGAAGAGGACGTGCGCGACGAGGTAGCCGACGTCGTGGAGGAGGCGACGGAGCATCGTCCGGGTCCAGGGCCGCCGGGACAAAGTAGCTTGACCCGATCGTCGACGACCGCAGTGGTCGAGACGGACGGATGGGACCGGATCCCGCCGCACGGATCGATGCGAGAAGGCAGGCCGGGACCGAGCGCGGAAGTCTCGTTCTCTGGAGGCGAGAAACACGATAACGGTTTTCCCGATTTGCGAGCAATAGGCGTGGACGAACATGGCTACAGAGCGCACCACTGACGGGATCGGACGGATCGTCCTCGTCGTCCTCGCGATCGTCGTGCTGGCGCCGATGCTCATGATGGTCTTCGCGTTCCCCATGATGGGAGCGTGGGGCGGCATGATGGGCGGGTACGGCGGGTACGGCGGGTACAACTACTCCCCGTGGTGGGGGATCGCGATGCTGGTCGTCTGGCTGGTCGTCCTCGGCGGCGGCGGGTACCTGCTCTACCGCTGGCTCGGCCAGTCTGGCGGCGTGGGGACCGACCCCGCGATGCGGGAACTGCGTACCGCCTACGCGCGCGGCGACCTCACCGACGAGGAGTTCGAGGAGCGCCGCGCCCGGCTCGAGCGCGAGTGAGCGACGTGGCCGACCGCAGCTCACGGCGACGGTTCGTGGCCGCGCTCGGAGCGAGCGTCGGCTCGGTCGGCCTCGCCGGCTGTCTCTCGAGCGGCTTCGGCCGCAGGAACGCGACCCCCGACCGGACGGTCTACGTCGGGGCGTACCACTGGGGGTTCGTCCTCCTCGACGCCGACGGGACCGAACGCGAGCGGCTGACGTTCGCGCCCGGGACCGAGATCAAGCTTGTCGCGTTCAGCACGCGGGCCGAGCGGGCCATCGCGGAGCTTCCCCGGGCCGTCCGCCAGAGCCTGCCGGATCACGAAACCCTCGAGGTGCGCAACGCCGAGCGGCTGCCCGCGCCACCGGACGGGACGATGCACGACGCGCTGGAAGAAGCGGATCGGCGCTATCCCGACCACAGCGTGGCGGTGATGCCCTCCGGGTACAACCACGCGCGCGGTGGCATGGGCGGCGGGATGATGCTCCACCCGATGGCGCTCCCGCACGACGCGCCGCGGCCGAGCGTCGCTGGCCTCCGGGCCACGGATCGGGGCGACTACAGCCTCAGCTGTCTCACCTACTGCGGGTACGGCCACCCCTACATGGACCTCGACGGCGCGTTTGTGGTCAGCTAACAGCGACGGCCGGGTGTGACGCACCGGAAACAGGCTGCAGGGGAGCCGTACCACGCGCGAACGGCCAGGGGGCGCTCACGAGCCGACCGCGAGCGACCGCGAGCTGTTGGCCAGCACCAGGACGGTCCCGGCCGCCATCACGCCCGTGGCGACCAGCGGCGTGACCAACCCCAACGCCGCGAGCGGTAGCCCAACCGCTGGGGCGGCGAGCGCCAGCGCGAGCGTCTCGCGGAGGCGCCGCCGAGTCGCCCGCGCAATCGCGAACAGCGCGTCGACGGGCGCGAGGGCGTCGGCCGTCACGAGCGCGTCCGCGACGGTCGCGCTGAAGTCCGTCCCCGAGACCATCGCGACGCCGACGTCGGCCGCGGCCAGCGCCGGGGCGTCGTTGGTGCCGTCGCCGACCATCGCGACCGGGCCGTCGGCGCGCAGGCGGCGCACGATCTCGCCTTTGGCCTCGGGCGGGACGTCGGCGTAGACGTGCTCGACGGCCGGGTGGTCCGCGAAGCGCCGCGCCGCGCGGGAGTCGTCGCCCGTGAGGACCGCCACCGATCGCCCGTCGGCCGCGAGGCGCTCGACGGTGGCCGCCCAGTCGTCACGCGGGACGTCGCCGAGGGCGACGACGCCGGTCGCCGCACCGTCCCAGCCGACGACCGTGGGGAGGTCGCCCCGGTCGTGTGCGGCCGCGATCGCGTTGTCGACGGCCGGCGGCGTCTCCCACCCCAGTTCATCGAACAGCGCGGGGCTCCCGACGGCCGTGCGAGAGCCGTCGACCGCGGCGAGGACGCCGTCGCGTCGGCGCTCGAAGTCCGAGACTGCCTCGGATGAGTCCGGCGCCCGCTCGCGAATCGCCGCGGCGATCGGGTGACTCGACCGGGACTCGACGGCTGCCGCGCGCCGGAGCAACGTCTCGGCGCCGACCGGCTCGGCCGCGTCGACGCCCGTCACGCGCATCTCGCCGGTGGTGAGCGTCCCCGTCTTGTCGAAGGCGACGGCGGCCGCGTCCGACGCGCGCTCGAGGACCGTCCCGTCGAGGATCGGGACTCCCCGGTCGGCGGCCGCCGCGCGCCCGCGGCCGATCGACAGCGGCGTCACGAGCCCCATCGCGACGGGACAGGCCACGATCAGGACCGTCAGCCCCGTCCGGAGCGCTACCCGGGCCGTCGCGCCGGCGGCGAGCCACGCAGCGACGGTGACGACCGCCAGCGCGAGGACGACCGGGACGTAGGCGGCCGCCACGCGATCGACCAGCCGCCCGGCCGGCGCGCGGTCGGTCTGGCGCTCCCAGACGAGTTCGCGCAGGCGGTCGAGCGTGCTGGTCGCACCCGAATCGACCGCGATCTCGAAGGCGCCGTCGACGGCGATCGACCCGCCGACGACCGTATCGCCCGGCACCGTCCGCTGCGGGCGGGCCTCGCCCGTGATCAGCGCCTCGTCGACGGCGCCGCGGCCGTCGACGACCGTCCCGTCGAGCGGGATGCGCTCGCCCGGGCGCACGAGCAGTCGGTCGCCAGCCGCACACTCGTCGGTCGGCACCGTCTCCGTCTCGCCAGCGGAGGTGAGCCGGCGAGCCGTCGTCTCGGCGTCGTCGACCACGTCGGCGAGCGTCCGGATGGCCCGGCGCTCGAAGCGGGCGCGGACGGCGGTGCCGATCGTCGCGATCACGACCAGCGCCGTCGTGACGTCGAAAAACAGGTACAGCCGGTCGAGCAGGAACAGCGAGGCCATCGAGTAGGCGTAGGCGGCCAGAACCGTCAGCGACAGCAAGACGTCGACGGTGAGCCGGCGCTCGTGGAGGCTGATCGCCGCCGAGCGCAGGATGGGAAAGCCCACGCCGAAGACGGTGATGGTCGTGAACATCGCGACCGGGCCGTACAGCCCGGAGACGATCGCGGGGTTGTCCAGCGACGACGTCGGCAGCCACCCCAGATAGACCGGGTAGAAAAACAGGACGTAGATGATGGCGATGGGTGAGACGGCGATGACCGAGAAGATCGCGCGCAGGTGCTCGAAGTCGAAGGCGTTCCGGTCGGCCGGCGTCTCCCCCGGTTCGGGCGCTTGAGCTCGATAGCCGCGCGAGGAGAGGGCGTCCCGGATGGCCGGTTCCGCGACGACGGCGGGATCGTACTCGACGCGGATCAGCTCGGCCGTGTAGCTGGCTGCGGCGTCGTGGACCCCCCCGACGTCGGTCGCGAGTCCCTCGAGGTACGACTCGCACGCCCGGGTGTGCATCCCGCGCATCGAGAAGTACGCCGTCGCCGCGTCGTCGGGGCGGTTCGCGGCCGGCCCGGCCAGCGCGTCGGCCGCGGCGTCGTCGCTCGTCCCGTCGAGGCCGGCCGCGTCCAGACAGCCGGCCGAGCAGAACGGGTCGCCGTTCTCGTAGACGGGCTCTCGCTCGACCGACCGGCCGCAGAACGAACACGACGTCACGCCAGCCCTCCCCCGCGCCGGCGGCGTGGACGCGACTCGTCGGCCACTGGGTGCGTATCCCGTCCGGTGGGTCGGTTTCGGGTCGGCATGCGCGACGGCGGTGAACGCGCGACCGTACCCGGTCGGCGGCCTTGAGTGGTTCGACCGGCCTCGTCGAAATTCGCGACCCGTGCTCTGTCTCAGTAGCGCGTATCAGACACAGGAGTGACTGGATAGGACAGACAGGGAGGCGAAACGTGTGCAAATGCCCAGCTAACCGAACGCGATTCCTCCCCGCCGCTTGCGGCAGGGTTTCCTCGCTACCGCAAAGATGAGAGCCGATCCGTGACTGGTTCCGCCCCGAGTGGCGCTCGGAACAGTTCCGCCACCGTCTGGTAACAACTGACGTGGTGGCAAGCGGCGTATCGATTGTCATTGGGTGTGCATGTCCACGAACGAAACACCACCAAGACGCGTTTCGATCGCCTGTCAGGGCGGCGGGAGCCACACGGCATTCACCGCCGGAGTTCTCGACCGCCTCCTCTCGGAGGACGAGGTCGAGTACGACATCGCCGGGTTCAGCGGGACGTCCGGTGGCGCCATCTGCGCTTTCGCCGCCTGGTTCGGGCTGGCGAGCGAGGGTCGAGACGAGGGACGTGCGAAATCCAGGCGGTTGCTGGAGCAGATCTGGGACGGGCTCGCGGCAGACAGCGCGTTCGATCAGCTGGTGAACGCCATCGGCGTCTCGACGGTTCGGGCACAGGGATTCGGGGTCCCGCTCCCGGCCCTGAGTCCGTATGCCACGCCGGGATCCGACTGGGGGAGGAAAGTCCTCCGCGAGACCCTCGAGGACGCGATCTCCCCGGACAAACTCGCGAGCGTGGTGAATCGGACCGAGCCGGTTCCACCGCGGCTCGACATCGGCGCCGTCGACGTCCAGCGAGGATCGTTCAGGAGCTTCACCGAGCGGGACGTGAGCTACGACGCAGTCCTGGCATCGGCCGCCGTTCCCAACCTCTTCCAGGCCGCACCGGTGAACCAGCCCGACGGGACGACGCGCTATTACTGGGACGGCCTGTTCTCGCAGAATCCGCCGCTGGGGAATCTCTTCAGCCGCGTCCCCGGTCGGCTCGATCCCCCAGACGAACTGTGGATCGTCCAGATAAACCCGAACCGAGAGGAATCGATCCCGACCGACCTGGAGGCGATCGCCGACCGGCGGAACGAACTGGGCGGCAACCTCTCGGTCAACCAGGAACTCGAATTCATTCGACAGCTCAACGAGTGGCACGCCACGGGCGCACTCGAGGACGTCTACCAGCCGATCGAAGTGAAGACGATCAATCTGGACGAGTCCGTCGCATCGCCGGACAGGCCGTTCGACTACGCGACGAAGTTAGACCGGGCGCCGCAGTTCCTCGAACTGCTCTGGGACCACGGTCGGGCGCAGGCCGAGCGCTTTCTCACGACAGAACGAGACCGGCGTCGTGTCCGGGAGACGGTGGAAGCGACCTGGACCAAAGACCGACGCGGAAACATCGACGAGCGGGCCCTTCCGTCCTACGAGGCACACGTCCCGACCAGTCTGGCCACTCTCCGAAACTACCTTTGGGACGAGCCGAGCGCAGAACCTGGCACCTTCGACCTCGATGACGTCCTCGAATTCAGAGCACTATT
>JBDGSW010000013.1:0-21007 GCA_042217345.1 Haloarculaceae archaeon
CTACGGGACAGCGTCCTAAGCGCTGCGCCTTTGGCCTGGCTCGGCAACCCGCGCCCAGTCCCCGCTTCCCACCTCCCGACTATGAACGTAACGCTCTTCCGTCGCCCAGTCCCCCACAGCCGACAGCGCTTTTACTCGCACGTCCCCAAACACACCACCGTGTATCGCGCAAGTGACGAGGTGGACAACGAACGGTGGCTGACCGAACTCGAGTCGGCGGCCACCGACCTCGAACTCGGCGAGGACGCCCAGACGCGCGCGGCCGACCTGTTTCTCTCCTCGATTCCCGACGCCGATCGCTCGAAGCGCCCGACGCTGGCGGCTAGCCTCTACGTAGGGGCGCTGATCGCGGGCGACCGGCGGTCGCAGGGCGACGTGGCCGACGCCGTGGGGGTGTCGCGACTGGCGGTCCAACAGCGGTGGAAAGAACTGCTCGAGACCGCGGGGCTCGACGCCCCGGACTGGTGAGCGGGGTTACGTCTCGGGTTCGTTTCTCGGGCGGCCGTCGCGGTCGGGCGTGCGGTTGCCGTGCTCGTCGATCTCGCCGTTGACGATGCGGGTGCTCGAGATGATGTCCCCGTCCTCGGCGTAGACGTGGTCGACGACCTCGATGTCGAGGGTGTCTTTCCCGCGCTCGCGGCGGATCTCGTTGATCCGGTGGCCGCCGGTCTCGGTCTCGGGGGAGACGATCAGCACGTCGAATTGCTCCTCGGTGGCGATCCCTGTCGGCTCGTCGAGTTCGCGGATCTCGTAGTCGCGATCGAACTGGTCGGCGTACCGGTCGAGCTCCGCCGCGAGATCGCTGCGGCGATCGTCGAACGGGCGGACGTAGCGGTCCTCGTTGCGGGTCTTCGGTGCGAGTTCGTCGCTCGTCAGGCCGACGGTAACGTCGCCCAGCTCGAACGCGCGCTCGAACAGCGCGCGGTGTCCGTCGTGGACGGGATCGAACGTCCCACCCAGCGCGACCTTCATACCTCCGTGGATAGACGCCTCATGGTTTAGTGGCTTCGGATTGGGGCGCCGCCCGCCGGGTGATCCGGGGCCGTCCCGGCGCCGACGAACAGGTCACTCGTCGCTCGACTCGGCGTCGACGGTGATCGTCACCGGCTCGTCGCCGTCGGCGGCGGCCGTCTCGTCCGCGGCGAGGTGGGCGTCGAGGTTGAACACCGTGTTGAGCTCGGCCTGGACGTCGCCGACGATCCCCGTCACGAGCTCGCTCGGCGCAATCGCCGTGTACTCGAAGGGGTTGTTTCCGGCGCCGCTGCTCTCGCGCTTGCGGCGGGCGACTTTCTCCTCGTCGTGGAGTTCGGCCAGCGCCTCGCGGACGGTGCTCGGGTACAACCCCGTCCCGTCGGCGATCTCGTCGCTCGTGCTGTGGGGGTGCTGGCGCAGGTGGACGTATATCCGCGCGCGCGTCTCGGTGTCGAGGATCCACGCGAGCAGGTCGACGACGCTCTCGTCGAAGCGCTCGACCGCCCGGTCGGCCTCGGCCTCGAGTCGATCGCGCACGCCCTCGCCGGACTCGCCCTCCGCGTCTGCGGGTCCCGGCCCGTCGAGGTCGTCCCGGTCGTCAGCCCCGTTGTCGGTAGACATGTCCGCTCTACCCCGACGGAAGGTCTCACCCGGGTAAAAATCCTTGGCTACAACAGCAGCGACTCGCACAGGGCGTCCATCCCGCGCTGGTCGAGCAACCGCCGCTGGCGCGCCGCCCCGCTCTCGGCCTCGTACACCTCGCGGATACCACTCACGCCCAGCCGTTCGCACTCCCGGTCGACGAGCTCGCCCAGCGCGATCGCCTCCGAGCAGTCACGGGACAGCAGCGACGCCTCCTGGCCGTAGCGGGTCGCGCGCCACTTGTTCTCGTCGAGCAGCTCGCGGCGGTGGCGCCGCCCGTCCTCGCCGTCCTCGTAGCGCTCGGCGAGGTCCGTCACCAGCGCGTGGGCGTACTCGACGAAGGCCATTACGCGATCGGTATCGGCCTGGCTGTCCGGCGTGCGGATCTCGACGGTGCCCAGCTCCGAGTGGGGGCGGACGTCGTACCACAGTTCGCCGCGATCGTTGATCGATCCCGTCTCGAGCATCGTCCGCTCGAAGTCGTCGAAGTCCGCGTAGGAGTCGAACGCGGTCGGCATGCCCGTGTTCGGCAGCGCCTCGAAGATCTTCGATCGTGCCGAGGCCAGCCCCGTGTCGAAGCCACACCAGAACGGCGAGTTGGCTGACAGCGAAAGGATGATCCCCAGGTGCCAGCGCAACTCGTTGGCGATCCAGACGGCCTTGTCGGGGTCGTCCACCCCGACGTGGACGTGTAGTCCGGCCGTGATATTGCGGTGCTGGGGGTACTGAATCCGGTCGAGCTGCGCGCGGTAGCGGGGCTTGTCGGCGTGCTCGAGCTCGCGCCACTTCGCCGCCGGGTGCAGGCCCGCGGCGGCGATCTGGAAGCCGTGGGCTTCCGCGTGGTCGACCACCGCCTGGCGGACTGTTGTCACCTTCTCGCGCGCCGCATCGAGGTCGTCGGCCGCGACGGTGGGCGTCTGGGTCTCGATGACGCACTTGAACAGCTCGTGGTCGAGCCGGCCGTCCAAAATTGCGGGGGGCTCGGACTCGTAGACGAGCTCGTCGGTACCGGCGGTCGGCCGGCCGCGGTCGTCGACGACGTAGAACTCCTCCTCGATGCCCAGCGTACCCATCCGGGTGAAGTTCTCGGCCGAACCCCTCTGGTCCATCTGGCCGGCGGTTCGGCCGCCCCGTGCTAAAGCGTTCTGTCTTCCGGAGCCGCCGCGCGGCGCCGTTCAGCGCGGCCGCGCCACCACGGCCAGGTGGTCGACGTGATACGGCTCCAGCCGCTCCGTCGAAAGCACCTCGTAGTCGGCTTCCAGCTCCCCGAGCACGTCGGCGAACACGTCCTCGGGCGCGGCCGTCACGTCCTCGCTGCGAGCCTTGATCGACAGCGCCAGTCGACCGTCCTCGCGGAGGAACATGCGGTTCTCCCGCGCTACCGCCGCCTGTCCGCGGGTGGCGACGTCCTGGACGATCGCGTCGACCGGCTCGACGACGTGGGCGTACGTCTCTGGCTTGCGGGCGTCCTTGACCAGCGGGAAGAGGTTCTCGCGGGGCTCGGCGGCGTCCAGCAGGTCCCGGACGGGGCGGGCGGCGAACTCCACGGCGTACGTCGGGCCGGCGAAGTCCGCGACGTGGCTCACCGTCGTCCCCGCCGCCGCGCCGAGGTACAGGACCGTCTCGCCGCCGCCCAGCCCGACGTCCATCCCCGCCTCGAGCATGGCCCCGAGCTTCGACCGCCGGGGATCCCAGGCGCGCCAGCCGTTGGCCGTCGGCTCGCCGGAGACGGGCTCGCCGCGCGTGGCCAGGCGCTCGTGGCCATCGATCGATCGGCGCTCGACGCCGGCGGGCAGGTCCGCGGTCATTCGTCCGCACCTCGCGCCTGGATGCGCTCGATGCGCTCGTCGAGTTCGTCGTCGAGTTCGGGGCGGCGATCGCCGCTGTAGTGGTCGATCCGTGCGGCGATCGTGAGCTTGCCGGCCAGTGCCCGCGCGGCCGAGCCGCGATCCTCGGGGCGGGTCCCGCGGACGGCCTCGTGCGTGTAGATCAGTCCGTGTTTGGGCGAGGGAGCGTTCCCACGGAGGTGCGCGAACAACGCTTCCTCGGCGCCGAGGACCTGGACGGTCCCGCTGGGCTTTTTCGCGATGTCCTCGAGGCCGCCCGCCAGCGCGATCAGCCGCGCCGCCAGCACGGGTCCGGCCAGCGCCGAGAGGTTCGGCGCCACGTCCGGCGCCGTCGACTCGACGAAGGTCCGCAGCTGCTCGGCCTCCTCGTCGAGGGCCACCACTCGCCGGGCCAACGAGACGAGTCGGCGGTCGACCGCGGCGGTCGGCTCGCGGGCGGCGAGCTCGCGGGCGTACTCGATCCCGGTACCGTCGTCCCCGTCGCGGGAGCTGCCCCACTCGCTGACGCGCTCGGCCAGTTCGTTGGCCAGCCGCCGACAGTCGTCCATGGCTCGGACGGCGTGGACGAGCTGGCGGTCGGCGGCCCCTTCCGCCTCCGCGACGGCCGCCCGCGCCGCAGTGCGGGTCGCCTCGCGCAGCCGCTCGTAGTAGGCCGCCTCGTCGGGGGCGAAGCCGGCGTCGACGGCCAGCGCCGGCCAGTCGGCGGGGGCGTCGGCGCTCCCCTCGCGGATCTGGTCGGCGGCGGCGTCGCGGTCCTCGGGAGAGAACCCCGCGAACCATCCGTCCGTCGTCATGCTCGCCGGTTTCGGTTCCACCGCGGTAAACCTCGCGGTCCGCCCTCAGGCAGTACGCCTTTCAGGTGCCCCCTCGTAGTGTAAGCGTCAACCCATGTCTGCCCAGGATCTGGATGCCGTCGCCCCGTTCGACCGATTCGTGTTGCTCGCCGTGATCGAACTCCGCTACCGGGACGACGTGCCGGCCCACTCGTTCGACGTCTCGGGGGTCTGTGAAGACCTCCTCGAGGAGTTCGCGGACCTCGACGACATGGTTCCCGGCGGCGTCACCCGTCAGCGCGTCATCGGCGCGCTCTCGGACCTCGAGGAAGCCGGCCACCTCGGCAAGGAGCGCAAGGAGTCCGCCACCGGCAAGGGCCGGCCCGCCTACAGCCTCGTGATCGACGAGGACGCCGTCCTCGAGGCGCTCGAGGGCGACGACCGGTTCGCCCCTGCCGTCGAGCGGATCCGCGACCGCCGCAACTGAGACCGGCGGGGGCGGTCACCTACCGGGCGTACGGGCGACGGCGCCGACGACCCTGCCGAGCCATCCCGGTCTCGAGCGATTCACACCGGGCGGTCGTGGCCCGGTCACCGAAGCGGTGGCGCCTCGCGGGTTCGTTTCACTGTCTGTCGCGTCGAAACGTTGATTGGTGGAGACGTTCTCTCCTGTGTCATGGCCACGAGTAGCGTCGCCCGCGTCCTCGAGCGCGTCCGCCAGCCCGAGTACACGGGCGAGAACCGCTGCGTTCCCTGCACCGTGACCAACGTCGCCATCGCGGCCGTCGGGAGCGCGGTCGTCGGGTACGGAGCGGCCGCCCTCGGCGCCGGCGCGACGGGCGGCTCGGTCCTGGGGATCGCCTGCTTCGCTGCCTCCTGCGTCGCCATCGCCCTTCGGGGCTACCTCGTCCCCGGGACGCCGACGCTGACCAAGCGGTTCTTCCCCGATCGCGTGCTGGCCTGGTTCGACAAGGCGCCGACGGACGATCCGGTCGTCGACGGGGACGCCGACGTCGACGTCGAGGCCGAACTCCTCGGGGCCGGCGTGTTCGCCGAGCGGCCGGACGGCGACCTGGCGCTGACCTCGGCGTTCGCCGACGCGTGGCGCGAGCAGATGGCCGCCGAGCGGGCGTCCGACCGCGGGCGGGAGGCCGTCGCCGACGTGGTCGACGTCGACGCCGAGGGCCTGGAGCTACAGGGCTACGCCGACGGCGCGTTCGTCGCTGCCTACGACGGCCACCACGTCGGCCGCTGGGAGTCCGAGGCCGCGTTCATCGCCGACGCCGCGGCCGGGCGCGTCCTCCCCGAGTTCTACGACGGCTGGGATCGTGCAGGCCCGGCCGCTCGCGGACAGTTGCTCGCCGGGCTGCGGCTGTTCATCGAGGAGTGCCCCGACTGCGGCGGCGCCGTCGAATTCGGGCAGGACGTCGTCGAGTCGTGCTGTCGCACCCGGGACGTCGTCGCCGTGACCTGCCGAGCGTGTGACGCCCGCCTGTTCGAGGTCGACGCGACCCAGGAACTGCTCGGCGCGGCGTAGCCGAATCCGCGGACGCGGACCGGCGCCCGCGGGAAACCGCGCGCGACAAGCTAAGGGTTTTTGTGCCGCGGGGGTCCACCCCCGGGCATGCGTGACGTCTACGTCGTCGGCGCGGGCCAGTCCGACTTCGGCTCGTTCCCCGACGAGAGCTACCGCTCGCTGTTCCGGACCGCCTACGAGCACGCGGCCGACAGCGTCCCCGCGGGCCTGGACCAGGCCGACGTCGACGAGGCCGTCGTCGGCACGCTCGGCGTCGGCGGCCGCCAGCTCGGCCTGCCCGGGCCGGCCGTTACCGAACACGTCGGGCTGGCCGGCATCCCCGTCACCCGCGTCGAGAACGCCTGCGCTGCCAGCGGCTACGCCGTCCGCCAGGGCGTCCAGGCCATCCGCAGCGGCATGGCCGACGTCGTCCTCGCGGGCGGCGTCGAGATCATGACCGACGTCTCCGGCGACGCCGTCCGCTACTGGCTGGGCGTCTCCGGCGAGACTGAGTGGGAACGCCTCTCGGGCACCACCTTCGCCGGCGTCTACGCCCAGATGGCCAGCCGGCACATGCGCGAGTACGGCACCACGAGCGAGCAGCTCTCGCACGTCGCGGTCAAGAACCACGCCAACGGCGCGAAGAACCCCCACGCCCAGCTGGGCTTCGAGTGCTCGCTCGATGACGCCCAGGGCGCCCCCATGGTCGCCGAGCCGCTGAACCTCTATCACTGCTGTCCGACCACCGACGGCGCCTCGGCCGTCGTGCTGGTCAGCGAGGACGTCGTCGACGAGTACACCGACGACCCGATCCGCGTCGCCGGCGTCGGCGCGGGCAGCGACCGCGTGGGCCTGTTCCAGCGCGACACGTACACGAGCGTCCCCGCCTCCCAGTACGCCGCCGAGACGGCCTACGAGCGCGCCGGCATCGGCCCCGAGGACCTGGACTTCGCTGAGGTCCACGACTGCTTCGCCATCGCCGAGCTGATGGCCTACGCCGACCTCGGGCTGTGCGAGCCCGAAGAAGCCGGCGAGTTCGTCGCTAGCGGGAAGACCGCCCTCGACGGCGAGATGCCCGTCAACACCTCCGGCGGCCTCAAGTCGAAGGGCCACCCGATCGGCGCGACCGGCGCCGGCCAGGTCGTCGAGGCGTTCAAGCAACTCTCCGGGCAGGCCGGCGACCGCCAGCTGGAGGACCCGCGGGTCGGCCTCACCCACAACGTCGGCGGGAGCGGCGGGGCCGCGGTCGTCCACGTCTTCGAGCGCGAGAACGGAGGTGGTGCGGCGTGAGCCCCGCCGAGTCCTCCGGTATCCTCGGCGCGGGTGCGTACGCGCCCGCTCTGCGGATCGCCGCCGCGGAGTTCGAGGACGCCTGGGGGCGCTTCTCGCCGCCGGGCATCGAGCAGAAGGCCGTCCCCGAGGCCGACGAGGACGCGCTCACGATGGCCTGGGAGGCCGGCCGGCGCGCGCTCGCGGCCGCGGACGCGACCGCCGACGACGTGACCTGGCTCGGGTTCGCGACCACCACGCCGCCGCTCGAGGAATCGGACCTGACCGCTCGCCTGGGCTCGTTCTTCGGCGTCCCCGAGGACGCGGGCCGCCAGGAGTTCACCGGGAGCACGCGCGCGGGCACCCGGGCGTTGTTCGCCGCACTCGACGCCGACCTCGGCGACGGCGTCGGGCTGGTAATCGCCAGCGACGCCCCCCACGGCTCGCCCGAGGACGAGCGCGAGCACGCGGCCGGCGCCGGTGCGGCGGCGCTCGTCGTCGGCCCCGACGCCCCAGGTGAGATCGTCGACCGCGCCGAGTACGCCACTCCCTACCCGGGTACCCGCTTTCGCCGCCTCGGCAGCGAAGACGTCGAGGGCCTGGACGTGACCAGCTACGATCGCCAGGCGTTCAGCGAGGCGCTCGGCGGGGCAGTCTCGACCCTCGACGCCGACGTCGGCGAGGTCGACGCTGCGGCCGTCCAGGCGCCCAACGGCGGCCTGCCCTACCGATCGGCCGGCGCGCTGGGCGTCGACGCCGAGACCATCGGCACCTGCGCGACGGTCCAGGACCTCGGCGACACCGCGGCCGCGAGCGTCCTCCTCTCGCTGGCGACGGCGCTGGCCGACGGTGACGAGCGGATCCTGGCCGCTTCGTTCGGCAGCGGCGCGGGCGCCGACGCGCTCCTGATCGAAGCCGGCGACGTGCCTGCCGTCGCCGACCTCGAAGGCGGGACCGACCTCTCCTACGCGGAGTACCTCCGCCGGCGCGGCGAGATTACCGGCGACGGCCCGGACGGGGGCGCGGCCTACGTGTCGGTGCCGACCTGGCGGCGGTCGCTGCCCCAGCGCCACCGTCTCGAGGCCGGGCGCTGTCCCGACTGCGGCGCCGTCGTCTTCCCGCCGGAGGGCGCCTGCACCGAGTGCCACTCGCTGGTCGAGTACGAGCCAGTCGCCCTGCCCTCCTCGGGGGAAGTCGCGGCCGTCACCAGTATCTCGCTTGGCGGCGAACCGCCGGAGTTCGCCGCCCAGCAGGAGAAAAGCGGCGAGTACGGCGTCGCCATCGTGGCCTTCGACGCCGACGGCGACGCCGTCGACCTCCCGATGCAGGTCGTGGGTACCGACCCCGACCCCGCCGTGGGCGACGACGTGACGACGGCCATCCGGCGCATCTACGAGCAGGAGGGCGTCATCCGCTACGGCCGGAAGGCCGTCGCCGAGGAGTGAGGGTGGCCGGCGGGCAGGTATTAAGGGTTAAATGTCGGGGTGTCCTCGGGCCAGGTATGAGCCAAGGGCAGAAACGCCAGCAGAAGTGCATCTCCTGTGGGATCAACATCTCCGGGACGAACGCCGCGGCCTTCAAGTGTCCCGACTGCGGCCAGCAGATCTACCGCTGTGCGAAGTGCCGCAAGCAGAGCAACCTCTACGAGTGCCCGGACTGCGGGTTCACCGGGCCCTGACGCGAATCGCAACCCCAATCAACCACCGCTCCAACGATTACCCATGGGAAAAGTCGCAGCCAAGATCAAGGTAATGCCCGCCAGCCCCGACGTCGACCTCGACGCCCTGCAGGAGCACCTCGAACAGGCGCTGCCCGAGGGCGCGAAGATCAAGGGCTTCGAGCGTGACGACGTGGCCTTCGGCCTCGTCGCGCTGTTCCCGACCGTCATCGTCCCCGACGACTCCGGCGGCACCGAGGCCGTCGAGGACGCCTTCGGCGAGGTCGACGACGTCGAGTCCGTCGAGGTCGACTCCGTCGGCCGCATCTGAGTTCGCCGCGCGCCCACACTTTTCAGCTCGCGCCGTCTCCCCGGCCAGCGGACGGCTCGCCCGGCACCGGAGCCCGATCGCCGCGGCGGAACGCACGTTTTATAAGCCCGACCACACAACCGACAGCCACGAATGCCCAACTCGCACGGACCGATGAAGAAGACGCGGCACAAACTCCGAAACGAGCCCCGCGAGCGGGGCACCTCCCCACCCCAGCGCGCCGTCCAGCAGTTCGACGAGGGCCAGAAGGTCCACCTCCGGCTCGACCCCAGCGTCTCCGACGGTCGCTTCCACCCGCGCTTCAACGGCCACACCGGCACCGTCGTCGGCAAGCAAGGCCAGGCGTTCAAGGTCGAGATCGACGACCAGGGCAAGCTCAAGACGATCATCGCCAAGCCCGCCCACCTGACGGCCCAGGAATGACGATCTTCAAGGAGAAGCTCGGCGAGGAGTTCCTGACGCTCGCCGAAACGAAGGAGATCCTGGCCGACCTCGAGATGGAGCGGGCCGCCGACGAGGACCGAGAGATGCGCTACGAGCTCGCCCGCGCCATCGAGCACGTCAACCGCTTCGCCGGCCTCGACCCCGAGGAGTCCCGCGAGTTCGTCGCCGAGCTCCAGGAACTGGAGAAGGTCGACGAGGCGACCGCCTACAAGATCGTCAACCTCACGCCCCGCGACCGCGACGAACTGCGGGCCATCTACGCCCAGGAGCGCTACTCGCTGTCCGGCGACGAGCTCGACGAGATCCTCGACGTCGTCGCCCGGTACGTCTGAGGCCCGCCGGCTCCGACTTTTAAGTAGCCCGTCGCCGTAACCTCCCGTATGAGCGACACCGAGAGCGGTGACCCGGAGGCCGGGACGGACGCGGCCGTCGGCGTCGTCCTCGATTTCCTCCCGCACGGGCGCGCGGCTGACGACCGCCCGCAGTACGAGAAGTCGCCGCTCGCGTACGTGCTGACCGAACGCGACTTCCGCCTCGTCGAGTGCACGCTCGATGCAGACGCCGACGTGGCCATCGGCGACCGGATCGAACTGGCGACCGGCGGCGACGCGCCCGTCTCGCGCTACCGGGACATCGAGTACGAGGACCTCCCCAGCGGCGCGCAGTCGGAACTGGAGTACGTCGTCGAGGAGATCGTGGCGGGCGACGAACAGCGCTTCGTCGACTTCTTCAACGACGCCCAGCCGATCACGCTGCGCTTACACCAGCTGAATCTCCTGCCCGGCATCGGCAAGAAGCTGCGCAACAACGTCCTCGACCAGCGCGACCGCCAGCCGTTCGCGAGCTTCGAGGACGTCCAGTCCCGGGTCAACGGGCTGCACAACCCCCAGGAGATCCTCGTCGAGCGCATCCTCGAGGAACTGCGCGAGGACGACCTGAAGTACCGGACGTTCGTCGAGCGCGGCGACGACGGGGACTGACACCCTTTTTGCGGGCGGGCGACAACCGACGGCCATGACCGGCGGTTCCCCGGACGTCGACGACGCCCACGGCCAGCGCGACCCCGACGCGCTCATGCGCCGCGCGGGCGTGGCCGGCGACCCCGATCGCGACCAGCACTTCCTCGTCGACGACCGCGTCCTCGACCGGCTCCCCGGCTACGCCACCGAGATCGACGCCGACCTCGGCCACGTCCTCGAGATCGGCGGCGGCACCGGCGCGCTCACCGACCGCCTGCTCGCCGTCGCCGACCGCGTGACGGTCGTCGAGCGCGATCCTGCCCTCGCCGCCTTCCTCCGCGAGGAGTTCGCCGACGCCGTCGCCGCCGATCGGCTGACCGTGATCGAGGGCGACGCGCTCGACGTCGACCTGCCCGCGTTCAGCGCCGCCGTCGCCAATCTCCCCTACGGCGTCTCCAGCGAGATCGCCTTCCGCCTGCTGCCCCGCGAGCGCCCGCTCGTCTTGATGTTCCAGAAGGAGTTCGGAGAGCGCATGGCCGCCGATCCCGGCACCGACGAGTACGGCCGGCTGTCGGTGACGGCCGGACACTACGCCGACGTCGAGGTGGTCGAACCCGTCCCGAAGGGAGCGTTCGCGCCCCCGCCGGCCGTCGAGAGCGCGGTCGTCCGCACACGCCCCCGGCAACCCGACTACGAGGTGCCCGACGCCGACTTTTTCATGGACTGCGTGACCGCCGTGTTCACCCAGCGCCGCAAGACAATGCGCAACGCGATCAGGAACACGGCCCACATCTCCGGGCTGGGCGACCCAGACGCCGTCGTCGACGCCGCCGACGAGGACCTCATGGGCATGCGCGCCGGCAACGTTACGCCCGCGCAGTTCGCCGAACTCGCGACGCTCGCCTGGGAGGTCGGCGACCCCGAGGCGCGTGCGGAGGCAGACTGAATGGGCGACCTCGGGGAGCACCGCGGCGTCGAGCGCGTCTACCAGCCCGCCGAGGACACCCGCCTGCTCGCCGAGTCCGCCGAGGCGTTCGTCGAGGCCGGCGACCGGGTCCTCGACGTCGGCACGGGCTCGGGGTACGTCGCGACGGTCGCGGCCGACGCGGGCGCCGACGTGGTTGGCGTCGACGTCAACCCCCACGCCTGCCGGCAGGCCCGCGGCGAGGGCGTCCCGGTCGTCCGCGGCAACCTGACCGACCCCTTCCGCGCCGAGGCGTTCGACCGCGTCCTGTTCAACCCGCCGTACCTCCCGACCGAACCCGACGAGGCCCGCGAGGACTGGATGGAGCGGGCCCTCTCCGGCGGCGAGTCGGGTCGGGCCGTCGTCGACCCCTTTCTCGACGACGTCGGGCGCGTACTCGCCCCCGGCGGCGAGGTCCTCCTGCTGGTCTCCTCGCTGACCGGGATCGACGCGGTCACGGATCGGGCTGTCGACCGCGGCTTCGACGTCGAGGAAGTCTCCGCCGAGAAGCACCCCTTCGAGCGCCTCGTCGTCCTCCGGCTAATTACTACTGGACATCAAACGGATTAGCAAATATTAAACGCCGTCATTTCCAAGTGTGGGGCAATGCCAGAGGTAGTTACGACGACGCCGGGCTTGTATCCGCTGCCCGACTGGGCCAAAGACGAGCTCTCGGAGCTCAAGGGCCACCAGAAGACCGACCTCATCGACGGGTCGGAGGGCGCCGAAGTGACCGACGCCTACGAGCGCGCCCGTGAGGAGGTCCTCGACCGCCAGTCCGAGGCGGGGCTCGACCGGGTCGTCGAGGGCCAGCTGCGCTGGGACGACATGCTCGCCCACCCGCTGTCCGTCGCCGACGCCGTCGAGACGCGGGGCATCGTGCGCTACTACGACAACAACAACTTCTACCGCGAGCCGGTCGTTACCGGCGACCTCGAAGCGACGGGCGACGTGGCTGCCGAACTCGCGGCCGCGAGCGAGCAGGTCGACGGCGGCCTCCAGGCCGTCCTGCCCGGCCCGTACTCGCTCGCCGACCTCGCGACCGACGAGCACTACGGCGAGGACGCCTTCCTCGAGGCCGTCGCCGACTTCCTCGCCGACGAGATCGCGCAGTTCCCGGCCGTCGAGACGCTGTTCCTGCTGGAGCCCTCCCTCGTGGAGAACCCGCCGGGCGACGGTGCCGACGAGCGCGCCAGCGAGGCCATCGACACAGTCGCGACCGCGACCGACGCCGACGTCGTCGCACACACCTACTGGGGCGCCCTGGAGGAGAAGGTCTACGCGCACCTGATGGACGCCGACGTCGACGCCGTCGGCTTCGACTTCGTCAGCGACCACGAGGCCAACCTCTACAACATCAACGAGTACGGCACGAAAGACGACGTCGCCCTCGGGCTGGTCGACGGGCAGAACACGCTCGTCGAGGAGCCCGACACGATCGCCGAGCGCATCGAGTGGGTCGACGAGCAGACGCCCGGCGCCGACTTCGAGACGGTGTACGCGACGATCAACACCGAGACGTTCTACCTCCCGGTCAACAAGTTCGAGGCCAAGCTGGACGCGCTGGCCGCGGTCAACAAAGAGGTGATCTCGGCATGACCGACACGCGTGAACAGTTCCGCCCGGCGGACCACCCCCACGAGCACTTCCTGCTGACGACCGTCGTCGGTTCGTACCCCAAGCCGACGTGGCTCAACCGCGCCCGCGACCTCCTCGAATCGGGCGACTCGGACTTCGACGACGAGGACTGGCAGGAGGCGGCCGACGACGCCGCCCGCCTGATCACCGAAGAGCACGAGCGCTCCGGCCTGGACGTCGTGGTCGACGGCGAGATGCGGCGCAACGAGATGGTCGAGTACTTTGCGCACCTGATCGACGGCTACGAGTTCAACGGCCGCGTGAAGGTCTGGGGCCACAACTACTTCGACAAGCCCTCCGTCGTCGACGAAGTGTCCTACGGCGAGGAGTGGCTCGTCGACGAGTTCGAGTTCACCGACGCCGTCGCCGACCGCCCCGTGAAGGTGCCGATCACCGGCCCGTACACGCTGGCCAACTGGTCGTTCAACGAGGTCTACGACGACGAGGAGGCGCTGGCGTACGATCTGGCCGACCTCGTCAACGAGGAGATCGACCGCCTGGTCGACGCCGGCGCGAAGTACATCCAGATCGACGAGCCCGCGCTGGCGACGACGCCCGACGATCACGCCATCGTCGGCGCCTGCCTGGATCGGATCGTCGACGACGTCCCCGAGGACGTCCGGATCGCCCTGCACGTCTGCTACGGCGACTACTCGCGCATCTACCCCGAGATGCTCGACTATCCGGTCGACGAGTTCGACCTCGAGCTCTGCAACGGCAACTACGAGCAACTCGACGTGTTCACCGAGCACGAGTTCACGGCCGACCTCGCGATGGGCGTCGTCGACGTCCACGTCGCCGAGGTCGAGTCCGTCGCGGAGATCAAGGAGAACATTTTGAAGGGCTTCGAGATCGTCCCGCCGGAGCAACTCACTGTCTCGCCGGACTGCGGCGTGAAGCTGCTGCCCCGCGAGTCGGCCTACGGCAAGATGGAGAACATGGTCCAGGCCGCCCGCGAGGTCGAGGCGGAACTCGACGCCGGTGAGGTCGACGTCGGGCTGGCCGCGCCAGCGGACGACTGACCCGCGAGGGCGGCGACCCGCGCCGCGGTCGGTGGTGGGACGCCGACGACTGATCGACCCGGGCTACCGTTCCCCGACGGCGACCCGGATCGGCGCTTCTTCGTGCTCGCCGTCCAGGTCCACGCCGAACGCCGAGGCCAGCGCCCCGGCGAGTGCGCTCTGTTGTACCTCCCCCAGCGCTGTCGCGGTCTCGAAGGCGTCGGCGACGTCGGCCGCTATCGCACGGTTCGAGTCGGCAGTGGCGGCGGCCGCCGCGTCCATCGCCTCGTCGATCGCGGCGTGAGCGGCGTCCGCGCCCGGCTCCCCTGCCGGGAGTGCGCGCAACTGGGCGTCCAGCAGGGAGTGAAGCTGCCGTCGCGTCGCGTCGACGGACTGGTCGGCAAGAGCGGCCTGGCCGTCGAGCCACGCGGTGGCCCCGGTCGCGCTCGCTCTCGTCCACGCGCGCCCGAGCGAGCCGGCGGCGAGCCAGGCCCGCGCGGTGGCGGTGATCACGTCGTCTGCCGACGAGGCTGCCTCTCGTGCGGCGCTGTCGGTGGAGGGCATTGGCAGTTGCCACGTGGCTCTTGGCGGGGGTAGATGTTTCGGCGCGCCCGCCGGCGGGGATCCGGCCCCGTCACTTTTGCCGGCCGGCTGCCTACCTCCGGAACATGGCCAGCGAGGAGGTCCACCCGGACGTCGCAGCGGTCGCCGAGGACATCGCCGCCATGGAGACGCGCGGGGCGGCGACGATCGCCCGGGCAGCCGCCGGCGCGCTCGCCACGCAGGCCCGCGCCAGCGACGCCGACGATCCCGACGCCTTCCGTGCTGAACTGCGCGCGGCGGCCCGCAGGCTCTACGCGACGCGCCCGACGGCCGTCAGCCTCCCCAACGCGCTGCGATTCGTGTTCCAGTCGCTCGACGGCTCGACCGTCGACGCGCTTCGGGCGTCGGTGGTCGACGCCGCCGAGCGCTTCGACGCCCAGCTCGACCGCGCGCAGGCCGACCTCGGCCGCGTCGGAGCAAACCGGCTGCGCGACGGCGACGCCGTCATGACCCACTGCCACTCGACGGACTCCCTGGCGTGCATCGAGGCCGCCGTCGAGCAGGGCAAGGAGCTGACGGCCATCGTCCGCGAGACGCGCCCGCGCAATCAGGGCCACATCACGGCCCGCGCGCTCCGGGACCTGGGCGTGCCCGTGACGCTGATCGTCGACAACGCCGGCCGTCGGTACCTCGACGAGGTCGATCACGTCCTCGTCGGTGCCGACAGCATCGCCGCCGACGGCTCGGTCATCAACAAGATCGGCACGAGCATGCTCGCCGTCTGCGCCCGCGAACGGGGCGTTCCGGTGATGGTCGCCGCCCAGACCATCAAGCTCCACCCCGACACGCTGACCGGCCAGACCGTCGACATCGAGATGCGCGAGGAGTCGGAGGTGCTCGGCGACGAGGCCCGCGCGGAGCTGGGCGACGTCGAAGTGGCGAATCCGGCCTTCGACGTGACTCCGCCGCGGTACGTCGACGCCATCGTGACCGAACGCGGCCAGTTCCCGGCCCAGAGCGTCGTCACCATCATGCGCGAGCTGTTCGGCGACGCGACGAGCAAACCCTGGGAGGAACCGCAGTGAGTCACCCACTCGAACCGACCGGCCGGGCGGGGACGGACGCCAGCGGATATTTACCGCACAGTCGCGTGAGGTGAGCCGTGGCACGCGTCATCTGCGCCGGGCACGTCAACTGGGACGTGACCCTCTGCGTCGACCGGCTGCCGACCGCCGACGGCGAGGCCACCATCACCGACCAGCACCAGTCCGGCGGGGGCAGCGCCTCGAACGTCGCGACGGCGCTGTCGGCCCTGGATGTTTCGACCGGCCTCCTGGGCAGCGTCGGCGCCGACGAGAACGGCCACCTCGTCCGCCGGGTGCTGCGGGAGGTGGGCGTCGACTGCACGGCGCTGGTGACCGCCGGCGCCGACACCGCCGTCAAGTACCTCGTGGTCGACGCCGACGGCGAGGTGATCGTGCTCGGCAACGAGGGCGCCAACGAGGCGTTCTCGGCCGCGGATCTCCCCGCCGAGGCACTCGCCGCCGCCGAACACCTCCACCTGACGAGCCAGGACCCCGAAACCGCCGCGGCGCTCGCCGCACGCGCTCGCGAGGCCGACGCGACCGTCAGTTTCGACCCCGGGCGCCGCATCGGCGAGCGCGACTTCGGGGCGACGATCGAGCTCGCGGACGTGATATTCCTGAACGAGCGGGAGGCCTCGACCGCCATCAGCGAGCACTTCGGTCCCATCGACGACGTCGACGCGGTCGTCGTCATCAAGCACGGCAACGACGGCGCGGAGGTCTGCACCCCCGACGGGCGCTACCTCAACCACCCGGGGTTCCCGGTCGAGGCCGTCGACACCACCGGCGCGGGCGACGCCTTCGCGGCGGGCTTCCTGGCCGAGTTCCTCGACGCCGCCGACCCCGCGTACGAGCGCTGCCTGGCCGTCGGTAACGCCTGCGGCGCGCTCGCGGCGGGGACGCGCGGGGCACGCTCACCGCTGTCGTGGGCCGACGTCGAATCGCTGCTCGACGGCTGACCGCCCCTATCGGGGCGTCTCCGTCCCCCACTTCTCCAGCGCCGTCGCCAGGGCGGGTACTTCCTCGGCCGTCGCCTCGATCGGTTCGCCCGCCGCGGCCGCATCGACGGCCGCCCGGAGCGCCGTCGCACCGGCGTGCGTGCCGTCGGGGTGGCCGTGGACCCCGCCGCCGGCCTGGACGCAGATGTTGGTGCCCAGGCGATCGACGAGTTCCGGGACCAGCCCCGGGTGCAGGCCGCCGGAAGCGACCGGGAGGACGTCGTTCAGGTCGTACAGCTCGCCGTGGAGCCACTCGTTGATGCCGACGCTGTCCTCGTTTTCGAGCTTGCCGAGGTCGGCCGTCCCGGTGTGGAGCTGGTCGGCGCCGCACACCCGCGCGATCTGGGCCAGGACGCGCATCGAGACGCCGTGGTCGGGGACTCGGTCGAACGCCGCGTGCATGGCGCGGTGGGCGTGGATCGCCAGCCCGTGTTTCTCGCAGCGCTCGCGGACGGCCTGGACCGCCGCCCAGCCGGTCGTGACGACGTCGACCATGACGTACTCGTTGCCGTGCTCGGCCACGAGGTCGACCCGCTCGAGCATCGTGTTGGCGTCCGCGGTCACGTTGATCAGGTAGCTCTTGGGCTCGCCCGTCTCCTCCTCGGCGCGGTCGCGCTGGGCCAGGGACTCGCTCAGGCGGTCCTCGAAGGGATTGAAGGCCTGGTCGGTGAGGTTCTCGTCGTCTTTCAGCAGGTCCAGGCCGCCGGTCCAGGCCTCGTAGCCGATCTGGGCGTGCTGGTCGGTCGAGAGTCCGACCTTCGGCTTGGGGACCGTCGCCGTGATCGGGCGGTCGCCGGCGTCGAAGACCCGATCGCGGACGCTGGACCCGAACTGCGGGCCCGGAAACGAGGTCGCCAGCGGCTCGGGCCACTCACAATCCAGCAGGCGGATGCGCTCGACGGCCTTCATCCCCAAAATGTTCCCGGCGATACACGAGAGGACCTGGGCCATGTTCCCGTCCTCGAACAGAGCGTCCGGGTAGGCGACGGCCACGCGTCCGTCGTCGTTCAACTCGAAGGCGGTCGCCGAGAGGTCGGTGATCTCGCCGTCGACCTGCAGCGCCGCCCAGGTGCCGTTCGAGCTCTCGGAGGCCACCCGGCCGGCGGCGTCGGCCATCGACATGTCGGCCGCCGGTTCGATCAGGAACTCACAGACCAGTTCCTCCGGGGCCGGCTCGTAGTCCAGGTCAAGGAAGTCCTCGTAGCTGATGCCGGGCATGGCTCGCCCTTCGCGGGCCCGCGGCTTAAACCTCCGACCGGCTTCGGCCCGTCGGTCAGAGCCAGGGGGTCGTCGCCTGTACCAGCAGCGCGATCCCCAGCAGCAGCGGCGCCGCGTAGATACACCCGATCACCAGGGCGTCGACCCGATCACGACGGTAGCGCACGACGTTGCCGACCAGTGCCGCGAGGACGGCGACGATGCCCACCACCGTCAGCGAGCCCCGAAGCGAAACGGCGCCGGTCAGCAGGAACGCCGCGGCGATGGCGCTGGCAGCCGTGACGGCGTACTCGAACCCGCGCTCGCGACGGACGGCAGTGCCGATCAGTGCGACCAGGGGCGGCACGCCCAGGACTGCGAGCACCAGCACGAGCAGCGTGGAATCGGCCCCGGCCATGGGAGGCTGTCACGTGGCGCGAGTAAATAGCTGCCGTCGCGGTCGCCGACGGTCACTCCTCGGGCCTTGACCGCGCCAGCGCCGCCTCGACGGTCGCGACGACCCCCTGGAGCCGGTGGACCGCCAGCGCGGTCACCAGGACCGCGCCGACCATGTCGAACACCAGATCCAGCATCGTGTCCTCGAAGCTGTACTGGACGAGCACGGGCGCCGCGGCGGTGGTGTCGGCGAGCCACCGGGCGAGGAACTCCAGCAACTCCCAGGCGACGCCCGCGGCGACGGTGAACAGGAACACGAAGACGTACAGGAACGGCTCGGGCAGGTACAGCTCCGGCAGGTGCTCGTCGAACGCCCGGGTGACCGTGTAGCCGACGGCGGCCACCAGCCCCGCCGACAGGACGTGCGTCAGGTGGTCCCACCACCACGTCGTCCCGTAGGGCCCGACCATGCCGACAGCGTGCAGGAAGACCGCGCCGGTGAGCCACACCGCCAGCAGCGGGTCGAGTGCCACCTGGTAGTCCCGGCGCAACAGCGCCGGCAGGAACGTGATTGCCAGCGCGACGGCCGCGTTGACGGCCACGCCCGCGTCGAGGCGAACGAGCCCCCACAGCAGGATGGCGGCCAGCCCGAGCTGGAGGGTGCGCGTCACCGTCCGCTCGTGCCTGTCGAGCCACCGATCGCCCATGCCCACCCATACGCCGGACGACACGAATAACCCGTCGACTCGTGCCATCGTGGCGCACGACAAGCATATGTCGTTCTGACCAGTATGAAAGGACACGATGATGGCGACGACGCACGCCCTGGTCGGTGCCGCCCTCGGTGCGAGCGTGGCGACGGTATCGCCGGAACTCGCTCCCGTCGCGGCGCTCGCGGGCTTTGCCGGCGGGCTCGCTCCCGACCTGGACCTGTACGCCGGCCACCGCAAGACGCTGCACTTCCCGGTGTACTTCAGCCTCCTCGCCGTCCCGGCCGTCGCGGCCGCCCTGCTGTGGACGGGCCCCGCGACGGTGGCGCTGGCGCTGTTCCTCGTCGCCGCCGCCCTGCACTCCGTCTCGGACGTGATCGGCGGCGGTCTGGAGCTGCGCCCGTGGGAAGGCACCTCCGACCGCGGCGTCTACAGCCACTACCACGGCACCTGGATCGCCCCGCGGCAGTGGATCCGCTACGACGGCGCCCCCGAAGACTTCGCGCTCGGGACGGTCGTCGCGCTGGTGCCCCTGCTGCTGGTCGACGGGCCGATCGACGCGCTGATCGCCGCGGCGCTTGTCGTCTCGTTCGGTTACACGCTCGTCCGCCGTCGCCTGCCTGACCTCGGCGAACGGATCGTCGCGGCGCTGCCCGACCCGGTGCTCGAGTACGTCCCCGCGCGATTCCTCGACATCGAGGAACTGTCTGCAGGCTGAGTAGCGCGGAGCGAGCCGGTAGCTACTCGAACTCGTTTCCTCCCGAAAGAACGGTGAAGCGACGACGTCCGTCGTCGGCCGTCAGTGGCTCGCGTCCTCGGTCGGACGCTCGCCACGCGTCCGCCACGCGCGGCGAAAGCCGCGCGGGCTTCCGTCAGTGGCTCGCGTCCTCGGTCGGACGCTCGCCACGCGTCCGCCACGCGCGGCGAAAGCCGCGCGGGCTTCCGTCAGTGGCTCGCGTCCTCGTACACCCAGGGCTCGTCTGCCCGCGTGTACTCGACGAGTTCGTCCTCGTCGAAGAACAGCTCGATCTCGCGCTCGTTGGCGCCCGGATCCTCGT
This sequence comes from Haloarculaceae archaeon, assembly GCA_042217345.1. Classification (GTDB taxonomy): domain Archaea; phylum Halobacteriota; class Halobacteria; order Halobacteriales; family Haloarculaceae; genus Halorientalis. The sequence goes on from JBDGSW010000013.1 coordinate 20,001, forward strand.
TATCGGACCCGTGAATGATGTTCTGTCCGAGGTCGAGACCGTAGTCGCCCCGGATCGTACCGGGGGCGGCCTCGGCCGGGTCGGTGGCGCCCATCATCTGGCGGACCTGGCGGGTGGCGTCTGCGCCCTCCCAGACCATCGCCACGACGGGGCCGGAGGTGATGAACTCGACGAGGTCGTCGAAGAACGGTTTGTCCTCGTGCTCGGCGTAGTGCTGGTGGGCCAGCTCCTCGTCGATCTGCATGAACTTCGCGCCGGCCAGCTTCAGGCCGCGCTCCTCGAGCCGGGAGATGACGTCGCCCACGAGTCCGCGCTGGACGGCGTCGGGCTTGGCCATCACGAAGGTGCGCTCGTCGTGGTGCGACATTCAGGCCTCGGCCTCCTCTTCCTCGTCGTCGGCCTCTTCCTCGTCTGTCGCGTCGATCTCGCCCTCCTCGGTCGGGTCGTCCTCGCCGACGTCCTCGGCGGCGTCCTCGAGGTTCTCCTCGGTTGCGGCGTCGCGCTCGTCGCCGGCGGCGGCCGCTTCCTCCTCGGCGTCTTCGAGGTCCGGGGCGGCGCCCTCGGTCTCCTCGAACTCCTCGTCGGTCTCTTCGAGCGACTCCTCGACTTCCTCATGGTGCTCGGCTTCCGCGGCGGCGTCGGTCTCGGCCTCGACGGCCTGGGGGGGCTCGGACTCGGTCTCGGTGGCCTCACCGGTACCGCCGGCCGCCTGGCCCTCCGCGGTCCACTCGACGTCGCGGGGCTCGCGCCCGAGCTCGGCGTTGTTCTCGCACTTCGACGAGCAGTAGTGGATCGTGGTGCCGTCGTTGCGGACGAGCTTCGTGCCCGTGCCGGGCTCGATGTCGTCGCCGCAGAAGTCGCACTCTCGCGTTCGTGGCATTATTGTCCTCCGATCTGGTCGGCCTCGCGGGCCGTCTCGCGGAGCTGCAGGACGTCGCCCTCGCGGACGGGTCCCAGGACGTTCCGCGTGATGATGCGGCCCTGGTTCTCGCCCTCGCGGATGCGGC
>JBDGSW010000080.1:0-20943 GCA_042217345.1 Haloarculaceae archaeon
GCGTCTCAGCCTCCACAAGGCTGAAGGATAACCACTACCCCAACCCGGACACGGTGGGCAGTTCTGCGTGCACCTACTGGTACTGGCTGTGTGCGTGAAATACGTTACGACTCTGGGGAAGCCGGAAACGGCGTGGGCAAGCCCACCACTCCCCACGCCCAGTAACGGCCCCGATCTTCTCAGAACCCTGGACTTCAGGGTAGTACTTTGACGGTGGCTGTGGAGGGCCCGGCATGGGTGGTGACCGAGCCAGGAGAGACGGACGCCTTCGTCTGCACGACCGTGACGACGTCCTCACGGGAAGCGTTCGGACACGCGGCAGTGCGGGTGGGCTTGGGTGGTTGACCAGCCTTCTGAACGAGGCTCGTCCGGAGAGCAATCGGTGAGCAGCGCTGAACCGTGAGCGAGAATGCCGAGACGGAGACGCAGGAAGCCACCGAAGCCTTTTGGAGTCAGTCGACAGCGGCCGTTCTCGCGGCGGTCGATGCCGATCTGCAGGGACTCTCGAAAGCTGACGCGGCAGCTCGACGGGATCGATTCGGACCGAACGCCCTCTCGGAACGACGCCGGGGGACGCGAGTGCGGGCGTTTCTCTCGCAGTTCCGAAGCCCGATCGTTCTCATCCTCCTCTTTGCGGCCGGGGTTGCGTTCTTTGTCGGGGACACAACGACTGCGCTGATCACGGGACGATCGTCCTGATCAGTTCGACGCTGAGCTTCAGCCAGGATTGGGGCGCGACGAACGCCGTCGAGGAACTCCTGGCGACGATTCAACTGCGAGCCCGTCTCCGTCGAGACGGCGCTCCGACGAGCGTGGCGTTCGAAGACGTGGTTCCCGGCGACATCGTCGAACTCGCGGCCGGAGACATGATCCCGGGCGACTGCCGGGTGCTCGACAGTTCGGATCTGCACGTGAACGAGGCAGCGCTGACTGGCGAGACGTATCCCGTCGAGAAACACGCCGAGCGGGTCCCGGCAGAGACACCGCTGAGTCAGCGGACGAGTGCGCTGTTCATGGGCACGAACGTCGTCAGCGGGACGGGCGTCGCCGTCGTGGTCAGGACGGGCTCGGCGACCGAGTTCGGGAGTATCTCCGAGCGATTGCGGATGCGACCACCGCAGACGGAGTTCGAGCGGGGCATCCACCGCTTCGGGACCTTACTCGGTGAAGTCACGCTGTTGCTCGTCATCGCGATCTTTGCGATCAACGTCTACTTTGCGCGGCCGGTGTTGGACTCGTTTCTCTTTGCGCTGGCACTCGCCGTCGGCCTCACGCCGCAGTCACTCCCGGTGATCATCAGCGTCAACCTGGCTCGCGGTGCCAAGCGGATGGCCGACGAGCGCGTCATCGTAAAGCGGCTGTCGTCGATCGAGAACTTCGGCAGCATGGACGTCCTCTGCTCGGACAAAACCGGCACGCTCACGGAAGGCGCCGTCACGCTCGAAGGCGCGTCGGGGATCGACGGCAAGCGGAGTGAGCGAGTCCTGCGCGATGGCGCACTGAATGCCACGTACGAGAGCGGGTTCGAGAACCCGATCGACCAGGCGATTCGAGACGTGGCGTCCGTCGATCTCGATGCGACGCAGAAACTCGACGAAGTGCCCTACGACTTCAACCGGAAACGGCTGAACGTTCTCCTCGCCGACGGTGTGGACCATCGGATCGTCACGAAAGGCGCCGTCGACAACGTGCTGGCGGTCTGTACGCACGCCGTCGATGCGAGTGGCGAGCGGGTCCCGATCGAGACGGAGAGCCCGCGGATCGAACAGCGCTATCAGGGGTTCAGCCGCGACGGGTACCGGACGCTCGGGGTTGCCACTCGAACGGTCTCGACAGACAGGATGACGGCTGTCGACGAGCGATCGCTGTCGTTTCTCGGCTTCCTGGTCTTCGAGGATCCGCAGAAACCGGGAGTCGAGACGACCATTCGAGCGCTCGCCGACCGAGGCGTCTCGCTCAGGATGATAACGGGCGACAACCAGCACTTCGCCGCGCACGTCGCCCGGAACGTCGGGTTAGACGAGACCGCGCTCCTGACGGGCAGCGACCTGCGGGCGATGAGCGAAGAGGCGCTCGTCTCGCAGGTGCCCTCGATAGACGTCTTCGCGGAGATCGAGCCCACTCAGAAAGAACGGCTCATCCGCGCGTTCGGAAAGTCCGGAGCCGTCGTCGGGTACATCGGGGATGGCATCAACGACGCGCCAGCGCTACACGCGGCCGACGCGGGCCTCTCGGTGGACGAAGCCGTCGACGTGGCCAAAGAGGCTGCGGATATCGTCCTCCTGGAGAAAGACCTTCACGTGTTGCTCCGGGGGGTCGAATCCGGGCGACAGACGTTCGCGAACACGCTCAAGTACGTCTTCATGGCGACGAGTGCGAATTTCGGCAACATGTTCAGCATGGCGGCTGCCTCGTTGGTCCTTCCCTTCCTGCCGCTGTTGCCGACGCAGATTCTCCTCACCAATCTGTTGACGGACCTCCCCGAGCTCACGATTTCGACGGACGCGGTCGACGAGGAGTTACTCGCCCAGCCCCGACGGTGGGACATCTCGTTCATCCGCCGGTTCATGCTGACCTTCGGCGTCGTGAGTTCGGTGTTCGACTTTCTCACCTTCGCGGTGTTGGTGTTGCTCTTGCACGCGGGCGCGGTCGAGTTTCGGACGGGCTGGTTCGTCGAATCAGTCGTGTCGGCGTCGCTCGTCGTCCTCGTCATCAGAACCAGACGGCCCTTCTTCCGGAGTACCCCCAGTCGCTATCTGTTGGGGGTGACGCTCGCCATCGTGCTCCTCACGCCGCTCATTCCATTCACCCCGCTCGGGCGACTGTTTCAGTTTACCCCACTGCCAGCCGTGTTCTTCGCTGCGCTGGGTGCGATCGTCGTGCTGTATCTGGTCACTGCGGAGCTCGTCAAGCGGGCATTCTACCGACGAGTGGGTTAAAGATACGTCCCAGATAGCACCAGCGCCAAGGCGCACAGTGCCGTATCCCAGCGTGAGTCACACCCATGGAGATCACACCAGACCCCTCGCGGCCGTCCGTCGAGGGCCCCGAGGAGTACTTCACCGGCGACGTTCGCATCGACCCGCTGTTCGACCCGGTAGCCGACGCGCGCGCTGCCGCGGCGAGCGTGACGTTCGAACCGGGGGCGCGCACCGCGTGGCACACCCACCCGCTGGGCCAGCGACTCGTCATCACGGACGGCTGCGGGCTCGTCCAGCGCGAGGACGGCCCCGTCGAGGAGGTCCGCGCCGGCGACGTCGTCTGGTTCCCGGCCGGGGAGAAACACTGGCACGGCGCCCGCCCGGACAAGGCCATGAGCCACGTCGCCGTCCAGGAACAACAGGACGGCGAGGCCGTCACCTGGCTCGAGCACGTCAGCGACGACGAGTACCCCGACAGCGTCTGAGCGCCGAGAGAACCGACCCGCGCCGAGCGAGCCGAATGAGGGGAGTGACGACGGGCGGCGATTGCGACGTCGGCAGTCAGTGCCGGCGAGAGCGACGCCCTGGTCGCGAGGCAACTGGCGGGCGAGCCGCGGCCAGCTCGCCGGCCGACACGAGGTGGTCGGGGGGCTGGCGGTCCGGCGGGTGGGCGGCGGTCAGGCCGGCGCCTCGATCCGCTCTTCGACCCAGTTGTCCTCCCAGTCGCGTCGGGCTTCCAGCTCGCGCTTGCCGCGGGCGGTCGTCGAGTACACGTTCGTACGCCTGTCTTTGCTTCCTTTCTCCACGAGTCCCTTCTCGACCAGTTCGTCCAGGTTCGGATACAGTCGGCCGTGATGGACCTCGTCTTCGTAGTACGTCTCCATCTCGTCTTTGATGGCCAGGCCGTGGGGCTCCTCGAGTCCGGCGACGAGATACAACAGGTCACGCTGGAATCCGGTCAGATCGTGCATCGTCCACCAAGCTATCCCATAGATTGCGACAAAAAACCACGGGCAAAAAGAATAGGTATGTGAGAGGCTGCACCGGACCGCCCGGCCCTCCGGCACCGGCATTGAGCAAGTGATCGACGGCATCGGTTCTCAGCAAGTATAATCAGCCCGATACGTATATGCCGAGTCTGAGCGTCTTTCGCGGGTAGAGAGCCTCCGAGATGGCGTGGCAGTCAACTCCGTCCGTCCTCTTGCTGTTCGGCGCGGCCGTGACGACGTCCGCGTGGCCGATCATCGCCCCGAGAGCCATCCACGGGGACCGGTGGTCGCATAGAGGTTCTCGGCCAGCGCCAGGAAGGCGGCGGCCCAGAGCCCCCGTCCGAGCAGCTGGGCCGAGGAGGGCGGATAGCTCGAGAACACGACGGCGAGCAACACCGCGCCGGCCAGGACGCCAGAGGCCCTCGCACGGCGCCGGGAACTCAGGGCGTGTTCCCATCCTATCAACTCAGTCTTCAACTGACCAAACGAGAGAATTCCCGACCTTCTTCTTCGAGACACGTTCGTCATCCAGCAGGCGACGAATTAGAAGGCCGCGCTCTGTCGTGCGATCAGAAACCTTGTAAATGTGGGTTCGTTGGTCTCACCCACATGGCCCGTTGAAGTGGGTCACCACGAGGGCACGAGGTCGACAGAAGGCGGCACCAGTCAGTGGCAATCCGCCCCCGTGCGAGTGGAACCATCCCCCCGAAATAATTCGAACGGCCTCAAGTTATTTCTATACGGGAGCCGTAGACAGACGCATGAGTGGAGAATCGGGGCGTGACTGGGCCGAGGAGCTACCGGCAGCCGAGCGCGTTGAGGCCGTCGCCCTCACCGTGAGTGAACCGCGAACTGCCAACTGGATCGCGGCTGAAGCCGAGGTCGCCTACGAGACGGCGACGAAGTACCTCACGCGACTCGTCGACGATGGGAAACTGACCGCAGAGACGCGTGGACAGCAAACCACGTACGCGCCAGATCCCGTCGGGCAGTATCTCATCGAGATGCGTGAGCTCTACGAGAATCACTCGCCCGATGAGCTCGCGAGCAGTCTTGAGGAGATGAACGACCAGATTCGATCGTGGCAGACAACCTACGACGTCGACACCCCCAACGAACTGCGGGCAAGTCTCAACAGTGCAGTCGATCGAGAGGACGAGCGCACGCGCCGCCAAGCCGCACGAGAGTGGGACCACCTCGAGACGCGTCGGCGTCTCGTCGAAGACGCACTCCGCCTCTTTGACCGATTTCCGGAAGAACAGAAAACCGCTCCTGCATGAACCCGGGTGCAGAGAACCCGGCGCTATATCGAACCCTGAAAGACGTCCTCCAGCGGCAGCCAGAGGTCACATCGGTCTGGTTCGAGCCTGACGCAATCCAGAAACGATACGTTGCGGCGGAAGTTGATCCGCATCGGATTGTCCCGCCAACTGGCCCTGAGCCACCACGACTGGAGATTCAATGGCAGTTGACACCCCCACACGATGCGTTCAGGATCGATTACGCGGATCCAAACACGGGATTTCACTGTGGCTGGCACCAAGATGACGACCACAACGATCTCGGCGCGGCTCACTTTCAGTATCAGACGGCCGCAATGGAGAATCCGGAATACGACGGCGTCGTATTCGAATCCGAGTCGCCACCGAAACTCCTCTGGGAGTGCTGTGAGGCGCTCTTTGACCGCGTGCTTCCCGAATACACGACAGGGAACGACTAGCCGTCGTTGGACTCGCGCTCTCGGCGCACGAGCATCTCACCCCGTATTCGTCTCCAGGAAGAACATTGTGCCCGCACCAAGCGGAGTTGGGCCAGTGGACACATTCTCGTGGCAGGCGTTAACACAGACGGAGCGGTCAATGGGGGCAGAGAGTCCCGGGTGACAGCGGATAGAGGGAACGTGCCTCGGCCAGTACCGGGAGAGACCGCCCGGACGCGACAGTGGTCTCCCCCCGACAACAGAGAGGGCTGGGCAGGGGCAAATCCATCAGGACCGCTGTCTCACCGGTCTGCCCATCGTCGAGAGCCCGAGTGGCTCGGCCCGAATGCCGGCGCTCAATCGGGGACACCCCCGACGTGGAGATGCCCGATCGGGAGGTGCGACTGGGCTTCTGTGAACAGGTTCTCCACGCGGCTTTCGGTACGTGGCCCGGGAGCGCTCGGAGGATTTCGACAGCGTCGACGAAATACACCCGCCAGACCAACCACGAATCCACCGCTTACCCCGCAGCGAGCGGCAGGCTCATCAGTCGGTTCCCGATTCTCACAAACCATAACTCGTCCGATAGGTATTTGCGAGGCGTGCGCCTCTCTCCGGTGACAGAGAGTCCCCGAGATGGCGTGGCAGTCAACTCCGTACCTCCTTTTGCTGTTCGGCGCGGCGGTGACGACGCTCGTGTGGGCGGCCGTCGGTGCGAACGCGATTCGCGAGGGCCGACGCGACGCGTACGTCGTCTCGTTCACGGTGCTGTGCGTCGCGGTGGCGATCTGGGCGGCGGGCTACGCCGTCCAGGTCGCGAGCACGACGCTCCCGGCGAAGCTCCTCGCCTACAAACTCCTGCACGTCGGCGGCGTCCTCGTCCCGCCGGCCTGGTTCGCGTTCGCGCTGGCGTACACCGGCCGCGCGCGGTGGCTGACGCCGGCGACCGTCGCCGGGCTCCTCGCGGTGCCGCTGGCGCTGCTGGCGGCGCTGGTGACGAATCCCGACTCGCTGGCGCTTTCGAGTCCGTCCCTCGAACAGCACGGAGGACTCGTGTTGCTCGCGACCGGCAACGGCCCGCTGTATCAGCTGCACCTCGCGTACTCCTACGTGGTCATCCTCGCGGGCGCCGCGCTCGTCGCGCTCGACGGGGTCCGGACACCGGGGGCGAGCAGGCGACAGGCCGCGCTACTGGTGACCGGCGCGGCGATACCGATCGCCCTGAACGTCTGTAACGTCCTCGCCGTCCCGCCGCTGGGGACCGTCGGCGTCAACCTGACGCCGGTCTCGCTGGCGCTGTCGACCGTGCTGTTCGGCGTGACGATCGTCAGGGGGCGGTTGCTCGACCTGACGCCCGTCGCCTGGGACGTCGCCACCGAACAGCTGAGCGACGGGGTACTCGTCCTCGACGAGCGCGACCGGGTCCTCGAGGCCAACCCCGCGGCATCGAGGCTGCTCGGGACCGACGAGGCGGGCTTCGGCACGCCCGTCGAGGCGCTGTTGCCGGCGTACCCGCGACTGATGGACGAACCCCAGCTCGTCGTGACCCACGAGGTCGGCGGCGAGCCCAGACAGCTGCAGGTGACGCGCACGCCGCTGACGAGCGGCGGGACGACGTACGGCGCGGTCGTCCTCGTCCAGGACGTCACCGCGCGCGAGTGCCATCGCGTCGACGTCGAGCAGCGCAACGAGCGCCTCGACGAGTTCGCGAAGACGGTCGCCCACGACCTCCGGAACCCGCTCTCGGTGATCCGTAGCTACGCCGAGCTGGCCGAGCGGACGGGCGACCGCCAGCACTTCGCGGCGATCACCGACGCCGTCGACCGGACGGACACGTTCCTCGAGGAGCTGCTCGATCTCGCCCAACGGGGTGAGACGGTGACGGAGCTGCGACCGGTGGCGATCGAGGCGGTCGTCGAGGCGGCCGCGGCGGGCGTCGACGAGCCGCGCCTGCGCGTCGACGTGGAGACCGACGCCGTCGTCGTGGCTGACGACAACCGCCTCGAGCAGGTGTTCGACAACCTGCTGCGCAACGCGCGCGATCACGCCGACGGCGACGTGACGGTCACCGTCGGCGAGACGGACCAGGGGATCTACGTCGAGGACGACGGCCCGGGCGTCCCCGCCGACGAGCGCGAGGCCGTCTTCGACGCCGGGTACACCACGCGGACGGAGGGCACCGGCTTCGGCCTCGCCATCGTCCGGAACGTCGTCGAGGCCCACGGCTGGTCGATCACCGTGACCGAGGGATCGACGGGTGGCGCTCGTTTCGAGATCGCCGGGCTGGAGATCGGCGCGTCCGGGGAGTTCCAGTCTCTCGGGCAGTGAGGCGTCGCCAGGGCGAACGCACCTATCGCGGATCCCCGATTCGCACGCGGTGGCGGTCACCGCGCGAAGGGCGCTCGAGCGCCGCTCGATAGCAGTCGGTCGGGGCGGTCGGATAGCCGATCAGTCCCGGGCGGTCCCGGGCGGTACAATTACTCCTCTTCGCGGTGGGCGGCAGCGCTCGACCGCGGGACGACGTTCGAGACGACGACGTCCCACAGACCCTCGACGGCGTCGTCCGTGATCGCGTGCCCATCGGCGGCGTCGCCGCGGGAGATCGCGTACCCGCCGGTGACGTCGATGCCCTCGCGGGTGGCCGCACGCAGGAGCGCGGTCAGCTGGCGCTCGAACTCGGCCTCGGTCGTCGGCGGGTCGCCCGCGATGCGGTACTCCCGGCGGGTCATGGGTGCGTGGCCGCCGGCTCGGCTGGCGGGTCGCGCCGACGATCCGGCGACGACCGCCACGGGCCGGGTGCGTCGGCGGTGGCGTGCCATCGACGACGGGCCGTGCGATCCCGGACCGGTGGCGTCCGGGCGCTCGATCTCGCGCCCCGAGCGTGGGCGACCGTGTCGGCAACTGGTGGTCTCATGCCTCATAGTGGCCGTGCGAAACGGTTCAACGGCCGGGTTGACGAGGGAACAGCGACGCGACAGGACACGACAAGACAAGTCCTTTATGAGAACGGCAGTGGGGATCGGGAGCGGTCCCCGCGCCGTCCCAGCGGTCGACAGCCCCGGCGCCGCCTGGCTGCACGGGGCGGCACTGATACCTGTCGAGCACGCGGGCTACGACTCGGCGCTGGCGGGGCCGTACACCAGAATGCTCCCGTCGCCGTCTACGGCGACGTCGTAGCCGCCGTAGCGGAACTCGACTGTCAGCGCGTCGCGCGCGGTATCGTCGGGCGTCGACGCGCAGAGCGCATCGAGGGCGTCGGGATCGACGGCGTCGTACAGCGGTTCGAGGGCGTCGGGGCGTCGGTCGGAGACCGCGGCGACGGCCCTGACGACAGCCTCGCTCGGGGAATCGCGTCCGTCGGCCTCCGCGACGCTGATCAGTTCGACTGGGCGATCCGGCTCACGGCCGCCGTTGGACAGGGCATCGTCGCTCATGAGTGAGGACGGTCCCCGGCCTCGGTCGCCGTCCCGAGGCAGCGGGGGCACGCACGCTTACCGCCGGACGGTAGTACCCTTTGGGGTGAAAGTAGCCCTTCCATGACAAGCCATACTGGAGTTGAGGTTACGTGGTCAAGCGTGTGCTAAAACCGGACGATGCGCGTGGTGTCGTGTACGCACGATCATGGCTATCGTCGTCGAGTTTACGCTGCCCGCGGCGTCTTTCCCGTTCGGCCGATCCGTCAGCGGCGGTTCGGGCGTCAAGGTCTGGCTCGAACGGCTCGTCCCGCTCGCGTCCAAGCGCGTGCCGTTCCTGTGGGCGAGCAGCGACGGGGGGTTCGAGGCGTTCGAGCAGACGCTCCGGGAGAGCGACATCGTCACGGACGTCGAGGCGGTCGCGTCAGTCGAGAACAGCGTCCTCTATCAGGTGGTCTGGGACGAGGCCGGCGAGGCGTTCCTGAACGGCCTGGCCGACGCCGGCGGGACGATCATGGAGGCCAACGGGAACGCCACCTGGTCTTTTACCGTCCGGTTCAACAACCACGCCGACCTCACGAAGTTCCACCAGTTCTACCAGGACGAGGAGTACCCCGTCCACATCGAGCAGGTGTCCGTCCTTGAGGACGAACCCGGCCAGCACTACGGCTGGGCGCTCACGCAGTCCCAGCGCCGCGCCGTCCTGCTCGCCCTGGAGAACGGCTACTTCTCGGTCCCCCGCGAGACCAAACTCGAAGAGATCGCCGACGAACTCGGTATTACGCGCCAGGCCGCCTCCGAACTCTTCCGCCGCGGCACCGAGACCGTCCTCCGCAAGGCGCTCGTGGGCTTTTCCGCCGCCGACTTCGACGCGGGGACCGACGACGAGGAGTGACCGACCCGGCCCGTGAGCCGTCTCTTCGCCGCCGCGTGCCCCGCGAAGGGACGCCTCGTCGCACCTACACTACTTAAAGAGCTTTGCATGTGAACCGTGACTCACCCAAGACTACTTTGTCAAGCACCGCCAGTTTCGAACGATGGCCTCGGGTCAGGTGGGGGGCGCCAGTGAGGCAGTCGTCGTCGAGTTCACGCTCCCGTCCGACGCCTTCCCGTTCGGGCGCGCGGTGGGCGCGGACCCCGACGTCAAGGTCTGGATCGAGCCGTTCGTCCCGCTCGGAGAGGGGCGGTTTCCGTTCCTGTGGGCGCACGACGAGGACTTCGAGCCCTTCGAGCGCACGCTTCGGGACAGCGACCTCGTACTCGCGCTCGAGGCGCTGGCCCGCATCGACGACAGCGTACTCTACCGCGTCGAGTGGGCCGACCAGGGGGCGACGTTCCTCAACGGCATCCTGGCGGCCGGCGGGACGATCCTGGAGGCCCAGGGGGACTCCCTGTGGTCGTTCGTCGTCCGGTTCAGCGACCACGGCGCCCTCACGAAGTTCCACCGCTTCTACCAGGACGAGGGCTACCCCGTCACCATCGAGCAGGTCTCGGCGCTCAGCACCGAGCCCGGCCAGCAGTTCGGCTGGGCGCTGACCCCCGCCCAGCGCCGCGCCGTCCTGCTCGCCCTGGAAAACGGCTACTTCTCGGTCCCCCGCGAGACCAAACTCGAGGAGATCGCCGACGAACTCGGCATTACGCGCCAGGCCGCCTCCGAACTCGTCCGCCGCGGCACCGAGACGATCCTCCGCAAGGCGCTGGTGGGCTTTTCCGCCGCCGACTTCCTCGACGACGCGCCGGCCGAGGACTGACCGCGCGTCCACTGCGCTGTGCGCCCGCACTCACGGATCGCCGATCAGTCCGCGACCTCGACGCCGTGGAGGACGGCGTTGAGCGCCCCGCCGACCAGCACGACGACTGCGCTGAAGTACAGCCACGTCGCCAACACGAGGACGCCCGACACCGCGCCGAAGGCCCCCGACCGCGCGACGAAGCGGACGTACAGGCGGAAGAGCGCCTGCAGGACAGTCCAGCCGACGGCCGCGAGCGCCACGCCCGGGAGCACCTCCCGCCAGCCCAGCGGGACCTCGGGGAAGACGTGATAGGCCGGGTAGAAGGCGACGATCAGGCCGAGCGCGAGCGCCACCGGGCGGAGCAACCCGCCAAGCGGCAGCGTCACCGGCAGGACGACCAGCGTCCAGGCGGCCGCGATAGCGAGCGTCGAGAGCGCCAGCGCCCCGAGCACGAGGCCGGCGTCGCGGAGCTGATTGGGGAGCGTCGTCCCGCGGTCGACGTCGTAGAGGTCGGTGAACGCCTTGTCGAGGCCGCTGAACACCGCGACGGCACCGAAGCCAAGGACGACCACCCCCACCAGGGAGTTGCCGGTGTTGGCGACGGCCGTCCGCACCGCCTCGCGGACGAGCCCCTGGGCCGACCGGGGGAGCTGTTCGGCCGTGATCGCGAGCAGGTGATCGGTCACCCGTTGGCCGCCGATCGCCGTCGCGACGACGACCAGCAAAAACAACAGCGGCAGCAGCGAGACGAACGCCTGGTAGGCGATCGCGCCGGCCATGAACGGGACGTCCGTCGCCAGCGCGTGGGCCAGCACCACCCGTCCGAGCGCGAGCGGGCGACCGTACGACGGGGACCGCTCCGGGGAGTCGCGCACACCCGACCTACGCCGGCGCGACGCATGCCAGTTGCGCCGGACCGACCTGTGCCAACTGCACCGGGCGGGATCCCACGGCTCACAGCACCGCCCGGAGGGCGACGACGAGCCCGACGCCGACCGCGGGCGCGACGGGCGGGGGCGACCACCTGTGACCTCCCTGGCCTCAGGAGTACCCCAGCGCGCGCAGCTGATCCTCGATCTCCGCGGGGACCGCGTCGGCGCCCTCGTCGCCATCGTCCGCGGTCGCCCCGTCGGCGTCTGCCCCACCGACCCGGCGAGCGTAGCGCTCGGTGGCGTCGGCCAGCCGCCGGGGCTCGGGTTCGTGCCCACGCATCTCCCAGACGTCGTGCTGTTCGCCCGGGTCGACGCGGCGGTCGTACAGCTCCGTGCGGCCGGAGTCGGTGTGGCGGACGTACGTCCACTCGCGGGTCCGCGCGCTCACCAGCAGCTCGCCGTCGGCCAGCCGGCGCGGGATGGGCTGGGCGGTGACGCTGTCGCCCCGGACGGCGACCGAGTGGACCGGCCCGTCCGGCGGGCGCTCGCCCGAGACGACCGTCTCGAGCAGGCTCTCGCCGCGAAAGGGACCAGCGTCGGCACCCATCGCGTCGGCGATCGTCGCCGGGACGGCGTCGAGGCCGACCGTTTCGGAGAGCCGTCCGGCGGTACCGTCGGGGTGGTCGACCACCAGCGGGACGTGGACGAGCTCGTCGTAGAGCTTCGGGTAGTGCGCGAGGTGGCCGTGCTCGCCGAACTCCTCGCCGTGGTCGCCGGCCAGCACCACGCAGGTCTCCTCGCGCAGCCCCTGGCGCTCCAGGGCGGCCAGCACGCGCCCGACGCTGTCGTCGATCTGCCGGATTGCCCCCCGGTACAGCGCCCGGAGGTCCGCGAGCGTCCGCTCGGTCACGTCGCGGCCGAGGCCGGCGCGGGCGTGTGCGCGCAGCATGCGCAGCGTCCCCCCGAGACGACCCGACACCTCGGGGACGTACCGCGGGGCAGGGACGTACGGCGTGTGGGCGTCCATGTAGTGGATCCACAGGAAGAAGGGCCGATTTTCGGTGGCGGACTCGAGGAACTCGACGGCGGCGCGCTCGACGTCCGCCAGGCGCGACGTGTTGCGCCCGCGCTCGACGTCGCGGCCGGCCACCCGGTCGGCCGTCCGCCGCAACGGCGCAGCGGCGAACTCGACCCACGCCTGGACGGTGGGGTGCGTCGTCAGGAACCGTCCCACGGGGCCCGACGACGACGTGAACGACCGGAACTGGTCGAACCCGCGGTCGTACCCCCAGTGAGGCGTCAGGAAGCCGTTGGCGGCGTTGAACCCCGCGGTCGTGATTCCCTCGGCCGACAGCGCCTCCGCCAGCGTCGGCCCGGGGGCGACGCCGATCTCGCCGTCGGCGGCGAAGACGTGATCGGCCCCGAGCAGACTCGGGAACGAGAAGGGCGTCCAGTTGCCGTTGGCGACGGCGCGCTCGAAGACCGTGGCGCGCTCGCACAGCCGCGCCAGCGCCGGACTGTCGCCGGTCGCCGCGACGTCGGCCAGCGCGTCGGCGCGGAGGCAGTCCACGGTGATCAAGACGGTCCCCGCGGGGCGGTCGTCGGCCGTGGGTCGATCTCCGCTCATGGTGGGACGGGTGCGGGACGCACGTGTCGACTAGACGGTCCTGACGGGGGTATGCCTGTTGCCGACCGATCGACCGCGCACGCGAGATGCTCCGCGTCGCTACTACTTACGTGCCGCTATGTGACAGGTAGTCCCAACGGATGCCGAAACCACTCGGCCGGCACAACACACATCCCCTGGCACGGTGAACAGTCAAGCCGTGCAGGTACGAGCCCACCTCGCCCAGCACGAGTCGGTCGACGACCTGCCGCTGTTGACCGAGACCGCCACGGTCACGGGCGTCACGGCGATGGACCACAACCGAACCGAGGAGATCGTCGCCGCCCTCCGCGAGACGCTCGACGCCCACGGCGGCGAGGCGTGGGCCGACGAGCGCCCCGACGACGACGCGGCCTGCGAGCGGTGGATACGCGACCGCCTCGACGCGGTCGACCACCTCGCGTCCCCGCGACCCCTGACCGAGTTCCTCCCCGAACACCGCCGGGACGGCGACGTCGGGAAGAAGCTCGACGCGCTGCAGGCCCGGTACTGCCAGCCCTATCCCTCGCTGTTGCGCATCACCGTCGACCCCGAGGTCCCCGTCGAGTTCGTCCCCGGCGAGTACGTCGCGGTGCGCTTCGAGGGGACGAGCCGGGCGTACTCGATCGCCAGCGCTCCCAGCCGCGACGACCTGGAGTTCTGCGTCAGCCGCGTGCCCGGCGGGCGTCTCACCTCCGAGTTCGCCGTCGACCTCGAGGCCGGCGACACCGTCACGCTCCGGGGCCCCTACGGCGAACTTGCCCTGGAGGAGCCCTCCCCGCGCGACCTGGTCTTCCTCGCGACCGGCACGGGCGTCGCGCCGCTGAAGTCCATGATCGAGCACTGCTTCGAGTCGGGGCTGGACCGCTACGAGGGCCAGCAACGCGACGTCTGGCTGTTTCTGGGCGCGCCCTGGGCTGATACCCTCCCCTATCGCGACCGCTTCGAGACGCTGGCGGCCGACCGCGAAAACTTCCACTTCGTCCCGACGCTCAGCCGCGAGTCCTACCTCACCGACTGGGACGGGGAGACGGCGTACGTCCAGTACGCGCTCGCGACGTACCTCGACCGCGAGGCCGTCGACGCCGACGCCCAACCCGACGCCTTCCGGCAGTACCTCGACGCCGAGCCGCGCACCGCGATCGACGCCCGGATCGACCCCGCGACCGTCGAGGTGTACGCCTGCGGGCTGAACGCCATGGTGACCGACCTCGTCGACGCCGCCGAGCGCCTGGGCGTCCCCGAGGAACACACGCAGTTCGAGGGCTTCGGCTGAGGCCCGGCCGCGCCGAACCCCCGGCGGCCATCGCGGCGTCGAAACCAGGCTGAAAGAGACTGGTGCGCATGCCGCCACCACGCTGAAAGGGATCGGGGCACAAGTCGCCGGTGATGTCAGACGCGATAGCGACTGCCATCGACGGTCGGTCGATCGAGCCGGGAACCGTGGTGTACGACGGCGACGGCCGCCGGCTGGGTGTCGTCAGCGAACACACGGACGACGGCTTCGCCGTCGCCGTCAGCGAACCGGCCGACGGAGACGGATCGGGCGTAAGCCACCCGGGCCAGACCTTCGGCCAGGGCTACCTGATGTGGCGCTGCGACGAGTGCGGCGACATGGGATCGCTGGAGACGGGCCTCCCCGGCGAGTGTCCGAACTGCGCCGCGCCGGGGACCGCGCTCTACCGATCCCAGGAGGACTGACGTGCTCGCCGACGCGGAGGTGCGACGCCGGGCCGACGTCGACCGCGAGGCAGTACGCGCCGTCGTCGAGCGGTCGATGACCGCGTCCTACGACCTCAGCCCCGACGCCATCGCGGCCGTGGTCGACGCCGAGTTCGGGGCCGGTGACCCTGCGCCCGTCCGCGGCGAGGCGGCCGAGACGGCGATCGCGGCGGCCGACGGTGACGTCCTCGGGGTCGCGACCGGGACCGTCGCCGACGACGTCGGGACGGTGCGCTGGGTGCACGTCGACCCCGCCGCGCGCGGCCGGGGCGTCGGGACGCGACTGTTCGAGGCGGTCGAGGGGGCGCTGTCCGATCGCGCGGCCGTCGTTCAAGCAGAGGCGCTCACCGCGAACCGGGAGGGCGGTTCGTTCGTCGAGCGCTTCGGCTTCGAGCGAGCCGGCGAGCGCGAGTTCGCGGTCGGCGCGCGCACGTACGTCGCCGAGGTGTACGCAGCGCCCGGCGACGGTGTGCGCGACCCGCCTCGAGAGGGCTCGAACGGGCCACAGCCGAGCGAGGCGGACCCACTCAGTCCGGGCGCCAAGGAGACGTGGCCGGAGACCGTCGGCACCGACGACGGCGAGGTCGTCCTCGGCGACGAGCGGTTCGCAGGCACCGAGGGCGCGTTCGCGCGGTTGTACGCGAGCGAGGAGCGCTCCGACGAGTTCGGGTTCTACTGCGGGCACTGCGGCTCGACCGACGTCGCGACGGACAGTATGGAGCGGCTGCACTGTGCGCGCTGTGGGAACGACCACCGCCGCGGTGACGGCTACGACGGCTCGTACCTCTAGGCGCGCCGCGTGGTCTCTCGGTGGGTCGTGACGCCGACGGCGACCGTTCTCAGGACGTCGGGACGGGCTCGTCACAGACCGGACACGTCGCGTCGGAGCCGGTCGCGTCGAGGTCCGCCGGCTGGCCCGTCCACCCACACACCGGACACTGGACTGGCGAGGAGTTTGTCACGTCAGCCCCGTGCGAGCACCGAGGGAAAAGCGTGGCGCCACGCGGGCGTCGCCCGCCGTCAGTCGGCGGGCTGGTTCTCGCCGCTGCCGAAGCGCGCCGAGAGGTCGGCGCCGAGGTCGCGGCCCTCGTGGGTCTCGTCGACCTCGAAGTAGACGAGCACGAGCCCGAGCACCGCGAGGCCGGCGGCGAACGCGAACGGGACGACGTAGCCGAACGAGACGAGCCAGCCGCCCGACAGCGGGCCGATCGCGGTGCCGAGGCCGAACGCCATCGTCAGCACCGACAGCGTCGTGCCGGCGTTGTCGCGGCGCGCGAGGTCGCCCGCGAGGGCGAACGCGGGCGCGAACACCATCGCGCCGGCCAGCCCCTGGACGAACCGCGCGGCGATCATGCCAAGCGGCGTCGCGACGAATCCCTGGGCGAGCGTCGCGGGCACGAGCAACACCATGCCGGTCAGGATGAACGGCTTGCGCCCGTACCGGTCGCTGGCGGTCCCCACGGGCGTCTGCATGACGACCTGCCCGAGGGTGAACGCCGCGAACTCGACGCCGAACAGCGTCGCCGACTGCCCGAGGTGCTGGTTGACGACCGATTCCAGCGGGGAGACGATCGCGATGCCGATCGCCATGAACAGGCTGGCCAGCCCCAGCGTGAACACCGAGTCGAGTCGGCCCGAGCCGTAGTGGTCGAGGACGGCGATGCTGTGGTCGCCGCCCGCGTCGGCCGTGTGCTCGGCGTCGAAGTCGACCTCCGGGTCGCTGACCAGCAGGGAGACCAGGACGGCGCCCAGCAGCGCGCCGGCCGTCGCGATGTAGAACGCGGCCTCGAAGCCGGTGATCACGTGGCCGAGCAGGTGATAGGGACCGCCGTAGATGACCGTGCCCGCCGCGATGGGCCCGATCCCGAACCCGAGCATCCGGAAGGTGTTGAACACGCCCATCGAGCCGCCGCGCGTGTCGTCAGTCGAGAGGTCGTTCACCAGCGCGACCGTCGCCGGGACGGTCACCGCGACGCCGACCCCCTGGCCGATGCGGATCAGCATCATCAGCGCGTAGCTGTGCGCCAGCGAGTACGCGAAGTTCGAGACCGCCAGGATCAACAGTCCGGCGACCACGAAGATCGTCCGCTTGCCCAGCCGGTCCGAGAGGTTCCCGGCGATCGGCTGGACGCCGCTCATGAAGAAGCCGAACGCCGAGAGGATCAGTCCCGTGACCAGGGTCGTACTCAGTCCGAACGTGCCGCCGCTGACTACGCCGCTAGCCACGTACAGCGGCAGGACGACGATCAGAAACGAGTTCCCGATCGAGTCGGCCATCCGCGCGAACGCCAGCGCGAGCACGCGCCGATCTGTGTCGCGAATTCCCACTATCGGCTCACCCCCACGCCTACCGTCAGTCTGCTGTCGCTACGGAACATCTCTTACTGACTGTTTAGTCAGCGCCACTCATAAGGGTTGCGCCTACCGGTGAACGCGTGCGAGAGGGTCCCAGCCGTGGGAATCCAGGGGTCGGAGGAGGAGGCCGGCGGCAGTCGGGCGGTGGGTGGTCGGGGCCGACCCGAGACGCCACGCAGTCGGCGC
Source organism: Haloarculaceae archaeon (assembly GCA_042217345.1). Taxonomy (GTDB): domain Archaea; phylum Halobacteriota; class Halobacteria; order Halobacteriales; family Haloarculaceae; genus Halorientalis. The sequence goes on from JBDGSW010000080.1 coordinate 17,536, forward strand.
GGTAGGCTGGCCGAAACGCCAGCCGGCAGCGCTCACAGCGGTCCGGCGGCTCACTCCCCGACCATCACCTCGTGGATCTCGTCGGCGACGAGGCCGTGCGCCTCCCTGTGGACGCGTTCGCCGGTCTCGGCGTCGGGCGCCTCGAAGAGACAGAAGACCGTCCCCTCGTCCTCGTCGACCCAGTAGTCCGTGAAGTCGGCTCCGTACTCGTCCTGGACCGCGAGGTCCTTCTCGTGGGCGGCGGCGACGTCGGCCGCGCTCGCGTCGATATTCCGGTGGATGTCCATATACAGCGCCATTGCGTGCAGTGATACCACTGCACGGGCGATGAGAATGTGTACCTTTCACGGCCGACAAGATCGCCATATCGAGGGCCGTTGCAGCCACTCCCGTAACGGGTGGCCGCACGATTTATCTCCGAGACCTCTAAGAGGCGCGAGCGCCTGCGTTCGAACACGCGTGGCCATCACGGACAAGATCTACATCAAGAACCACCGCCAGGTCGCCTCCCAGCTGGAGACGTCGATCCCGAAGGGGGCGTTCAGCGGTGCGACCCTGGACATCCTCTACTCGGGCGACGGCCTCGCCCAGCTCGACGACGCCACCCGCGACCGCGTCCTGGAGTTCGCCGAGGACTTCCTGGACTGCGACTGCGAGGCCAGCCCCCACTGCGGCCACCCCGAGGAGAAGTTCGTCGAGTACCTCCTCGAGCTGCGCGCCCAGGGACTGGGCCCCGACGCCATCGTCGACGTGATGGGCGACGACTACATGCTGTACGCCTACCCGGGTGACATCCTCTCGTTCCTCGACGACTCCGTGCGCACCCTGGAGGCCGTCGAGACGCTCGCGGCCGTCGACGGCAACGACGAGGTCGAGCGAAAAGCCAGCGAGACGCGCCGCGATCTAGTGAGATAACGTCAGAGCGAGTCCTCGAAGCTGCCGATCCGGTACGGCGAGCTCTCCTCGTCCTCGTCGCCGGCGTCGTCCAGGTCCTCCAGTTGGATGACGTCCTCGTCGGCGTCGTGGTCGTCCAGTCGCTGGCGCAGCTGGGTGACGTAGCGCTTGTGCTCTTCGAGTTGCTCGCGGAGGTGGTCGGCCTCCAGCTCCAGGCGCTCGTGCTCGCGGATGAAGCTCTTGGGGACCTCGACTTTCGGCGGGAAACTGGGCTCGCTGTCCTCGGCCTCGGCGACCTCGTGTTCCGGGACGACCTCGATCTGGCCGTCGTGGGCAACGAGCATGTCCACGTAATCGCGGAACACCGCCGACAGCGAGAGGTCTCGCTCCTCGGCGATCTCCCGCAGCGTCTCGAACTTCTCCTCGCTCACGCGAAAGGAGATCGTCTTGTTCTTGTTGCCCATCGTGGGGTATCGTCGTTCGTACACCCACTTAACGCTTCGTCAGACAGTCGCACGCCGCTTCGCGTCGCGCACCGGCCGCCGCGACTCACTCGCCGGCAGCGGCCGCCGCCGCAACCACGTCGACGATGCGGTCACGCGCCGGCGTCGACAGCTGCTGGTGGGTCGGCACCACGAGCACCCGCCGGCGGATCGCCTGGGCGCCCGCCTCTGCGGCCTCGGGCGCCGGCGCGGGCCACCGGTAGACCTCCGCGGGCAGCCCGGCCAGGCGCAGCTCGCGGTACAGCCGATCGCGGACGGCTGCCGTCGGCGCCCGCACCGTCACCCCGAACGGGCAGTCGTGGCGGTGCGCCGGCGGCGACAGCACCTCGATCCCGTCGACCGCCGACAGCGCCGGCCGCAGCGCCCGGTAGTGCGACCGGCGCTGGGCGACCACCCGCTCGGGCTCGACCTGGCTGAGGCCGTTCGCGCTCACTCGCCCCGGCCGCGTCGTCGGCAGGCGATCGAGCGAGCGGTCGGCCGACCGCGCCTCCTCGACGCTGCGGGCCATCGGCTCGGTCAGCCCGAACATCCGCACCGGCGGTACCGACATCCGCCGGAAGGTGTCGACGGCCGCGCTCTTCAGCGCCGCGCCCCCGTCGGGCGTCGACCCCGCGGCCGACGGGATCGACAGGTCGGGCGCGATCACGAGCCCTCCGTTCGGGATCGGCAGCGTCTTGTACAGGCTGTAGATCGCGATGTCGCCCGTCGCCCCCAGCGGCGTCCCGTCGGCTCGCCGGGCGAACGCCGCCCGCGCGCAGTCCTCGACGATCGTCGCCCCCGCGTCGCGCGCTCGCCCCGCGAGTTCGTCGAACGCCGGGTCGACTAACCCGAAGAAGTGCGCGAACAGGACGAGCGACGGCGACAGCGCGGTGATCCGGTCGGCGACGCGCGAGGCCGGCAGCGTCAGGTCCGGCTCCATCGGGTAGTACCGCACCCGGTAGCCACACTCCTCGAACACCTCGACGAGGCTGAACGGGGCGTAAGCCGGTAGCAGGGCGACGTCGCCGTCGGCCGGCGGGAGCTGTCCGAGCGCCGCGTTCAGGCCGACGCGGCCGCGGACGAACAGCTCGCGGTCGCCGGGCGGGAACCAGCGCTCGTCGTCGAGCCAGTCGGGCCAGTCGGGGCGGTCGAGCGAGTACCACTGCGGTCTGAAGCGAGGGTAGTCAGGGACATACATGTCGATCTTCGTGCCGGGCGTGGGTGTTGTCCGTGCCGACCGACTCGCCGGCGTAACACCCGTCTCTCAATCCGGGGACGACCGGTAGGTCCACCGAGACAGAAATACGCGTTCTTTCGAGCTACGTGTCGGCTGCGGCGGGACGCTTGCGAGTCCGTTACTCCATTCACACTCACTGGCGCTCAGTTCGTCATCCAGACGGCGCGGCCGCTCGCCACGCGTCGGCGCGAAAAACGGGGTTTCAGGGACTGTTCGGCGCCTGAGGCCGATCAGTCGTCGGCTTCGACGGCTTCGCCGTCGGCCGACTCCAGGCTCTCCAGCGCCTCGACGACCGCCCGCCGGTAGTTCTCGACGGGCAGGTCGTACTCCTCGGTGGCCATCTGGACGTACTCGTCGGTGGCCGGCCCGCCCTCCTCGTCGGTGGCGGCCTGGTACGCGCGGATGCGATCGAGGGTGCGCTCGGCCGTCTCGACGACCCAGCGGTCCCGGGTGGCCTCGTCGACCAGCGTGATCGACTCGGGCCGGACCGAGACGTTGACCTCGCCGTCGTCGGTCTCGTAGGTCCGGGGCTTGCCGACGACCGAGACGTACGCCGGCGGCTCCAGCTCGCGGAGCATGCTGGCGGCGTCGGGCTGGTACTGCCCGGCGTACATGAAGAACGTGTCGCCGTTCGGGTCGACGACCCGCCCCTGCCAGTACTCGCTGTCCTCGCCGACGTCCTCGGTCTCGGTCAGCGTCCCCACGACGAAGATGCGGTTGGCCCGCTGGCCCGTCGGCAACAGCAGGTAGACGGGCGCGCGCTCGTCGTCGGACTCTTTGAACGTGTAACTCGCG
>JBDGSW010000160.1:0-20857 GCA_042217345.1 Haloarculaceae archaeon
TCATCTTCCCCTGCGTGACGTCGTACAGCGGGCGGTTCTCGACGGGGAAGGTGTGTTCGACCTCGACCAGCGCCACGCGGTCGGGGTCCAGGCCCGCGCCCGCGCAGAAGGCGTCCTTGTTGAGGATGGTCGCCGACAGCAGCGCGAACGTGTTGCCGCGGTCCCAGACGGTGTGTTTGAGGTACTGTTCGGGGTTCATCGGCTTGATCGTCACCGCCCCACCCCCGCCGTCGGGCTGGTCGACGACCCACGTGGTGTTGCTCTCGGGGTTGCGGTAGTCCTCGAGGAACCACTGCAGCTCGGAGATTAGCTCGGTGAGTCGGTCGCGCTCGGCCACCTCGTCGGGTTCGAGCTCGACGTTGCCCCGCAGCTCCTCCTGGCGGCGCGAACAGATCCGCATCACCTGCTCGGCGTAGCCCTCGGCGTCGTCCAGCCCGTCGATCGCCGGCGGTTCGACGCCGCTCCACACGGGGACGGTCCGCGGGGAGAGGTCGATCGTGGCGTACATCTCGGCCCACTCGGCCAGGCCGTGGGCCTCGTCGACGACGACGACGTCGCGCTTGCCGAAGACGTCCGACCCCGCAGTTTGCATGAAATAGGCCAGCGTCATCGCCGCGACGTTGCGATTCGAGGCGATCGAGCGATCGGAGAAGTACGGACAGCGGTGTTTCACCTGGCAGTCGAACGCCCGCTCGCGGGCGCAGGGCGCCTGGTTGACCGGCGTGTCCGTCTCGCCCGGGAGGATGCAGGAGTAGTTGTTCTTCCCGCGGATGACGTTGAGGTCCTCCAGCAGCGGATCGCCGGCCACGTCGTCGAGCTGGGAGACCTGCGGCGTGGTGTAGTAGGCACCGATGGACTCGTGGGCCTCGGCCTCGCCGGCGCGGCGGGCGCAGCCGGCGATGGCGCGGGCGAGCAGGGACTTCCCGCTGCCGGTGGGCGCGCGCACGAGGACGACGTCGTTGCCGGCCGCGAACGCCTCGCGGATGTCGTCCAGGGCCTGCTCCTGGGCGCCGCGGTAGGAGGGCGCCGGGAAGGCGTCGTGGATCCGGGCGGGGTTCACGTCAGGAGGTCAGACCACGGGACGGTAAAGTCATCGGCTCGGTGCGACGTGGCGGGTACCATCAGTCCGCCTCGCCCGGCAGCGCCCGCACGTCGCCGGCGGTCACCTCTCGGTCGTCGGGCAGCTGGTCGATGCAGTCGTGACAGAGGAAAAACTCCGAGCCGTCGGCCAGCTCCAGGGTCATCCCGCCGGTGCTCCCGGTGGTGAACGACCAGAAGTCGCCGATGCCCCCGGCGATCCGAATGCGGCGGCCGCAACCGTCGCAGGGCTCTTTGGTCATGTCCGTTCTTGCTCGCCGGTAGGTATAAGCGGCCCGGCGGGGGACGCGAGGCGTGAGCGACGCGAACGCCTCGAAACGGCGAGCGGTGCAACCGCGAGCCGCGCGGCTGCCCGCAGGTCGCCGCTCGCTCGTCGACCTCGCCCGTAGTGCTCACGGGTCGGCTTCGCCTCCCCGTTCGCTGATTCGGAGGTCTCCTCGCTCGCTTCGCTCGCTCGTCGACCTCCCCCCTCACAGCCACCCCGCCTCCGGGAACGAGAGACCGAGGGACTCGTCCAGCCCGAGCGCCACCGCGACGGCGTCCGCCACGGCCGGCGCGAACTCGGGATCGGGGTCGCCACAGGCCGGCAGGTCGGCGATCGCGGTGTGTTCGCTCTCCGGGATGCGGGCGTCCGCCCCGTCGAAGGGTCCGTCCCCGCCGGCCCGGTTCGCGATCACGGCGTCGGCGCCGGTGCCCAGGTCGCGCAGGCGGTCGCGGGCCGTCGGCAGCCGGTCAGCGCCCCGTTCGGTCGCGGGCGCGACGAGCGCGACGCGGTCGCTGGCGGTCACCGCCGCGACGGCCTGGTTGTCCGCGACCGGCGGCACGTCCACGAGGACGTGCTCGAACCGGCCGGCGGCGGTCGCGAGCAGGTCCTCGAAGCGCTCGGCGGCCGAGCGGTGCTTGGCGCGGGCGAGCCGTTCGAAGGGTGCCCTGGCGGGACAGACCGCCAGCCGCCCCGGGAGGTCCGCCGGGTGGTCGAGTAGCCCGGCGGCCAAGTCGGCGTCGGCGTCGTCGGTCACCAGGGCGGTCACGTCGGGGTCGATCCGGCCCGGGACGTGCCTGGCGAGCCCCTGCGTGGCGTAGGCGGCGTCCAGCAGGGCGACGTCGCGGCCGGCGCGGGCGAGCGTCGCGCCGAACTCGACCGTCAGCCGCGTCGTTCCCGCTCCCCCGGTCGCCCCCACGAGCGCGAGTGCGTCTGCACTGGTCATACCCGCGGTTGCCCCGGTTTCGGATAAAAGTGTACGGATCCCAACTGGTACGTCACCGCGCGTCCGCGATGTCGTCGGCGATGGCGGCGAGCTCGTCGTCGTCGAGGTCGGGCGCCGAGCCGCCGACGGCGTGGAACGGGCGGCCGCCGTCGCCCTCGAACCGCGGGACGACGTGGAAGTGGACGTGCGGGATCTCCTGGCCGGACTGTTCGCCGTTGTTGACGCCGACGTTGCTCGCGGGGGCGTCGACGGCCGCCTCGATCGCCGGTACGAGGTCGTGCATGGCCCCGTACAGCTCCGTGGCCAGGTCCTCGGGCAGGTCTTCGAGCTTCTCGTGGTGTTCCTTCGGGATGACGAGCGTGTGGCCTGGGGCGAGCGGGTTGGCGTCGAGGAACGCCAGCACGTCGTCGTCCTCGTACACCGTGTGGCTCGGGATCTCCCCCGCCACGATCTGACAGAAGATACAATCGTCTGGCATCGGGGCGTCGTTCGACCGGCGAGCCCAAAAGGGTACGCGCTCGCGGGGGGTCAGCCCGCCAGCAGCGCGGCGTTCGAGACGACTGCCCCGCCCCACGGGAGCGCGAGCCCGAGCGGCACGACCGCGCGGTGCCGGCGGGGCAACAGCGCCCACGCCGCCAGGCCGACGGCGAGCGACAGGAGCTTGAGCCCCGCCATCGCCGCGAACCCGCTGTGGAGGAGGGCGACCCGGACGATCGGGTTCCCCTCCGTGAGGCCCACGCGCAGCCCGTAGGCCGTCAGCGCGACGTCGGCCAGTAGGGTGGCGAGCGCAATCGCCCACAGCAGCCGCTCGTGGCGGCGAGCGGCGGCGTGCCACCGTCGCAGTCGGCGGCGCGCGGTCGTCGGTCGGTTCCCCGATACCCCGTCGGCGTCGGTCGGCTCGAAAGACTGGGAGGGCATGGTCGTCACTCCCGGGACGCGTTCGGATCGACGCCGCGACCCCCACCGCAGCGAACCGCTCGCCGTCCCGGAATCGTTAGTACCTTGGCACGTCTCGGGGAAATACTCTTCCATCTGCCACCGTCGGCGCGACGGCGTCGCCGGCCGTGGGCGCCGCGGGAGGAAACACCTAACCGGTTTCGGATGATACGTGGTCACCATGAACGACGCAGTCATCGTCGACGCGGTGCGGACACCGTTCGGCAAGCGCAACGGCTCGTTCCGGGACACCCACCCCCAGGACCTGGCGGCGGCGCCGCTGACAGCGCTCGCGGAGCGCAACGGTTTCGACCCCGAGACGATCGAGGACGTGATCTACGGCTGTGTCACGCCCGTCGACGAACAGGGGCTGAACATCGCGCGCCTGGCGCCGATGGTCGCCGGCTGGGGCGACGGCGTGCCGGGCGTCCAGCTCAACCGCATGTGCGGCTCGGGCCAGCAGGCGATCAACTTCGCCGCCTCGGCGATCATGGCCGACCAGCACGACGTCCTCGTCGGCGGCGGCGTCGAGCACATGACCCGCGTCCCGATGGGCTCGGACGGCAACAGCGTGACGGACACCTACTTCGAGCACTTCGACGAGGTGACCACCCAGGGCGAGGGCGCCGAGCGCATCGCCGAGGAGTACGGCTTCAGCCGGAAGGAGCTCGACGAGATCGCCGTCGACTCACAGCGCCGCTGGGGCGAGGCCTGGGAGGAGGGCCGCTACGACGATCAGGTCGTCCCCGTCGAGACCGAACTCGACGGCGAGCCCGTCACCGTCGAGCAGGACGAACACCCCCGCCCCGAGACGGACCTGGAGACGCTGTCCGGCCTGCCCCTCTCCTTCCGCGAGGAGGGCAACGGCGTCCACCACGCCGGTAACTCCTCGGGCATCGTCGACGGCTCCTCCGCGGTGCTGGTCGCCAGCGAGGACGCCGCCGACGAGCACGGCTGGGAGCCGATGGCCCGCATCGTCGCCACGGAGGTCGTCGGCGTCGACCCGGTCACCATGCTGAAGGGGCCGATCCCGGCGACCGAGGGGGTCCTGGAGAAGGCCGACATGGACGTCGCCGACATCGACCTGTTCGAGGTCAACGAGGCGTTCGCCGCCGTCGTCGCCGCCTGGCTCGAGGAGACCGGCGCCTCCTGGGAGGACGTCAACGTCAACGGCGGCGCGATCGCCCACGGCCACCCGCTGGGCGCGACCGGCTCGATGCTGCTGACCAAGCTCGCTCACGAACTGGAGCGCACGGGCCAGGACTACGCCCTCTCTGCGATGTGCATCGGCTTCGGGCAGGGCATCGCCACCATCATCGAGCGGGTGTAACCCCCGCTGTCGATCGTCGAACGGGTCCGAGCGCCCGCGTGATAGCGGCCGAGCCGCAACTTCAGGTTTCTCCGCGGCCGCTCAGCCGTCGGCGAGCAGGTCGGTCGCGATCGTCCGGTCCTGACCGAGCGAGTCCAGCTGGACCTGATCGGTCTGGCCGGCGGCGGTGACGGTCGCGACGGCCTGGACGTGCAGCTGTGAGCGCTCGCCGTTGCGGACGTGGCTGACCCACCACTTGCTCATCTTCGAGTCGTCGAGCACCATGTGGACGGGGACGGTTGCGGTCTCGCCGGGGGCTATGGTCTTCCCGACGCGGGCCGAGCGGTCGGCCAGCGTCACGTCGTTGAGCCGGACGGTGTAGTGGATACTGTCGATGGTCACGGGCGCGGGCAACTCGTTAGTGGCCCGCGCGCTGGCGTCGAGCGGCGCGACCTGCGGCGTCGCGTGGCCCCACGAGGAACTGACGCGGTGGATGGTCATCGCGTCGCGCCCGCCGGCGCGGACGGTCTCGTCGCGCGGGCCGTTCATGCCCGCCAGCAGGTCGGTCGTCACCGTCTGCCGCGTCGCGTTCGACCGCACGTCGAAGGTGGTGAACCCGACGTCGGCTCTCACCGACGGTCGGGTGACGACCGTCGAGCGCTCGCCCTGGTTGAGGTGCTTGGCCCACCATTCGGGGACCTTCCCGTTGTCCATCGCGGTGGTGATCGCGAGGTCGTTCTCGCCCGGGTGGAGGTCGGCGACGCGGGTCCGGCCGTCGGCGACGGCCACGCCGTTTACGGTCGTGCGCTGACTGACCAGCAGCGACAGGAGGTCGGCGACGCGGCCGTCCGGGGCGTCGACGGTACCGGTCGTCCGAATCTGGGTTGTGCTGTCGGTGACCCGGCCCCACGAGCGGGTGGTGTTCTCGACGGTCGGCCACTGGAACTGCCGGCGGCCGCCGCCGGGCAGCGCCTCGACGCTCGTCGACCCGTCGCCGAGGACGTCGGTGGTGAGGCGCTCGCGCTTCTCGAAGATCGGGACGGGGACGCGCACACGCTCGCCGTGGTCGTCGACGAGCCCGTACATCGCGACGCTGACGTTGCTGCGCTCGCCGTTGCGGACGTGGTGGGCCCACCAGTCGGCCATCTTCGGCGTGTCCAGGGCGGCCGTGACGTTCAGCCGCCCCGAGTCGCCGGGCGCGAGGTCCAGCGAGCGGCTGACGTTGCCCGCGCCGAGGGTCACCCCGCCCATGCGCACCTCGTAGGCCAGCCCGTCGAGCGTGATCGGGTAGTCGTGGGCGTTCGTCAGCGTCGCGCCGATCGACAGCGGCATGGTCTCGCTGGTGGCGGTACCCCACGACGCGCGCTGGTCGCGCACGCGGACGAACGGCTCGCCCCGGACGCGGACCGTCTCGGTCTCCTCCCGGGTGAACCCGCCGAGGACGTCCGTCTCGATCGTCGTCTCCTTGGCCGGGAGCTGCCGGGAGAACCCGGGCGCGGAGACGGTGGCGTTCACCCGCAGCGTCGAGCGTTCGCCGTCGTTGACGTGGTGGACCCACCACTGGGCGATCCGGTCGTTGGGCATCTCGGCTGTCAGGGACAGTTCGCTCCGGCCGGGGGCGAAGCCGATCCCGCCGCGCGAGCCGTGGGCGAGCGTGACGTCGTTGAGCGTGGCGGTGTAGCCGACGTGGACGACCGGCGGGATCGGCAGCGGGTTGGGGTTGTCGACGACCACCCGCGTCTGGATCGCCGTCGTGTCGTTGGTAACCGTCCCCCAGCCGTAGGACGTGTTCTCGACGGTCGGTGCCGACAGCGAGCCCGTCGCCGCGAGCGCGCCGACGGCCGTCGCCGCGAGGACGACGACGACGGCGACGGCCGCGCCCAGCAGGCGCGCGGTTCGACCAGGGAGCATTGCCGTGGGAAGCCACGGCGGCGGCTAATAGGTTCGCGGCAGTTCACGCCGCCGAACCGACGGGCTCACCCGAGGCTGACGTCCAGGTACAGCATGACGATCACGCCGAGGACGGTCCCGAGCGTGGCGATCCGCTCGTGGCCGCCGGTGTGGGTCTCGGGGACGATCTCGTCGGAGATGACGAACAGCATCGCGCCGGCGGCAAAGCCCATCGCGTAGGGGAGCAGCGGCGAGACCAGAGACACCGCCACCGCGCCCAGCAGGGCCAGCGGGATCTCGACCAGCCCGGAGCGCACGCCGGCGAAGACGGCGTAGGCCCGCCGGTCAAGCCCGGCGTTGACGGCCGCGACCGACACCGCCAGTCCCTCGGGGATGTTCTGGATGCCGATGGCGAGCATGAGCGACAGCGCCTCGCCCAGCCGCGCGGGGTCGTCCGCGGCCGCGCCGAAGCCGACGCCGACGGCCAGCCCCTCCGGCATGTTGTGCAGCGTGATCGCGAGGACGAACAGCACGACCGGCGCGAGGCGCTCGCCCTCGGCCGACAGCGACTCGCCCGGGTCGGCCGCGTCCGGTCGGCGCTCGCCGGTCAGCAGGTAGTGGGCGTGGGGCACCAGCCCGTCGGCCCGGTCGAGAAAGAGCGCCCCCAGCGCGACGCCGATCAGCACCGGCACGGGGTCGCCGCCGCCGTACTGCTCGATGCCAGGGATGATGAGGCTCGTGAACGAGGCGGCGAGCATCACGCCCGCCGCGAACCCGAGTGCGCCGTCGAGCGCGCGGTCGCTGGGATCGCGCCAGAAGAGGATCAGCGTCGCGCCCAGCAGGTTCAGCGCCGCGATGACGATCCCGCCGACCAGGCCCTGGACGATCGGGTTCGACCCGGCGACCAGCCGGAACAGCGCGACGGCTCCGCTCATACGCCGCGGGCTTCTGCGGGCCGGCCTATAGACCCACCGGCTACAGCGTCGTCCGCGAGCGGAAGTCGGCGCTCTGCTCGTCGAGGTGCTCCAGCCGGGGGCCCAGCAGGTCCGCGAGCAGGACGACCAGCCCGTTGCGCTCGCCCTCGCCGGTCAGCGCGATCTCCGCGGGGGCGTCGACGGCCGACTCGGCCGACAGCGTCGCCAGCAGGGCCGCCCGGCGGTCGGCGAACACGAGCCGGCCGAGGCGGCCGCCCCGTGCCGGCGGGAGGTTCAGCCAGTCCAGGCGCGGCTCCCAGACGGTCGCGTCGGGCACCGCCTCGCGCACGCGGTCGCGGACGGCCGCGTTGCGCGAGCCGACGGTGACGTCGACCCCGCGCTGGGTCGCGGCGCGCAGCCGGTCGATCGAGCCCGACCCCAGCAGGCCGTCGGTCGTGAAGACGGCGAACAGCTCCTCGTCGGCGTGGTCGCACAGCGCCCGGGCGCGCTCGCTCACGTCCGCCCGGCCCTCGACCGTCCAGACGGACTCGTCGACGGCCGTCGGACGCGGCCGCGGGCTGGCGGGGGCCGCCGCCGCGGGCGCCTCGGCAGCCCAGCACTCGATCAACGCCCGGTCGGCCTCGAGGGAGGCGGTGCGCGCCGCGGCGTCGTAGGTCACTAGCCCCGCCTCGTCTAGCGTCGGCAGGTGGACGTGGTGCAGCGTCGTCCGCACGGCGTCGACGCGATCGCGCTCCAGCGTGGCGATGGTGCCCTCGCCCTCGGCGGCGGCCACCGCGGTCGCGAGGCCGAACAGCGAGGCAACCGTGCCGCGGGCCTCGAAGGCGGCGAGCGCGCGCCGGCGACGCTCGTTCGAGAGCGCCGAGAGCACCGTCTCGACGGGCGCGTCGACGGCCTCGACGTGCTGCCAGGCGGGGTGGTCGACGACGGCGCGGGCGGCCGGGCGCGCGCGGACGTGGCCCTCGGCGTCGTCGTAGACGAGCAGGCCGGCTTCGTCGAGGCGGGGGAGGCGCTCGTGGACGAGCGCGACGCGGTGACGCTGGACGGCCGGGGCGGCGGGCGGGCCGCCGTCGGCCTCGGCGGCGAGGGCGTGGGCGAGTTCGGCCAGCGGGACGGCCCCGTCGCGGGTCGTCAGCGCGCGGAGGAGACGGCGGTCGAGCGGCGAGGTGAGCGCGTCGAACGGCCACCGGGCGTCGGCCCGGGTCGAATCGGCTGCTGTCATCTTGTCACCACTGGCAGGGCTCGGGGGTTAAGCCACCCTCCTAACAAACTAGCATACGCGATCGTGACTGTCAGGGCGGTCCGAGGGGTCGCGGCGCCCTCACGCCTCGGCCTCGCGCCCCTCGACGACCGCCTCGAGGATGCGGCGCTCGGCTGCCCGCAGGTGCTGGTGGAAGGTGGGGGCGCTGACGCCCAGCGACTCGGCGACGTCCTGGCCGGTGCTCTCGCGGGGCCACTCGAAGAAGCCGGCGTAGTAGGCGGCCTCCAGCGCCGAGAGCTGGCGGTCGGTCAGGATCTCCGCGAGGTCGAACCCGTAGCGGCCGGGGACGCGCCCGCTGGCACTGGTCTGGCGCTGGGCGAGCACCTCCGTCTCGGGGTAGGCCGACTTCACCCCGTCGACGACCTCGCGGACGGCCGCGTCCGGCGGCAGCTCGACGGTCATGTGGTAGGTGCCGCCCTCGATGGTCGCCCGGCGGACCCGCCCGCCGTGGCCGGCGATCAGCGACGTCACGGGCGGCTCGGACAGCTTCAGCTCGAAGCGCTGCTCGCCGATGTCCCGGACCGAGTCCCAGTGCTTGAGGCTCTCGACGAGGGCGTCGAGCGTCTCGCGCCCGTCGCCGGTGGCGGAGCCGTAGACGACGTACTCCTCGTCGCCGAGGGGGATCGTCTGGCTGAGCGTGATCTCGCCGCCCGGCTCGACGTCCAGGTCCAGCATCTCGAAGACGTCCTCGATGCGCAGCTCGACCTCGATTACCTCGTCGCTCATCAGGAAGCGCTTGCGCTCGATGGCGTTGATCGTGTGGCCGATCATCTCGCCGAGGCCGGCGATGACCGCCCGCTCCTCGCCGCCGAAGGCGTCCGGGCGGTCGGCGTAGACGTTCAACACGCCGTAGATCGTGTTCTCGTAGGCGATCGGGATGGCCGCCGACGCCCGGTAGCCGTACTCGGCGACGTGCTCGCGCCACGGCTCGAGGGTCGGGTCGTCCTGCGAGAACTGGCTCACCTGCATCTCGCCGGTGCGCAGCGCCCGCGCGGTCGGGCCCATCGGTCCGTCGGGGCCGACCGTGATCTCGATGTCGTCGAGGTACCCCTCGACGCCGGCCTCGGTCCGGACGTCGACGACGTCGCTGGCGCTGTCGAGGGTGCCGATCCAGGCGAACTCGTAGGACTCGGCGGCCGCCAGCCGCTCGCAGACGACGTTCTCGACCTCCTCGCGGGTGGACTGGCGGACCAGCGCCTCGTTGATGTCGCGGACGACGCCGTTGAGGTCGTTCAGCGCGGCCAGGCGCTCGCGCTGGCGGAGGATCGCCTGCTCGTGCTCGGTGCGGTCGATGGCCGTCGCGAGGATGTTCGCCACGCTCTGGACGAAGGTGACGTCCTGTTCGGAGAACGTCCCCGGCTCGGTGTCGTGGACGCCGAGCACGCCCCACGGGTCCGCGACCGGGCCGACGATGACCGTGATCCCGCTCTCGACCCCGTGGGACGAAAGCAAGTCGGGGCGGGTAAAGCGCGTCTCGGCGCCGAGGTCCTCGACGACGACGGGATCGTCGGTCAGCAGCGTGTAGCCCGTCTGCGAGCCCTCCTCGGTGGGGACCGTCGCCTCGCCGACGGCGCCGTCGCGCCAGCCGACGCCCGCGCGCAACAGCAGCTCGTCGGCCTCGGGCTCCAGGTCGAGGATCTCGCAGTAGTCGGTCTCCAGCGTCTCGGTGAGCAGCTCGGCCGTCCGATCGAACAGCTCGTCGAGGTCCTCGGTCCCCAGCGCCTCCTGGCCCAGCCGCGTGACCACTTCCTGCTGGCGGACGCGGGTCTGCAGCTCGCGCTCGCGTTTGCGTTCGGTGGTCACGTTCTGGTTCATCACCAGGCCGGCGAAGACGTCGCCGTGCTCGTCGCGAACCGGCAGGACGTAGAACTGGAAGATCTGGTCGCCCATCTCCAGCTCGAAGGTGCTGGTCTCGCCGTCGAGTGCTGCCTCATAGCGCGGGAGTAGCTGCTCGGCCTCTTCGGCCGAGAGAGCGTCACCCAGCTGTACCCCCCTGATATCGTCGGGCCCGTACTCGAAGTGCTTGAACGACTCTCCGCCGCTCAGGATGACGCGCAGGTCCCGGTCGAACAGCGTGACGCTGCCGTTCGGGAAGTGCTCGACGAGCGTCTCGTAGCGACGCCGGGACTCCTCGAGCGCCCGCTCGCGGTCGAGGCGGTCCAGCGCCGTCCGCGCGTTCTCGGCGAGCAGCTCGACAAGACGCCTGGTCTGGCCGTCGGGCGCCCCGACGGTCTCCGAGCCGACGATCACGACGCCGTGTTCCCCCAGCGGGACGAACAGGCCGCTGCGCATTCCCGTCCCCTCGTCCTGGAGGTGCGGCGAGTCCCGGACGTCGTCGAAGCGGGCGACCTCGCCGGCGCCGTAGACCCGACCGGTGATCGAGCTGTCGTCGGCCGGCATGCGCGGGAGGCCGCCCTCGCGCATGAACACCGCCCCGGTCGACTGACTCGCCGGGTAGAGGTCGCCGACATCGTCGTCGCGCAGGTACACCGCGACGCCGCCCAGGTCCAGGTCGCCCGTGGCGGTGTCCACGATGGTGTCGGCGATTGCGTCGCGGTCCTCGGCACGGAAGAGCGTCCGGGTCGTCTCGTGGAGCGACTCGAGGGTCTCCTCGAAGCGCTTGCGGTCCGTGATGTCGCGGACGACGGCGACGCGCTCGCGCTCGTCGCCCTCCGCCGCCAGCGCGAACGTCGCTTCGGCCTCGATCGTACTCCCGTCGGGCCGGGTGATCGTCGCCTCCAGGGACGTCCGTTCGGCTTCGCCGCGCTCGAGCTGCTCCCCGAGTTCGCGGGCACGTTCGTGTAGCTCGGGCTCGACCACATCGGCGGCGTGCTCGCCGAGCAGGTCTGCGGGCTCGCGCCCGACCATCGCGGCGTACGCGCGGTTGACCAGCGTGAACCGGCCGTCCTTGTCGACGGTGTAGATGCCGTCGTTGGCGGTCTCGACGATGGTCTCGTAGCGCTCGAGCTCGCGCTCGCGGCGCTTTTGCTCGGTGACGTCCCTGACGACGCCGGCCCGGCCGACCTCGCCGTCGCCGAGCTCGATCGCCGTGACCGTCGCCTCGGTGGGGAACTCGCTGCCGTCCGGGCGCTCGAGCGTCGCCTCGACGGTGATCGGCTCGCGGTCGCCGCGCTCGAAGCTCTCGACGACGGCCTCGGCCTCGCTGGCGCCGGTCTCGGAGATGACGTCCCGGGCGGACCGGCCGAGCAGCTCCTCGCGGTCGTGGCCCACGAGCTCGCAGTAGGCGTCGTTGACCAGGACGAACCGCTCGTCCCCGTCGAGGACGTAGATGCCGTCGTCGACGGTCTCCAGCGCGTGCTCGTACTGCCGGAGCTCGCGCTCGCGGTCGAGGCGGTCCAGCGCCACCTGCGTGTTGGCCGCGAGCAGCTCGACGAGGCGCCGCGTCTGCTCGTCGACGGCGCCGGGATCCTGCGAGCCGACGACCAGCACCCCGTGCTCGCCCAGCGGGACGAACACCGTCCCGCGGAGGTCGAACCCCTCGTCGTCGACGTCCATCTCGGACCGGACGTCGCCGACGGCGATCGCCTCCCCGGTGGCGTACGACCGCCCGAGCGGGCTCTCGTCGGCGACCGGCACCGGGCCGAGGTCGACGTCGCCGATCAGCCCCTCGGCCGTCCAGACCGCGGCTGGCGACAGCGTCTCGCCGTCTTCGTCGGCGAGGAACACGCCCACGCCGGGGAGGTCGATGACGTCCCGGGCCGCGTCGACGACGGCCTCGGCGACGCGGTCGCGGTCCTCGGTGCGGAACAGGGTGCGGGTGGTCTCGTGCAGCGCCTCCAGGGTCTCCTCGAAGCGCTTGCGGTCCGTGATGTCCGTCAGCGCGCCCGGGAACCGGACGGGTTCGTCGCCCTCGCACTCGACGGAGCCGCGGGCGACGACCCACCGGACGTCGCCGCTCTCGTCGCGGACGCGGTACTCGCACTCGTACTCGCCGCAGCGCTCGATGGCGTCGTCGATGGCGGCCTCGACGCGCTCGCGGTCCGCCTCGTGGATCGACGCGAGCATCCGGTCGATCGAGACGCCCTCGGCGGCCGCGGCGGGATCGATCCCGAACTGCCGGGCGAGCCACGAGCCGGCGACGAAGCGGTCCTCGCGGAGGTCCCACTCCCAGGTGCCGACCGAGGCGGCCTCGGTCGCGGCCTCCAGCTGCGCCGTGGTCTCGGCCAGCGCCCGCTCGCGCTCCCTCTGCTCGGTGACGTCCTGGGCCATCGTCATGCCCGCGAACACCTCGCCGCGCTCGTCGGTGATCGGCACGGCGTGCAGGCGCCACTCCCGACCGGCGTACGTCAGTTCGATCGTCCGCTCCTCGCCGGCCAGGGCCGCCTCGAACGCCGGCCTGAGCGCGTCCGCGGTCTCGTCGTCCCAGGCGTCGTCGAAGCGCCGCCCCTCGAGGTCGGCGGGCTCGACGGGGATCCGGTCGAAGCCCTGGCCGGCGGCCAGCTGGTAGACGAGGTCGTCGTCGAACAGCGTCACGACCCCGTTGGGGAAGTACTCCGCGAGGGTCCGGTAGCGCCGCTCGGACTCAGCGAGTTCGCGCTCGCGCTCCTTGCGCTCGGTGACGTCCCGGAAGTACACCGACAGCCCGGTCTCGGAGGGATAGGCCCGCACCTCGAACCACGTCCCGAGCGGCGGGTAGTACTCCTCGAAGGCGACGGGCTCCTGGTTCGCCATCGCGTGGCGGTACCGCTCCTCGAAGGTGGTGTCGACCGCCGGCGAGAACGCCTCCCAGACGTTCGCGCCGACGAGCTCGCCCGGCTGGGCCTCCAGCAGCTCGGCCGCGCGGTCGTTGACGAACGTGAACCGCCAGTCCTCGTCGAGCGCGAAGAAGGCGTCCGTCACGCGCGAGAACACGTCGTCGAGCTCGGACTCCAGGGACTCGCGCTCGCGTTCCAGCCGGCGGGCCTGGGCTTCGAGCTGGGTCACGTCCTCGTAGCTGACGACGACCCGGTCGATCTCGTCGCCCTCGCCCAGCGGGACGGCGTTGACCGACAGCGACCGGCGATCGCCCGTGGGGGTCTCGATCGCCAGGCGGCGGTCGTAGATCGGCTCGCCCGTCTCGAACACCCTTGTCGACGGCCGGTCCTCGGCGGGCAGTTCGGTCCCGTCCTCGTCGTAGAGGGGCGCCTCGGCGATGCTGTCGACGCCGCCCTCGCCGATGCCGAACCGCTCGCGGCTGAAGGTGTTTGTGCGGACGATCTGGCCGTCCGCGTCGACGACGGCGATGCCGACCGGCGTGGCGTCGAGGACGCCCTCCAGCAGGTCGCGCTCGCGCCGGAGGGTGCGCTCGTACTCGCGGCGCTGGGTCATGTCGCGGGTGACCTTGGTGTAGCCCAGCAGCTGGCCGTCGTCGTCCCGAACGGCCGTGATGGTGACGTTCGCCCAGAAGCGCGACCCGTCGGCGCGCAGGCGCCAGCCCTCGTCCTCGATGCGGCCCTGCTCGGCGGCCGCCGCGAGGTTGCGCTCGGGCCGGCGCGCCTCGCGGTCCTTCGGGGTGTAGAACTGCCGGAAGTGCTCGCCGAGGATCTCCCCGGCGTCGTAGCCTTTGATCTGTGCGGCCCCTCTGTTCCAGGTGGTCACGTGGCCCTCGGCGTCGAGCATGAAGATGGCGTAGTCCTCGACGGCGTCGACCATCTCGGCGAACTGCTCGCGGTCGCGCCACTGGTGCTCGCGCTCGCGGTAGTCGACCAGCACGTCGCCGAGCTGGACCGCCATCGCGCTGACGAACGACAGCAGTTCCTCGTCGGGCTCACGCCGGTCGCTCGTCAGGAAGGTCAACACCGCCAGCACCTCCTCGCCGTCGGTGATTGGGACGCCGATGGCGGTCCGAAAGCCCGCGTCGGCGGCCGCCTCGCGCCGGCCGAACGCCTCGTCGCTGTCAGCGTCGACGACCCACTCGGGCTCGCCGCTGGCGTACACCCGCCCGACGACGCCCTCGCCGACGGCGAAGCGGGGTCCGTCGCCCTCGCTCCCGCCGACGGCGTCGGTGGCGCCGACGGCCGTCACCAGCCGCAGGCGACCGTCGTCGTCGGGCGCCCACGCGTCGGCGTACGCCCAGTCGGTCGTCTCGCAGATCCGCGACAGCGTCTGCTCGACGCGGTGGCCGACGTCGGCGGGCCCGCTCGATCCGCCCCCGGCGACGCCGCGCGCGTCGGTCGACTGTCCGTCCGCCGCGACCGCGCCGACGACGCAGCGCACCGCCTGCGCGTCCGCCTCGGCCGCCTCGACGCGGACCGAGACCGGGACCGTCTCGCCGCCCGCCGTCCGGACCGCCAGCGCCGTCGTGGCTCGCGCCCTCGACGCCCCGTCCAGGCGGCTGATCGCGTCTTCCAGTCGGGCCTCGTCCGCCGCCTCGAACAGCGTCGAGACGTGCCTGCCCAAGAGGTCGGTCCGATCGTAGCCCGAGAGCGAGAGCAGGGCGTCGTCGACACCCGTCACGCGGCGCTCGCCGTCGAGACGAACGCTCCCCCCTGGAACCGCGCTCGCCTCACCGGCCGCCGCTGTCACGACGTCGCTCCCCACGTCAGGCTCCCTGGAGGGTCCGCTACCCTCCTCGTCTTCTGACATCGTACGCCCCCGTACATTCTGGAATGGGATAAACTACCCGTGACCGCCTCTCCCACTGATAGCTCGTGCCCCCTCGCGTACCAGGGCTACCCCGCAAAACCTTCTCCTGCCCGCCGCTTCTCGCCGAACGCCGCGCGCCGCTCGCGACTGTCGCATCGATGATGTGTTCGGGTGGCGGGCTGGTAGCCGCCCGCAGCGGCGTGCTCCGGGGCGATCTGCGAACCGGAGGATGGGGACCCGATCAGGCGGTGCCGCGCTGGCGGGCGCCGGGGGCGGCCGACCCCAGCCCGGTGATCTCGAAGCGGGCGCCGGGCCCTCCGTCCGCTTTCGCGCCCGGCTCGCTCGCGGTGATGGCGATCTCCCAGCCGTGGGCCTCGACGACCGTCCGGACGATCGACAGGCCGAAGCCGGTCCCG
Organism: Haloarculaceae archaeon; assembly: GCA_042217345.1. Taxonomy (GTDB): domain Archaea; phylum Halobacteriota; class Halobacteria; order Halobacteriales; family Haloarculaceae; genus Halorientalis. The sequence continues at coordinate 15,636 of JBDGSW010000160.1, forward strand.
GTCTCGCTCGTGGTGAAGCCCTGCTGGAAGACGTCGTCGCGCTCGTCCGGGGGGATGCCCGGGCCGTCGTCGGCGACGTAGAACCCGTCCGCCAGCGACCCGACGGTGACCGTCACGTCCGGGCGGCCGTGTTCGACGGCGTTGCGAAAGAGGTTCTCGAACGCCCGCGCGAGGCGCTGGCGGTCGGCCTCGACAGTCAGGTCGACGGCGACCTCCAGCGTGGCCTCGCCGGTGTCGACGTGGCCCCAGGCCGTCCGCGCCAGGTCGGCCAGGTCGACGGGTTCGGTCTCGTCGAGGGTCTTGCCCTGGCGGGCCATCGCCAGCACGTCCTCGATGATGCGCTCCATGCGCCCGAGGGACTGCTGCATGTCGTCGGCGAACTCCCAGTCGTGGCGGGCCTCGGCCAGCTCGGCGTACCCCTGGGCGACGTTCAGCGGGTTGCGCAGGTCGTGGGAGACGATCGAGGCGAAGTCCTCGAGCTGGTCGTTCTGGCGTTCGAGCTCGCGGGTGCGCTCCTCGAGGCGGCGCTTGCGGCGCTCGCGCTCGGTGACGTCGTGGACGAGCACCGCCCGCCCCGAGGCGGTGCCGTCCTCGCGCTCGATGTCGGTGAGCGTGATGTCGAAACAGACCTCGCGGCCGTCGTCGGCCCGCGCCCAGACGCCGGTGTACTCGCCGGCGGGCGCCTCCCGCTGGAGGAAGGGCAGCTCGTCGTCGAAGAACACCTCCCGGTCGACGACGTCGACCAGCCGCTTGCCGACGATGCGGCTGTCCGAGCGGTCACCGGCGACGATGTGCCGGCCGAGCGGGTTGACGTCGACGATCCGGCCGTCGTCGTCGAGGATGATCACCCCGTTGTCCAGCTCCTCCATGACCGTGTCCCGGGCGACCGGCGTGAGGGTCTTCGACGTCGGATTGACCCGCGCCAGGACGGCGTCCAGCGGGATCGCCCGGACGAAACGGACGCTCGTCAGCACGAGCACCGCCACGACCGCCCAGAACAGCGAGACCAGCGGCAGGAAGGTCAGGTGCGGGAACGGGCTCAGGCCCGCGAACGTGGTGAGGTTGGCCACCCCGAGGGTGAGCCCGCCCATGCACAGCGAGAACGACAGCTTGCGGTAGACGTTGCGCGAGCGCAGGAACCGCTGGAACAGCGCCGCCGTCCCGACCGCGAACACGGCGTACGTGATCGCGACGTACGCCCAGACCACCGGGCCGAACTCGTAGGCGAGGATCGGTCCCCAGCTCGCCGCCTCGCGGTGGACGTTCGTGAGCACGAGCCCGTGCTGGCCGTTCGTCAGCACCAGCAGGAACTCGAACCCGACGAGGGCGGCGACGCCCGCGACCACCGGCCGGGTCACCCGGTCCCCGTAGCCGCTGTAGATCAGCCCGAACAGCCCCCAGCTCAGCCCCGTCAGCGCCGAGATCGGCAGCAACACCAGCAGCAGCGTCTCCTCGGCGCCCGCCGACGTGGTCGAGAGCACGGCGGCCTGGATCAGCGACCACGCGCCGATGCAGACGTACGTGATCGCGTACCAGTTGGTCGCGCGCCGGTCGCTGCGCTGCCACCCGAGGTACACCTGCAGCGCGCTCAGCGCTGCCGCCAGGAGCAACGGTATCGTGTACGGTGTGTACTGCAGTCCCACGTCCAACGTCAACACTCCGGTGTCTGTGTGCGGACTTGTCTTTCGGGTAATAAATATTCTCCGGGCGAGATACAACGAATGATAACGGCTGCGCCGTCCGCTCGCCGTCACGCGATCGCGGCGAGCGTCCGGGCGACGGCCTCGGCGTAGTCCGTCTCGAGGTCGAGGCGCGGGATCCAGACGTCCTGGTAGCTGGGGTGCAACAGCGCCACGACGGTGGTCTCAAGCGCCGCGCTCTCGACCGGTTCGAGGACCGTCTCGAGGAAGCTCTCGAGCTCGACTCCGTCGGCGGCCAGGACCGACGCCGTGGCGTGTCTCCCGGTCGTGACGACTGCCGCCGGATCGACCTGCTCGACCTCGGCGCGGAGGTGGGGCCGGCAGTTCGCGCGCTCGTCGGCGGTGGGTTCCCGGTTGGTCGGCTCGCCGTCGGCGCCGGGCTCGTCGGCGGCCGGGAAGCACTTGACCGCGTTCGTGAAGTAACACTCGGCTGGGCCGAAGCCGGCGTCGGCCAGCAACGCGCGGACGCGCCGCCCGGAGTGGCGGGCGGTGTAGGCCTTCCCCGTCCAGTTGCCGCCGCGCCAGCGCTCGGCGTCCGGGTTCCCGTAGCCAGGGGCCTCACCGACGACGACGAGGGCGGCGTCGAGCGGGCCGACGCCCCAGGCGATGCGCTCGCGGGCCTCGACGAGTGCGGGACAGCGCCGGCAGTCGTCGGCCAGGGGGGTGGCCAGCTCGTCGTCGGGGTACGCCGGATCGCGCACGCGGAACACTCGGGCCCGCCGGTCCGTGAGCGTGTCGCTCCCGGGCGGCTACTCCGGGGCGCTCACTTGTACTCGTAGACCCCGTCGCCGTCGGGGTCGAACTGGAACTGGATGGAGAAGTTCGAGAGGGCCAGCTTCTGGAGGGCCATGCTGTGGACGTGCATCGTCACGTTGCCGAACGAGCCGCTCTGGCCGGTCGTGAGCAACTCGACCGGGTCGCTGGGACCTGCGGGGTTCTGCGTGGTCTCGTCGACGTAGCCCTCGTCGACCGTGAAGTCGGTGAGGTCGTAGGTGTCGGCGTGCAGCCGCGAGACGCGGAAGATGGAGTTGCCGATGGGCCCGACGCTGTCGCTGTGCAGCCGGATGCGGACGCGGCCGTTCGAGGGGACGTCCCCGTAGCGGCTCAGGTTCAGCGTCTTCGTCAGCGTCAGCGAGTCCGCCGTCGCGCTCTTGACCTCGATCGTGACGAGCAGCCGCCGGCTGTCGGTGGACGTCTGGTTGACGGTCGGGTAGGCCGTCATCGACGTGAACGTCATCGAGTTGGCGTGGACGGTCATGCCACCGGCGGTGGCGACCACCAGTCCGGGCGCGGCTGCGACGACGAGCGCGCTGCCGACGACGCCGGCGGCGACGAACCCGAGGACCGCCAGCGCGAAGCGTCGATTCGAGATCATGGTTCGGGCCTGGTCAGTCGCTACAGCCGGGGTTGAACGCCCCGCCGTCGCTGCAGGTCGACTTGTTGTACCTGATCGAGTGGAAGCCGCCGTCCTTCGCGAAGAGGGTGAAGTTCTTCCCGTTGAGATCGGTCACCGACATCGAATGGGCGAGCATGGTGACGTTGGTCGCCTCGAAGTTACAACCGGCGCTAACGGGATACCAGCTGTACGGCGACAGCGACCACACGTGATGGTAGCTCAGGCCGAGCGTACAGAGGGTGAGACTGTTCGCGCTCGCGAAGTAATCGAAGTACAGCTCCGAGTGGTTGATCTTCAGCGAGGGGTTGCCGGTCATGGTCCCGCCGCCGATCTTCATGACGACGCTGCCGTCAGCCGGATACTGGTAGTTCGCGTTCGGCGAATTGTAGGTGATGTTCTTCGAGATGGTGACGTTGTGGATCTCGAGGTCGTCGTTGACCACGAACTCGGCCATGCAGAGACTCTGGTTGTTCGAGGTGTCGGGACACGCCTGGTAGCGGTGCCAGGTCGCGAGGAAGCCAGAGGCCAGCGAACTCGTCGACATGACGAACCCGCCGTTCTGCGTCTGGTTGGGGAACCGGTACCCCTGCGACGTCGAGCCCCACCCGAGAATGAACCCGTTCGCGGGCGGGGCGGCCAGCGTGAACGCCAGCACCGCGAGGACGAGCAGGGCCGCGACGATCGCCAGGCCGGCGGTCTTGCCGGTGAGCGAGGCCGTCCCCTCGCCGTCGTCCTCGGCTGCATCCTCCTCGCCGTCGCCGTCGTCGCCGTCGGCGGCCCTGGCCGCGAGGTACGCCTCGCGCTCGTCCGGGGGGATCCAGGCGAAGCAGTACGCCCCGCCGGCGAATCCGAGGAACATGCCGACGAACAGCCCGCCGAGCGCGCCGAACAGCGACAGCAGGGAGAACACCGCGCCCGCGATGCCCAGCAGGTCGGCAAGTTCGGGGCGGTACAGGGCGAACACCCCCGCCAGCAGCACCAGCGCGGCGAACAGCAGGCCGATCGTGGACACGTAGCTGCCCAGCAGCAGCGACGAGGACATCTGCAACGGGACCGCGGCCATGAGGACGCCTCCCAGTATCAGCAGCACGCCGCCCCAGAACGGCCGCGTCGCGCGCCACTCGCCGAACCGCTGGATCGCCGCCCGCGGGTCGAGCGACGGCAGGCGACGCCTCATTGCCGCTCCGACCCCGCGGGTCCGCGACCGGTGGTGGCCACGTCAAGCGCACGGACCGCCCGCCGGTCACGGCTCGCCGGCGTCGGGCTCCGCGCGGTGGCGTCGTTCTGACCTGGCATGTGGCGGATGGAACCGTGGCACCTCCTTTATTCTTTCCGCGGTATGTGTCGAATCGATCGCACGTCGGTCAGAGCTTGAACTCGTAGGTGCCGTCGTTGTCGGTGTCGTACATGAACTGGAGTTTCATGCCGTGTAGGGAGATGTCCTGGTTCACCAGGTAGTGGGTCTGGATCGCCATGTCCTTCATCTCGATGCCCGGGTTCTTGCCCGCGATCGAGACGCTGCGACCGGTGACGGTGTTGGGCGCGGTCATGTTGATCGGGCCGGGTGCGGACTTCAGCGTGTTCGTGTTGGACTCCTGCAGCGCCAGGCCGCTGAAGTTCGCCTGCGAGGCGTTGATGCTGCTGGCTCTGAGGAGCATCGGAGCGTCGATGTCGGTCTTGGTGGCGGTGATCTGCAGGCGGATCGTCCCCATGGCGTTCACGTCCGTGAAGTCGCTGAGGTTCATCGTCTTGCTGATCTCAAGGCCTGTGATGTTGCCGCTGGAGAGCTCGATGACGCCCTGGGGGTAGCTGCTCTGGTTCGACGTGCGCGCCATCGTCGGGTACAACACCATGTCGTGGCCGTCCATCGAGGTCGCGTTGACGTAGAAGCCGCCGACGCCCGCGATCGGGAACGCGTACACCGTCCCCGTCGCGACGACGACTACCAGCAGGGCGACGAACAGACCGGTCATCGCCGAAAACAGCTTCGCGAACTGTGCCCTGTCAATCATACCCACAAGTTGAACGAACGTGGTAAATAAACTGATGGCCTAATTATCTAAAGCAATAATGAGGGTGTCATAGAACTCTTGTCACACTGTGATGATCGTGCTTCCCGGATTGTC
>JBDGSW010000179.1:0-20703 GCA_042217345.1 Haloarculaceae archaeon
CCCGCGCCGGCGGCTGCACCATGTGCGGCTACGTCGCCGAGTCCGTCGAGGGCGGGTCGGTCTCCCACGAGGACCTCATGGCACAGATCGACGTCTGCCTCCGTCACGAGCGGGAGAACGCGGACGAGGAGTGCGGCCTGATCAAGATCTACACCTCCGGCTCCTTCCTCGACGAGCGCGAGGTCCCGGCGGAAACCCGGCGGGCGATCGCCGAGACCTTCGCCGACCGCGACCGCATCGTCGTCGAGTCCCTCCCCGACTTCGTCGAGTCCCAGAAGCTCGCGGACTTCACCGACCGCGGCCTCGAGACCGACGTCGCCGTCGGCCTGGAGACCGCGACCGACCGGGTGCGCCACGACTGCGTCAACAAGTACTTCGACTTCGCCGACTTCGAGGCCGCGGCCGCCGAGGCCGAAGCGGCCGGCGCGGGCGTGAAGGCCTACCTGCTGATGAAGCCCCTCTTCCTCTCTGAATCGGAGGCCGTCGCGGACATGCGGCGCTCGATCGAGCGCTGCGCGGACGTGTCTGGCTGTCACACCGTCTCGATGAACCCCACGAACGTCCAGCGCCACACGATGGTCGAGGAGGCCTACCACGACGGCGGCTACCGCCCGCCGTGGCTCTGGTCGGTCGCCGAGGTACTCGAGTCGACCGCCGACGAGGACGTCATCGTCGTCTCCGACCCCGTCGGCCACGGCAGCGACCGCGGGCCGCACAACTGCGGCGACTGCGACGACCGTGTCCAGACCGCGATCAAGGACTTCGACCTCCGGCAGGACCCCTCGGTGTTCGAGCAGGTCTCCTGCGACTGTGAGCGCACCTGGGAGGAGGTACTGAGCCGCGAGACCGGGTACAACCTGCCGCTGGCCAGGTAAGCTGCTTTTCGCTCACTCGGTTCGTTCGGCGAGCGCCGCCATCGCCGCCCACGACGGGTCGCGCTCGGGCGCGCGCCGGCGCTCGCCGTCGACGTACAGACCCGAACCCTCGTTGACGGAGCCGACCACGGCGGCTGGCGTTCCCCGATTTTCGAGCGCCGAGACGACCCCCTCGGCGTCGTCGGGGTCGACCGTCACCAGCAGCGTCCCGCAGCTCGTCACGTGCCACGGGTCGACGCCGAGCGCACCACAGACCGCTTCGACGCCGTCCGCGACCGGCACGGCCGCACTGTCCAGGTCGATGCGGACGCCCGCGCCGTCGGCCATCTCGGTCAGTCCGCCGACGATCCCGCCCTCGGTGGCGTCGTGCATCGCCGAGACGTCGCCGGCGCCCGCAGCAGCGAGCGCGTCTTCGACGCCGCGGACGTCGGCCAGCCGGTCCTGCGCGGCGGCGAGGTCGGCGTCGCTCACGCCCAGCGCTTCGGGATAGAGATGCGACGCCAGTCCCGCGACCTCGGCGCCCGGCCCCGTCGAGATAACGACGGCGTCCCCGGGACGAGCGCCGTTCGGCCGGATCAGGTCGGCCGGGTCGCCGAGCCCGAAGCCGGTCGCGCCGCCGATCCACGACGACTCGACGCCGGGGTAGCGACCGACGTGGGCGTCGACGATGCTGACCCCGAGCGCCCGGGCGTGGGCGTCGAAGCCCCGCCAGATCGCCGCGGCGTCCGCGTCGGGCATCTCGGGCGGCAGGGTCAGCGCGATCGCGCAGTGGCTGGGCGCGATGCCCGAGACCGCGACGTCGGTGAGCACGATATCGAGCGCCAGTTCGGCCCCGCGCTCCAGGCCGAGCGGGGCGAGGACGGAGAGGGGGTCGGTCGCCGCGACGAGAGCGTCCGCCCCCACTCGCAGGACGCCGAAGTCGACGCCCGGCTGGGGCCCCAGTGCGACGTCCGCCCTGCCGGCGCCGAGGTTCGGGTAGAGCACGTCCGCGAAGAACGCCGCGTCGACCTTCCCGAGGTCGCTCATTGCGAAGCGCTCCGCGCCCGCGGGTAATGGCCGCTTCGACTGCCGTCCCGAGTTCCACGGCCGCTCATACGAGGTGGACGTCTCCGGGGTCGACGCCGACGCGGATCTGCTCGCCGGGGTCGCGGCGCTCGCCCGCTTTCACCAGGAGCTCGCGCCCGCGCCACGCGCAGTGGAGGGCGTACGCGTCCCCGAGGAACTCCACGCTCTCGACGGTGGCCGCGAGGCCGTCGGCGCCGGCGCCGAGCGTCAGCGCCTCGGGCCGCACCGAGAGCGTCACTCCGTCGCCCGCCGCGACGGCGGCCCCGGGTGCCAGCGGGATCGTCTCCCCGTCCACACGCACCCGCGGCGGGTCGGCGCTCGCGACCTCGCCGTCGAAGACGTTGTTGTCGCCGACGAACTCGGCGACGAACCGGGTGGCGGGCTCGCGGTAGATCGCCTCGGGCGTCCCCACCTGTTCGATCCGGCCGTCGTTCACGACGGCGACGCGGTCCGAGACCGCCAGCGCCTCGGCCTGGTCGTGGGTGACGTAGACGGTCGTGATCCCGAGCTCGCGCTGGATATCCCGGAGGGTCACGCGCAGCCGCTGGCGCAGCTTGGCGTCCAGCGCCGACAGCGGCTCGTCGAGCAGCAACACCTCGGGTCCGGGCGCGAGCGCGCGAGCGAGCGCGACGCGCTGTCGCTGCCCGCCGGAGAGCTCGGTCGGGTCGCGGTCCCCCAGGTCGGCCATGTCGACGAGTTCGAGCAGGTCGTCGACCCGCTCGCGGGCCGAGACCTCGCCGGGCGGATCGCGGAAGCGCAGGCCGTAGCCGACGTTCTCGCGGACGCTCATCGTCGGGAACAGCGCGTAGTCCTGGAAGACGATCCCCACGTCGCGGTCCTCGGGCGGGACGCCGGCGACGTCGGCCCCGCCGATTTCGACCGAACCGGCGGTCGGCGACTCGAAGCCAGCGATCGTCCGCAGCGCGGTCGTCTTCCCGCACCCGGAGGGGCCGACCAGCGTGAAGAACTCGCCCTGGCGGACCGACAGCGAGACGTCGGCGAGCGCCGTCACGTCGCCGAACTCGACGGTCGTGCCCTCGAGGGAAACGCCGGCGGTGGCGGCCGGGTCGGGGTGGCTCACAGCTGGCCCCTCCCGCCGAGGCGGTCGATGACGACGAAGCTCGCAGCCGTCACGGCCAGCAGGACGGTGCCCATCGCGGTCGCCGGCCCGAGGCTCGGCCCGATCGAGCGGTTCCCCACGTACCGTTCCAGCGCCACGGGCATCGTGTAGCTGTGGACGTCGCTGGCCAGGATCACCGTCGCGTCGAACTCGCCGACGCTGATCGCGAACGCGAAGGCCGCGCCGGCCAGCAGCGCACCCCAGATCAGGGGCAGTTCCACGTCGAGCAGCGCCCGCAGTCGCGTGGCGCCCAGCGAGCGCGCGGCGTCGGCGTAGCTCGCGTCCAGGCCGCCGAGCGCCGGCGCCACGTTCCGGGTGACGAACGGGTAGGCGATGACGGCGTGGGCGACGACGATCGCCAGCGGGCCCGCGACGGTCACCCGGTAGCCGAACAGGACGGTCCCGAACACGAACGTCTGGAGCAGTCCGAGGCCGAGGACGACGCCGCTGACCGCCAGCGGGGCGGAGAGAATCGTCTCGGCCAGCCGGCTCCCCGGGAGGTCCCGGGTGGCGACGACGGCGACGACCACGCCCATCGGCACCGCGAGCGCGAGCGTCCCGGCGCCGTAGGCCAGCGAGTTGGCGATCGCCGGCAGCGGTTTCACCGTCCCGACGGCCGTCGAGGCCTGTCTGGCCAGCAGGAACCGGTAGTAGGCGGTCGTGAACCCGCCGCCTGGCCCGGTCACGCTCTCGATCACGACGCTCGCCAGCGGGCCGACGAAGACGACGATGGCGACGGCGCCGTAGGCCAGCAGGCCCAGGCGGCGGGGATCGCCGAGGGTTCGGCTGCCGACCCACAGGGACCGGCGCGGCGGTGCGGAACCGCCGCCGGCGTCGAACTCCGCCTGGCGCGCCTCGTAGCGGAGGTAGGCGTACGTGAGCAGCAGGGAGATGGCGGTTTCGAGCGCCGCGAGCGTGGCCGCCTCGTGCAGCGAGAGGTCGCCGACCAGCGCGTAGATCCACACCTCGACCGTCGCCAGCTGCAATCCACCCAGCGCCAGCACGATCGGGAACGACATGAACGTGAAGACGAACGCCAGCAGCGCGGCGGTCAACAGCGACGGCAGCAGCTGCGGGAGCACGACGTCCCGGAAGGCCCGCGTCCGAGAGGCACCGAGCGCCCGCGCGGTCTCGATTCGCCGCCGGTCGACCGACTCCCACGCCGCGGCGACCAGTCGGATCACCAGCGGGGCGTTGTAGAACGCGTGTGCCAGGACGATCATCCGCAGCGTCGCCAGCCGCGTCACCGGCCCGACCCCGACGACGCCGAGCAGGTCGTTGAACAGCCCGTGACGGCTGAAGGTGGCGATGAACCCCACCGCCACCAGGATCGACGGCATGACGAACGGCAGGATCGTCAGCGAGCGGACCGTCGACCGTCCGGGGAACTCGTAGCGCGCCAGCAGGTACGCCCCGGGCAACCCGAGCGCGACGCTGGCGAGCGTCGACAGCAGCGCCTGGTAGGCGGTGAACCCGAACAGGCCCAGCCGGACGGCGGGGGCGCCGGCCGCCACCCACGACGCGATCCCCGCGGGAACCCCCCGGGGGTCGGTCACCAGGGAGTGGGCGACGCCGGTGTAGAACGGATCGGCCAGCACGTCGACAACGGGCGCGACCGTCAGGCGGCCGCCCCGCACGACGGCGTTGATCAGGACCGATCCGACCGGGTAGCCGAACGCGACCGCGAGCACGGTCGCGGTGAGCGCGAACCCGGCCGGCAGGACGACCCGTTCGAGCCGCCGTCCCATCAGTTCCCGGCGACCTGGCGCGCCCAGTCGTCGATCCAGCCGCTGACGCGGCCCGACAGCTCGTCGTAGGTGAACGTCACCGGGTTCGGCGGCTCCAGGGCGTACTTCGAGAACGACCGGCCGGGGTCGACCCCCTCGACGGCCGGGAACTGGACGTTCTTGACCGCGATCTTCGCCTGCGCGCGCTCGGTGAGCACGAAGTCGACGAACTGCCGCGCCAGCTCCGGGCTGTCGGCGTCGGCGAACACGCCCATCGCCTCGGGGTTGGCGTAGCCCTGGTCGTTCAGGAAGCCGACCTGGTGTTTGGCGAGGTCGACGTCGTCGCCGTGGTAGTACACCTGGTCGGTCGAGTACGAGACGACCATGGGCGCCTCGCCCTTCGTGTACGCCTGGTAGGCCGGCTCCCAGTCCTTCCGGACGCGGACGCCGTTGTCCAGCAGCTTCGACCAGTACTCCAGGTAGCCGTCGGCCCCCTTCTCGTGGATGGTCCACAACAGGAACGCCCGCCCGGTGTCGGAGTTCTGGGCGTTCTCGGTGATGAGGTCCCCGCGGTACCGCTCGGCGAGCAGCGCGTCGAACGTCCCTGGGTCGTCCACCTCGTGGTCGTTGTACACCAGCGAGATGTACCCGGTGTCGTAGGGGATCGCCCGCCCCCGCGGGTCGATCTGCAGTTCGGGCTTCACGCCGTCGGCGTGCTCCAGGTCGTCCGCGATGGGGGCGAGTAGCTGCCGGTCGAGCTTCTGATCGGCCCGGACGAGCTCGCCGGTGTTCAGCCCGACGTAGACGTCGGCGTCGATCGGCGCCCCCTGCTGCGCGCGCTGGATGTACTGGTTGAAGCCGTTCTGCGGCGTCGTGAACTCGACCGTCGCGCCGTCGTGTTCGTCCTCGAACGCGGACTTGAGCCACGCGCCGGCGGTGTCCTCGCCGGTGAACGACGAGTACGTCGCGACCGTCAGCGTGTCGTCGCCCGCGCCCGCGGGCGCGCCTTTGCAACCGGCCAGCAGCGTCGCCGCGCCGACGCCCGCGCCCGCTCGTCGGAGGAACCGTCGCCGTCTCATTACTCGGTGGTGCCACCGAGTGAGTAAATGGGTTGCGATCCGCCTCAGAACGGGTCGTTGGGGTCGCGACCCCTGACGCGGCCGGTCACGCGATCGCGCAGACGCCCGGCCCCGCCGAGGATCGCCGCCCGGAGCTCGTCGTCGTCGTAGCGACGCGTGACGTACCAGCTGGCGCCCTGGACGACGGCGCCGAAAATGCCGAGGGCGTACACCCACGTCGGCGGGGTCGGAACCTGCAGCGCCGCCAGCGAGCGGACGATTCCGTCGGTGGCGACGCCGGCCCACACCAGCAGCGCGCCCCACGTCGCGCTGACGACCACGACGACCGCCTCCTTGAGCATGATCGCGGCGACGACGCCGAGGATCGTCCCGACGACGAGGAACGGGTTCAGGAGGTTCGAGACGGGCGTGGGGTCGACGCCGGTGAGCACGAACGCGATGGCGAAGCCCGTCACCGCCCCGGGGACGACCACGACCGCGACGAACAGCGACCCCGCCAGCAACAGCCCCGCGATCCCCAGCGTGAGGACCGTCCCGAGCTGCGTGAGGCCGGTCTGGCCGAGCGCGCCCGTCAGCGCGAAGCCCACGGCGATCCCGACGAGGAAGCCGAAGGTGACGACGCCCGCCCGGTAGGCGAAGATGCCGCTCGAAAGCAGGACGAGCCCGGTCAGGACGAGCGCGAACGCGAGTATCTGGGGCGCCACCGGCCGTTCACCGTCGCTCCTTTCGGACCGCGAACAGATAAAAATACTGACGGCCTCGGCGGTCGCCGTCGGTTAGAGCGCGAAGCCCTCGAGGACGCCCTGGCCGTCCGTGCGGCCCAGGTCGGGCAGCGCGGCGCGCTCGGGGTGGGGCATGAGGACGGCGACGGAGTCGCGCTCGCCGAGGACGCCCGCGACGCTGTGTTTCGAGCCGTTGGGGTTGGCCGCCGGGGAGACGTCGCCCTCGGCGTCGCAGTACCGGAAGAGGACGCGGTCGTCGTCCTCGAGTTCGGCCAGCCGGTCGTCGCTGATCTCGAAGCGGCCCTCGCCGTGGGCGATGGGGAGTTCGATCACGTCGCCCTCGTCGAAGGCCGCCGTCCAGGGGGTGTCGGCGTTCTCGACGCGGAGGTGGACGTGTTCGCACTGGAAGCGCGCGCTCTCGTTCGTGGTGAACGCGCCCGGGGTCAGGTCGGCCTCCGAACCGATCTGGGCGCCGTTGCAGACGCCGAGCACGGGCGTGCCGTCGGCGGCCGCCGCGCGCACCTCGTCCATGATGGGCGAGCGCGCGGCCATCGCGCCGGCACGGAGGTAGTCGCCGTACGAGAACCCGCCCGGGAGGACGATCCCCGTGGTGTCGGCGGGCAGGCCGTCCTCGTGCCAGACGAGCTCGGCGTCGACGCCGACTTCCGCGAGCGCCAGGACAGCGTCGCGGTCGCAGTTCGACCCGCCGAAGCGGACGACGCTGACAGTCATTCCTCGCGTTCCTCGACCGCGACCGCGTAGTCGTGGATCGTGGGGTTGGCCAGCAGGCGCTCGGCCATCTCGTCGGCGCGGTCGGCGGCCGCCTCGGCGTCGGCGGCGTCGAGGTCAATCTCGAACTGGTCGGCCGACCGGAGGTCCGCCAGCTCGAAGCCGAGCCGTTCGAGCGCACGCTGGGTCGTCTCGGCCTCGGGGTCGAGCACCCCGTGTTTCAGCCGAACCGTCACGGTTGCGGTGTAGGCGGTCATTAGGCGGAGTGCGGTGGCCGCCGACGAAAACGCTTGTGACTTCGGTCGTCGACCGTGCGGTCTCGTCGGCCTGGCCCCGCCGCCGATCTGTCGCTCATAATGGACCTCGAATCATCGGCGCCACACCTAACCCCGTCGGGTCCGTGAGGTGTGGTAGTATGACTCAGGTAGAGGACACGAGCCGGGACATGCGCCTCGACCCCGACAGCTTCGCCGGCGGCTACTTCCGCAACGCCGTCTATCGCCACTGGGACCCCTACGAGGACGTCCCCCAAGAGCTGCTCGAGCAGGACCGCGAGCGCCTGCTCGACACCGAGGGCGACGCCGAGGAACGCTTCGACGCCCTGCGCGGGACCATCGCGCTGTTCGGGGCGGGCGAGGAGGCCGTCACGGAGGACCTCATGCCCCTGGGCATGGTGCTGGAGGACATCAACGACCAGATGTTCGTCTCCAGCCAGATCTACGAGGAGGCCAAACACACGCAGTTCTTCGACCGCTACTGGCGCGAGGTGATCAACCCCGTCGCGGAGGGCCACGGCTACGAGGTGACTAACCCGACCGACCAGCGGTACTTCCCGCCGGAATACGTCGAGCTGTTCGACCGCACCGAGGCGGCCATGCGTCGCCTCCTCGAGGAGGACACCCCGGAGAACCGCGCGAAGGCGTACTGCCACTACCACCTCGTCGTCGAGAGCGTGCTCGCCCAGACCGGCTACTACGGGCTGACCGCGCGCTTCTCCCCGGGCGGGCCGGACGTCTACGAGGACGACCTCGACGAGGTCGAACTCGACGGGCTGGTCGAGGGGATCAACTACGTCCGCTCGGACGAGGGGCGCCACGTCGGCTTCGGCATGCACAAGGTCCGCCAGCTGATCCACGAGGAGGGCGTCGACGAGTCGGTCGTCCAGGAGACGCTCTCGGAGTGCCTGCCGCTGATCTCCGAGATCGTCCAGGCCAACAGCATCGAGGAAGTCGACCAGACGCCGCTGGTCGAGTACGCCACCGACAAGCTCTCGCGGCGCATCGAGATCCTCACCAACGCCGAGGCGGACCTGCCGCCGGTCGACGAACTGGTGAAGATCGACGATGCCTCGACCGGGGCCGCCGGCGACTGAGCGGTCGACCTGTCGCCCGGCCGACGGCTGACCGGAAACAGCCCGACGGCGGCCCGACGCCGTCCCGTGGCGGAAAAACAACGCTTTTTGGCCGGCCTGCCCGACTCGGTTGCGATGACTGACGACGCGACGCTGACGCCCCGGCGGTGGTCGCCGTGAAGAAACACCAACTGACCGAGATCACGGTCGTCGGCGAGGACGACACCGGCCTGATCGCCAACGTCACTTCGCTGCTGTTCGAGCGCGGGATCAACATCGAGGACCTCGACCAGGCCGTCCGGGAGGGCGTCTTCCGGATGACGATGCACGTCGACACGACCGGGATGGTCTGCACCGCCGAGAAGCTGCGCGAGGACCTCTCCGACCTCGGCGACGAACTCGGCGTCGACGTGCAGGTGCGCTTCCCCGCCGAGCGCGAGACCCGGCAGATGGCCGTCCTCGTCACGAAGGAATCGCACTGCCTGGAGGCCATCTTCGAGGCGTGGGCGAACGGCGACCTCGGCGCCGACGTCGGCGTCGTGATCGGCAACCACTCCGACCTCCAGCCGCTGGCCGAGCGGTACGACGTCCCCTTCCACGACATCGGCGACGAGAAGGGCACGCCCGACGAGGGCGAGCTGCTCGACCTCCTCGAGGAGTACGAGGTCGACCTCGTGGTGCTGGCCCGCTACATGCGCATTCTCAGCCCGGACGTCGTCTTCCGCTACGAGAACAGGATCATCAACGTCCACCCCTCGCTGCTGCCGGCGTTCCCCGGCGCCGAGGCGTACATGCAGGCCATCGAGGAGGGCGTCCGCATCGCCGGCGTGACCGCCCACTACGTCACGACGGACCTCGACCAGGGCCCGATCATCACCCAGCGGGCGTTCAACGTCCCCGACGACGCCACCGAGGAGGAACTCCAGGGGATCGGCCAGCCGCTGGAGGCCGAGGCGCTGATCGAGGCCATCCAGCTCCACCTCGAAGACGCCGTCTCCGTCCACCGCGGCCGCACGACGCTCCGCGACGACGTCGAGACCGGCGGCGTCCAGCTCGGCGCGCCCGAGGACCTCGACGACGCCAACCCCGACCGCCCAATCGACGGTCTCGGGGAGGTCGTCGCCGGGAACGAGACGGAAGCGGAGCCCGAAGCCGACGACTGACGCGAGACGCGACTGGAGGGAGCGTCTCGGAATGAGCGAACGGCGACCGGCGGGAGCCGTGAGCTACCGGTACGGGCCGCGAAGCGTGTCCGCACCGCGGTCGCGTCCCCGTGAGCCCAGTGAACGGGGAGTCGAGCGGCGCCTGTGGGCGTCGCTCGGAAGTTCGCTGAAGCCGACGACTGACGCGAGACGCTTCCGGGGTCACCGGGAGCGCCGGCCCGAACTGCCGTCCCAGCTTGCTTGCGTGACGGTCTGCTGGTACGTACCTTTTTCAGGTGGAACGTGGTACGGCCCGGTGATGGTTCGTCACCGGCTGCTCGTCCGCGCGGACGGCGGCTGTCTGGCGCTGGCTGGTGCGCTCGTCGCGAGCGTGCCGTTCGTCCTCCGGGCCAGCCCGCCGCTGGTCGGGTGGCCGGTGAGTCTCTTCGGCGCGACCGTCGGCGTGCTCCTGTGTGCGAGCGGTCTGGTGGCCGTCGCGCTGCCGCGGGCGGGCATCGTCGTCGGCGTGGCCGGCCTGCTGCTGTCGCTGCTCTCGCTGGTCGGTGCGCTCGGCGGACTGCTCGTCGGCGCGGCCGTGGGAGTCGTCGGCGGGTCGCTCTGTCTGTGGGGCGGGCGCGTCCACCAGGCGGCGGTCGACTCGCGGCGCCGACACCGACGCTGGGTGCGACGTCCCTAGGCCTTGCGACCCTAGAGCTCCCTGACGGCGTCGACCGCGTCGGCGATGGGCGGGGCGTCGAACAGCTCCCGCCCGAGGTAGGCGTTCGCGCCCGCGGCGTAGAGGTCGCTGGCGGTCCGGATCACGCCCTCGGGGAGCGGTTCGGGCTCGCGATCGCAGAGCGTGCGCCAGTCGGCGACGTCATCGGCCTTCGCGCGCTCTTTGGCGTCGGCGACGGCCGCGACCCACTCGGGCTGGGTGCGCTTGTGGTACTGGCGGATGACCTCCTTGGAGACTTCCTGGCCCTCGTAGGAGAAGCGGTTCTCGTCGAACGTGCCGACGACGTCGGCGACCCGGACCTCGCCGTCGAAGTAGAAACACTCGATCTTGCCGTCCTCGTGGACGAACCCGGCCTCGCGGGCGCGTTCGGTGACGATCTCGTCGACCGCGAGCGCGACGTCTTCCAGTTCCTCGATCGTCGCCGCGCCGGCGATGCGGTCGGCTTCCTCGCGGTCGAGGTACCGATCCGACTCCTCCAGCTTTGTCGAGAACTCGACGACCGGTTCGGGGAGGTCGACGACTTCGTCGGGCCACGCGTCGTACTCGAGGTCGAAGTCGGCGGGGTCGGCCCGCGAGCGGAGGCTGGAGCCGACGGGCACGGTGTTGCGGAAGACGATCTCCAGGGGGATCAGGAAGTTCTCGCCGGCCGCGTCGTGGTAGGCGTCGTAGTCGTAGTCGCGGCCGTCGCGGGGGAGGTCGGGCACCTGCGTCAACTCGATGGCCATCTCGCGGGGCGGCTCCGCGACTCCGTCGAGCGAGGAGAGTTCGCCGTCGACGACGACGCCCTCGTAGTGAGTGGGGACGCCGGCGGCCTCCAGCAGCTCGAAGTTGAACGCGCCCATGGCACAGAGGCTGGCGCCCTTCCGCGGGACGGGGTCGGGCATCTTCCCCCAGTCGAACACCGAGTAGTCGTCGGTGAACACGAACGCGCCGCGGCCGAGGTCGGTCGGCGTGGCCGGTTCGTCGATCCGGAACTCCTTGACGCTGGTCACGCCGACCACCCGCGGTGGACGGGTCGGCGGCTCGCAGTGGCGCCGGTCATACCCCGCAGTACCGAGGCCGGCACTAAGACGTTTTCACTCCCGGTCCGGGGCCGCAGAATCACGCGTGAAAACTCGCGGACAACACTCAAGCGCTCTCCGTCGAGAGAGACGCCCAGTCGCATGGAAACGAACGCGCTGTGGTTCGGGGGCTACCTGGGCGCCGCCGTCGCGATGGCGGTCGCCGCGTTCGTCTTCTGGACCCACCGAACGGTCCGGGGCGCGCAGTACCTGCTGGTGGGCGCCGTCGTCGGGAGCGTCGCCGCGCTGTGTTACGCCATGGCGATGCTGGCGCCCGCGGCCGCGGCGTCCGCGATCCTCTGGCAGCTGGTGGTCGCCCTCGGCGGCGCGCTCGCGCTGCTGTGGACGCTGTTCGTCCTCCGGTGGACCGGGCGCGAGCAGCTAGCTGGTCTCCCCGCGATCGGGCTGGCGGCCGTCCCCGTTGCCGTCAGCGTCGGCCTCCTCGCGACGAACATCTCGCCGGCCGTGGACGGGTACCACGACCTGTTCTTCGCGGCGAGCCCCGGTGTGGGGTCGGGGCCGTTCACCCCGCCAGCGATCACGCTCGGGCCGCTCGGACGCGCGTTCGAGGTGTACCTGGCGGCGCTGGTCGCCGTCGACGTCGCGCTGCTGGCGCGGTTCGGGCTGCGGCCGGCCCAGCGGCTGTTCCGCTGGCGCAACGTCATGCTCGTACTAGCCGGCGTCGCCGCGCTCCTGTTCGGGATCGGCTTCCAGTTTCTGGACGTGCCGTACGTCCCCGGGCCGTTCGTCGCGGCGCTGGCCAGCGGGTTCGTCGCCGTCGCGATCGCCCGCTTCGGCGTCTACGACGTCGTCTCGCTGCCCGAGCGCAGCCTCGTCGAGGCAATCGAGGGGGGCGTCCTCGTCTACAATACCGACGGGACGGTCGTCGCCGTCGACCGCGAGGCCGGCCGCCTGCTCGGCGTCGGCGACGAGGCGGTCGGCTCGGGCATCGTCGCGCTCATGGAGTCTGTCGAGGTCCTGCCCGGCGTGCGTGGTGACGGAACTGCCGCCGACGGCGGCGCTACGCGCGCGGGGAGCGGGACCGCGTCGGACGGGCAGACCGACGGCGGCGCCGCGAGTGCGGCGACCGCGCCCGCGTCGAACGGACCGCCAGCCAGCGGCTCGGTGGCCGACGACCCGGGGGCGATCGCCGAGCTGCTCGACGACCACGAGTTCACCACCGCTGTCGGCGGGGCGACTCGGAGCGTCCACGTCCGGGTCTCGGACCTGCCCGACGACGACGGCGAGCGCCTGGGCTGGACGGTGCTGTTCTACGACGTGACGGACCTCCGACAGAAGCAACACGAGCTCGACCTGCTCAAGCAGGTGCTGAGCCGCGTCCTCCGGCACAACGTGCGCAACGACCTCTCGGTCGTGAAGGCCAACGCGCAGATGCTGGCCGACGAGGCCGAGGGCCTGGAGGCCGAGCGGCTGCGGACCATCGTCGAGAAGAGCCAGGACCTGCTGGACGCCAGCGAGAAGGCCCGAACCGTCGAGCGCCTGCTCGGCGGCGAGCGCACCCGCAGCGAGTTCGACCTCGCCGAGATCGTCCCCGAGGCCGTGGCAGCCGTCGAGCGGGAGTTCCCCGCCGTCGAGATCGAGACCGACCTGCCGGCCGCCTGCCCGGTCCGGGCCCACTGGGCGCTGTCGACCGCCGTCGAGAACGTCGTCGAGAACGCCGCGATGCACAACGACGCCGACGAGCCGCGCGTGGCGGTCAGGGTGGCCGCCGACGGCGACCGCGCGACGCTGACCGTCGCCGACAACGGCCCGGGGATCCCGCAGGGCGAGCTCGCGGTCCTGGATCGCCGCGAGGAGACGCCGCTGGAACACGGCAGCAGCGTCGGCCTCTGGCTGGTCGACTGGGTGGTCGACCTCTCGCGGGGCGAGCTCGCCTTCGAGAACGACGATCGGGGCTGTACCGTCACGGTGACGCTCGAACGGGCGGACTGAGCGCACGATCGCGAGCGCTCGCATCGACTGCACGCCACGGTCGCGTGCGCCGACTGCGGGGTGGCGGCGGGCGCTGCCGCTATCCCGGGCAGGGGGCCGGCGTGGCCGCTCCCGCCACGTATATGAGCGTGCCTGCCCTCGCACGAGTCGATGTCGAACACGTCCACCCGGTCGGCGAACGTCCCGCGGGGTGAGTTCGGCTTCGAGCACCGGCCGGAGACCGACCAGTCCTTCGAGAACGCGCTGGCGAAGGCCCGCGCGGGCGAGCGGCTGTCGGTCGCCGACGGGATCGAACTCATCACGACCGGGACGGACACCGACGGGATCGATCCCCGGCGCAAGGAACTCGTCCTCGAGGCGGCCGACCGCCGCCGCGCCGAGGTCGTCGGCGACGTCGTCACGTTCGTCGCGAACCTCAACAACAACGTCACGACCGCCTGCAACACCGGCTGTCTGTTCTGCAACTTCAAGGACCGCTCCGAGCAGTTCCGGACGAGCCATGACCAACCCCACGACGGGTTCACGAAGACGCCCACCGAGTCCCGCGCGATCGTCGAGGAGGCCGTCCAGACGGGCATCTACGAGGTCACCTCCGTCTCGGGACTGCATCCGGCGTTCGCGCTTGACGACGAGCACCGCGAGATCCTCGAGACCAGCGAGCGCGGTGACCTGAACTATCGCCCGCCCGAGGAGTACGACACGGACCCGGGCACGTACGTCGAGCAGATGGAGGCGATGAGCGTCGGCGGGGTCCACCTCCACTCGATGACGCCCGAGGAGGCTTACCACGCCCGTCGGGGCACCGACTGGTCCTACGAGGAGGTCTACCGCCGGCTGAAGGACGCCGGTCTCGATTCAGCACCCGGCACCGCCGCCGAGATCCTCGTCGACGAGGTGCGTCGGGTCATCTGCCCGGGCAAGATCGACACGGGCGAGTGGCTCGAGGCCATGGAAGCGGCCGCCGAGGTCGGATTGCCGACGACGGCGACGATCATGTACGGCCACGTCGAGAACGAGGCCCACCGCGTCATGCACCTCGATCGGATTCGCGACCTGCAGGACCGCACCGGGAACATCACGGAGTTCGTGCCGCTGTCCTTTATCCACCACGACACGCCGCTGGCCGAGCGCGGCATGGTCGACGGCGGTGCGACGGCCGACGAGGACGAGCTGATGATCGCGGTCTCGCGGCTGTACCTCGACAACGTCGACCACGTGCAGTCCTCGTGGGTGAAGTACGGCGACGAGCAGGGCCTGAAGATGCTCAACTGCGGCGCCGACGATTTCATGGGGACGATCCTCTCCGAGGAGATCACCAAGCGCGCCGGCGGGGGCTTCGGCGAGTTCCGCTCGGTCCAGGAGTACGTCGAGATGATCGACGCGATCGGGCGCATCCCCGCCGAGCGCTCGACCGACTACGAGCAGCTGCGCCGGATCGATCCCGCGGACGGCCCGCACGGGCCCGAACTCGGCCCGCAGGCCGACGGCACGCCGCTGACCTGATCCGACCGCTCCGATCCCCGACACTGTCGGCCCGCTAACGTCTCGGATCGGGCCACAAATCGCCGGACGGCGTAAGGCTCTATGGGCTCGCCGGTGTACGTGTGACGGTCCGTGCATGCCCTCTGGCCACACCCGTCGCGACGTCCTCTCGTCGGTCACGAAAGCGAGCCTGCTCACCGGGACGACCGGCGCCGCCGGCGTGGGCTATCGCCTCTCGACGCTGCCGCTGGACCTCCGGAACCTCAGCATGCCCGCCCGCGTCGCGAGCCGGCTCGCCCGCTCGGCGTCGGTCGACTGGGCCTACTGCGGGGACGCCGCCACGGCCCGCCTGGGCGCCCTGTCCCCGATCGGCGGCGACGGCGTCGAGCTCCAGTCGCTGTCGCCGGACGCCGGCTTCGTCTCGACGCCCCGCGACGGCATCGCCGCCGGCGTCACCGAGACCGGGCGGCTCTCCACGCTGCTGGCGCCCCACACCGGCTTCACCCACCAGCTGCCCTACTATCCCTACGACCGCTCCGCGCCGCTGCTGGGTGCCAAGCCCCGCGAGGGCAGCTTCGCCGGCCTGCGCCTCGGCGGCGGCGTCACCTGGCTGTGGGACGACGCCGTCGAGCACGCGATGGGCTACGAGGGCGACTCGGGCGTCCTCCGGCTGACCTACCGCGTCCCCGCGGGGGCGCTGGCTCCCGGTGACGGCGGGGCCGGCCCCGCCGACGGCCACGTCGCCGTCGACGAGCGCCTGGCCGTCCTGCCGGGCACGGGGACGGTCACCCGTGAGTTCCGGGTGGCCAACCGGACCGACGCGGCCCTCGACGGACAGTTCGTCTACCACACGCAGGCCAACGTCACCGCCAACCAGCAGAACTTCGCCGTCTGGGAGTCCGCCGAGAACCGCCTGACAGCCGGGCGGGCGCTCCGGTGGACCGACCGTGAGGGCCCGTACGAACTCCGCGTGGCGACCGACGGCCCGGTCGCCGACAGCGGCGCGGCCGACACCGGTCCCGACGCGGTCGACGGCGCCGGGCCCGACGGCGCGCTCCCCGCGGTGCTTTCCAGCGACGCCGACGCCGTCACCGGCCGCTACCTCTCGGGCTACCTCGCACGCGACCTGACGGTGCCGGCCGGCGAGCATCGCGACCTCGCCGTCTTCCTCTCGTGTGGCCCCGACGTCGGGCCGCTGCCCGGGCGCCTGCGGTCGAGCCGGCAGCGGCGGCTCCGCCGGGCGCGGGGCTACTGGCGGTCGGTCGGCGACGGCCTCGACCTCTCGGGGATTCCCGACCGTTACCGGGCGGCGGCGCGGCGGGCGGCCGTGACGGTGCTCGGGCTGGTCGACCCCGACTCGGGGAGCGTCTCGGCGTCAGGCAACCTCCAGCCGTCGTACTGGCCGTCGTGGCCGCGCGACGGCGCGTTCGCCGCGGTCGCGCTCGCCCGCGTCGGCCTGGCCGACCCCGCCCGGGCGTTCCTCGGGGAGTTCCTCCCCGCGGTCCAGCGTGACGACGGGTCGTTCCGCCAGTGCTACGACAGCCGCGGCGGGGACGCCGGCTTGCTCGCCGTGGAGAACGACCAGCAGCCGCTGTACGCCTGGGCGGTCCGGGCGGTCCACGCCGCGACGGGTGACGACGCCTTCCTCCGGGACGCCTGGCCCGCCGTCCGTGCCGCCCTCGAGTACACCGTCGACGCCATCGCGGCCGACGACCTGCTGGTCGCCACGCCGGACATCCACGAGGCCCCCACCTCCGGCCGGCAGTCGCTGTGGGCCAACGCGATGGCCTACGAGGGGCTGCTCGCGGGCGCCGGGCTCGCCGCGGCCGTCGGCGCGGACCCGCGGCGCTACCGCCGGGCGGCCGAGACCGTCGGCGACGCCGTCCTCGAGCTGACGACGCCCGCGGGCTACCTCGTCGAGGACACCACCGACGACGGCCACTTCTCGCTGGGGTCGCCGCTGGGCTGGTCGTCGTCGGGGCTGTTGCTGGCGCTGACAGAGCTGTTTCGCTGACCGCGGGCGCGACCCCAGGCTCGCGGGCCGCTCAGGCCCGGACGGGATTCTCCCCGCGGTCGCGGACCGCCCGGAAGCGCCGGCCCGTCGCGTCGTCGGCCTCGATGGCCTCCCGGACGGGCTTGGACAGCCACTCGTCGGTCGCGTAGCGGTCGTAGACGGGCAGGCGCTCCACAAGGGGGACGCCCGCGTGGTCGGCGATGTCGCGCAGCTCCTGCAGCGCCGGCCACTCGTACTCGGGGTTGACGTGGTCGACCGTCACCGGGGAGACGCCTCCGAGGTCGTCGATGCCGCAGTCGACCACCTCGCGGGCGGGCGCCAGGTTCGGCGGCACCTGCACGCCCACCTCGTCGGGCAGACAGTAGCGGGTCATCGCCACTGCCCGACGCAGCGTCTCGACGCCGGTCGAACCCTCGCGCCAGCGCTCGTTCTCGACCACCGGCTGGACGATCACCTCCTGGACGTGCCCGTAGCGCTCGTGGAGCTCGCGGATGGCCAACAGGCTCTCGGCGCGGTCGGTCCAGTCCTCGCCGATGCCGACGAGGATGCCCGTCGTGAACGGGACGCCCAGCTCGCCCGCGTTGCGGATCGTGTTGAGGCGCTGGCCCGGGACCTTCCCGCGCGGGCCGGCGTGGGCCTGGACCGCGGCGGTCGTCTCGAGCATCACGCCCATGCTGGCGTTCAGGTCGGCGACTTCGGCCATCTCCTCGCGGGTCTGATCGCCGGGGTTGGCGTGGGGCAACAGGCCCTCCTCGAGGGCGATCTCGCAGGCCTCGCGGAGGTACTCGTGGATGGAGTCGTGGCCCCACTCGGCGAGTTGGTCGTGGATCTCGCTGTAGCGGTCGTCGGGGTCGTCGCCGAAGGTGAACAGCGCCTCCGTGCAGCCGGCGTCGGCGCCGCGGCGGACGGTCTCGCGAATCTCCTCGGGCGACATGAGTTCGGCCTGGCCCGGCGGGTCGTAGTAGGTGCAGTAGGTGCAGGTGTACCGGCAGGCGGTCGTCAACGGCAGGAAGACGTTGCGGGCGAACGACAGCTCCTCGGCGGGTTCGACGTCGGCGGGCTCGACGGCGAGCAGCCGCTCGACGTCCGCCGGGTCGGGCGCGACGTCGACGTCGTACTCGTCTGCGCCTGGAATCACGTCAGCCCCTGGGGGCCGCGCGGGCAAAAGGGTTGAGACGGGGGCAAAGACTCACTCGCGCGCGACCGACACGCGCCCGCCGGACACGTCGAGTTCGAAGCCGCGCTCGCGCAGCCACGTGGGCGCCGCGCCGCGGCCGTGCAGCAGGACTTCCGCGAGGTCTTCGGGCTCGTCGACGTCGATCCCCAGCCGGTAGGAGTCGACCTCGGTCAGATCGGCGCCGACCGCGCCGGCCGCGCGGCGGTGGTCGCGGATCGACGCGCCGTGGTAGTCGACGCGGAACCCGGGGTGCCGGGAGACGACGGCGTTGGTGCCGCCGCCGCGTCCCGGTGCCAGCACCACGTCGCCGTCCGCGCCGAACAGGCGGTCCAGCGCGGCGGGCGTCGCCAGTGCCAGATCGGACATCACGACGGCGACCGCCTCGTCCCCGCCGGCGACCCGGTCCTCGAAGACGGCGTTGACCGCGTCGCTCAGCGGGCGGTCGTCGACCGAGACCGACGCGTCGACGTCGACCGGCTCGGTCGAGAGGACCGTCACCGGCGGCTGGCGGTCGGTGTCGTCGATCGCGCCGAGAACGTCGGCGAGGAGTACGCGGGAGAACTCGACCCGTTCGGCGGCGGACAGCGCGGGTCCGAGGCGGGTCTTGGGGGCGGCCGCGGCGAACGGGACGACGACGCGCATCTACCGGAGCTTGTCGTAGTCGTCCTGCTGGTTGCGCCAGTACCAGACGCCGCCGACGAGGAGGGCGAGCACGACGACGCCGATCCCGCCGAAGATGAACGTCTGGGTCTGCTGGCTGCTCTGGGCGTGCTTCTGTGCGTTGTTCGCGACGCGGATCGCGTCCTGGAACTGGCCGCCGTTGTAGAACGAGATGGCGCTTTTGATGTCGTCGTTTTGCATCGGCGAGCCGCCGGCAGCGTCGATCGAACTGATCGCGTCGTCGATGGCCTGGCGGGCCTGGCGGCTGTCGTTCGTGTACGCGTGGACGCTGTAGGTCTGCAGCGTCCCGGTGTTGTTCCCGGTCGTCTGCTTGATCGCGACGACGGTGACGTTCTCCTTCTCGGGGTTGGTGTAGTTGTACGACGGGACTTCGGGGACGTCACCGCGGATCGAGACCCGCAGTTCGTCGCCCTTCGGATCGCTGGAGACGTGCTGGTCGAAGGAGTCGCCACCGTAGCTGTCCTGGGAGATGCGGTCGCCCTGGTCGTACTCTTCGACGGTCCAGGAGACGTTCTGCAGCTCCGTCTCGCCGATCAGCGTCCACGACGACTCGTCGGTGTAGGCGTCGTCGATGGTGACCGTGGTGTTGATCTCCGCGCCGACGTGGGCGTCGGCCGGGGCGTTCGAGGCGGTGATCGACAGCGCGGCGGCCGTCCCGGTGGCCCCGAGGAGCGCGACCACCAGCGCGAGTGCGAGTGTCGTCCTAGAACAGCGGGTCAAGTTCATCATCATCGTCCTCGACTAACTCCTCTAAATTCGCTTTGCTTTCCTGGCGGATCTCGTCGATGTTGTCCTGGGCCTCGATGGCGACCTGCTGGAGCTCCTTGATGCGCGGGACGTTGTGCACGCCCGACAGCAGGATGACGCCCGCGACGTACCCCGACTCGGGAACGGGGTAGTCGCCGCCGCGGACCTCCATGCTCCCGGTCTGCTCTTCGAGCCACTTCCGGCCGCGCTCGATGCCCTTTCGGTTGAGGTGCTGGGGCGGACCGCTCATCACCAACAGGGCGCGCTCGGCGCCCTCGATCTCGCAGGGCAGCGTCAACCGCCCGAGTGCGGCTTTCCGGACCAGGCTGGTGATCCGGTTGGTCGTGTTGGCGGTGTCCATGCTGCGTTCCTCTGAGCTGCCCTTGAATCGCGAGAGCAGCCCGCCCGAAGAGGAGCCGGGTTCGACCTCCTCGGCGGCGTACCCGACCGTCGAGACGCCGCCACCGGCCAGCGTGTTGATGATCTCGCTGGAGTCGACGACGCTCTCGGCGACCGCGCCGCTGCCGTCGACCTCGCCGGCGCCGAAGAGGATGCCGAAGCGCTTGACGATCTCGTCGTTGATGGCGTCGTAGCCGCCCTCGACGGACTCGCCGGACTTGCGCCAGGCGTCGTTGTCGAACACCATCAGGTTGTCCACCTCCCGGACGAACGTCTGGAACGACCGGGCGGCGTTCAGCGTGTAGATGCCGCCCTCGTCGCCGCCGGGCAGGATGCCCAGGCCGTAGACGGGTTCGGTGTAGATGCGCTTGAGGTGCTTTGCGAGGACCGGCGAGCCACCCGAGCCGGTGCCGCCGCCCAGCCCCGAGATGATCAGGAAGGCGTCGACCTCGTGGACGGGGATGTTGTCGATGGCCCCCTGGACCTCGTCGATGTCCTCCTCGACGATCTCCGCGCCGAGCTCGTTGTCGGCCCCGACGCCGTGGCCCTTCACCCGCGCCTGGCCGATCAGCACGCGGTTCGACTCCGGGACGCGCTCGAGCCCCATCAGGTCGGCCTTCGCGGTGTTGATCGCGACGGCGGC
>JBDGSW010000070.1:0-20347 GCA_042217345.1 Haloarculaceae archaeon
GCCGGCGCCGACGCCGGCGTCGGCGAGGCCGGCGGCGATGCGCTCGACGCGGTCGGCGAACTCGCGATAGGTGTCGGTGCGGTCGTACTCCGGGTAGACGAACGCCGCGCGGTCGGGCGCGCGCTCGACGGCGTCGGCGAGCAGCGCCGACAGCGACGCGGCGCGGTCGGCGTACGCCCAGCACTCGCCGTCTGGCGTCTCGACTCGCTCGAGGGAGAAGTCGGTCGGGTCGTGGCCGACGACGCCGTCGGTCCACCGGATCGTGCTCGCGTCGTACCCCTGGGTCATGGCTCTGTCTCCGCGGACGTGCGTGTGTGGATCATGTGAAAGTTTCGTCGGCGTCAGTTCGTCGGGGGCAGCGCCTCGACGGTCAACTCGAACATCTCGTCGGTCGCGCCCTGCGGGAACGAGATCAGCACCGTGTCGACCACGTCGTCGAGCAGCTCGGTCACGCGGTCGCGGGCGTGCTCGGGCGTGCCGGCGATGCCGATCGCGTCCTGCAGGTCGGCCGAGACGGCCTCGGCGGCGCCGGCCTTGTCGCCGCCGCGCCAGGCGTCCTTGATCGCCGCGGCCTCCTCGGGGAAGCCGTGCTCGGCGATGACGTCGTTGTAGAAGTCCGTCGACCCGGCGTAGTACGCGAGGTGCTTCGAGAGGACGGTCCGGGCCTCCGCGGGGTCCTCGCTGATCGCCGTCGGGACCGACGCCGCGACGTGGAGGTCGCGGTCGGTGTTGGCGCGCTCGCGGGCCTCGGCGACGGCGTCCTCGATGGCCGGCAGCGGCATGAGGTGTGGCAGCAGGCCGTCGGCGTAGTCGATGGTCATCGCGATGTTGGTGGTGCCGAGCGCGGCGTTCAACACCGGGACGGTGGCCCCGTCGGCGTGGTTGAGCCGGAAGCCGCCCACCTCGAACACCTCGCCGTCGTAGTCGATGCGCTCGCCGGCCAGCGCGAGCTCGACGATCTCGACGAGCTCGCGGATGCGCCGCAGCGGGCGCTCGAACTCCTGGCCGTGAAAGCGCTCGACGACCATCGGCGTGCTGGCGCCGACGCCCAGCATGAAGCGGCCGTCGGTCGCGTCGTGCAGCGCCAGCGAGCCGGCCGCGAGCGCGGCCGGGCTGCGCGAGTAGGCGTTGGCGATGCAGGTGCCCAGCGCGCAGTCGGTGTGCTCGGCGACCCGCGAGAGGACGGCGAAGGGGTCGTAGCCCCAGCCCTCGCCGACCCAGACCGACTCGAAGCCGGCGTCGGCGGCGTCGACGGCGAAGTCGACGAGCCACTCGCCGGAGCAGTCGGCGTATTCTGGCAGCACGATGCCCGTTCGGGGGTAGGTGAAGTCGTCGTCTGTCATGGTGTCTCCGTGACGGCGTCGCGCAGGTCCGAGCGGGCGATCTTCCCGCTCTGGGTGCGCGGCAGTTCGGCGCGGAACTCGTAGCGCCGGGGGCGCTTGAAGTCCTCGATGGCGGTCGATTCCAGGAAGTACGCGTCCAGATCGTCGGCGGTCAGCGCGTCGTCGCCCGGGACGACGACGGCGGTGACGACCTCGCCCCACTGGTCGTCGGTGGCACCCACGACCGCCGCGGCGCGCACGTCGGGGTGTTCGTGGAGGACGTCCTCGACCTCGGCGGGGAAGATGTTCTCCCCGCCGCTGACGATCATGTTGTCCTTGCGGTCGACGAAGTACAGGAAGCCCGCCTCGTCGCGCCGGCCCAGGTCGCCGGTGCGGTACCAGCCGTCGACGATCGCCCGCTCGGTCTTCTCGGGGTCCTTCCAGTACCCGTCCATGCAGGTGGGCGTGTTCACGAGGATCTCGCCCTCCTCGCCCGCGTCGACGACGTTGCGCGGCTGCGGGTCGTCGGGGTCGACCAGGCGCACCTCCGCGTTGGGGACCGCCCGACCGATCGACCCGAGGTGGTCGTCGTGGAACTCGGGGTGCAGGCAGGCGGCGAAGACGATCTCGGTGGTGCCGTAGGCGTTGACGAAGTCGACGCCCGGGAACTGCTCGCGACACCGCCGGACGACCTCCTCGGGCATGGCCGACCCGGAGTACTGGATCATGCGCACGCCGTCGGTGTCGCGGTCGTCGATCGACCCCTCGGCGAGGATGTCGTTGAAGTGCGTCGGGACGCCCCAGATGGCCGAGACGCCCTCGTCCTCGATGTACTCAAGCGTGGTCGTCGGATCGAAGTCGCGC
Organism: Haloarculaceae archaeon; assembly: GCA_042217345.1. Classification (GTDB taxonomy): domain Archaea; phylum Halobacteriota; class Halobacteria; order Halobacteriales; family Haloarculaceae; genus Halorientalis. The sequence continues at coordinate 2,187 of JBDGSW010000070.1, forward strand.
TGGATCAAGTTGGTCGCGCCGACGTGCAGCGCGGGCATGAAGTTCGCCAGCAGCGGCCCGACGTGATACAGCGGCCCCAGTGCGACGCTGACGTCGCTCGGGCGCAGCCGGTTGAACGGTAGACAGGAGAGGTCGGCTGCCACGACGTTGCGGTGGGTGTGGCGCACGCCCTTGGGCTTGCCCGTCGTGCCGGAGGTGTACAGCAAGAGCGCGGGGTCGTCCTCGGTGACGCCGACCTGCGGGGGCGTCACGGAGGCCTCGCCCAGCGACGCGTAGCTGTGCGTGACCGACGCGTCGACGTCACCGACGCCGATGCGGACGTCGGGGAGTTGCTCGTCGTCGAGCGTGGCGACGGTCTCGTCGGTGTGGCGGTCGAAGGCGATGCCGGCGGCCTCGCTGTGTTCGAGGACGTACGCGAGGCGGTCCGGGGGCGCCCGGTAGCTGACGGGGTTGACCACCAGCCCGATCTCCAGCGCGCCGAACAGCAAGACGAGCAACTCGGTGGAGTCCTTCGTGACGATCGAGACGTGATCGCCGGGCTCGAGGCCGGCGTCGAGCAGCCCGTTGGCCGTCCGGGTGACGCGGTCGTCCCAGTCGGCGAACGTCAGCGACTCGCCGGCCGCCGGATCGACGAGCCCGACGTCGTCGGGCGCCCTCGCGGCGGCCTGTGCGAGGAGGTTCCGCACCGTCGGATGCGACATACGGCCCGAATTCATGCGCCCGCCTCTTAGGCCTTGCCGGGCCGGCACGGCGCTGGGCTTATGGTAGCGGGTTCCGTGCGTTGGTCGAGGGCAATGCGATGATTAGCCACTTCAGCCTGGAGGACCGCCACCGCGAGCAGCGAGCGGCGGTGCGCGAGTTCTGCGAGACGGAGATCGACCCCCACGTCGAGGAGTACGAAGCCAGCGGCGAGTTCCCCCGCGAACTGGTCACCGCCGTCGGCGAGGCCGGCTTCCACGGCGTCCCCTACCCCGAGGAGTACGGCGGCGCCGGGAAGGACTACCGCTCGTTCGCCATCACGATCGAGGAGCTGGCCCGCAGCTGGAAGCTGCTGGCCGGCACCGTCTCGGGCGCCAGCTGCCTGGTCGGCTACCCGATCGCCGAGTTCGGCGACGAACGCCAGCGAGACGAGTGGCTCCGCGGGCTGGCGACCGGCCAGTCCGTCGGGGCGCTGTCCATGACCGAGCCCGAGGCCGGCAGCGACGCCGCCAGCATGCAGACGACCGCCGAGAAGGATGGCGACGAGTGGGTCATCGACGGCCACAAGGTCTGGACGACCAACGGCGCCGTCGCGGACCTCGTCGTCGTGGTCGCCCGCACCGGCGACAGCGATAGCCACGACGACCTGAGCCTCATCGGCATCCCGAACCCCACCGAACGCGACGGCTTCGAGGTCGTCCGCGACATCCCCTGCATGGAGGGCGAGGCGGCCGTCGAGAGCGAGATCCGCTACGACGGGCTGCGCGTCCCCGAGGAGAACCTCGTCGGCGAGGAGGGCAAGGGCTTCCGGTACATCATGGAGGGCCTGGACATCGGCCGCATCGGGACGGCCGCCCAGGGCGTCGGCGTCGCGCAGGCGGCCTTCGAGGCCAGCCGCGACTTCGCCGACGAGCGCGAGCAGTTCGGCCAGCCCATCCGGGAGTTCCAGGGCGTCTCGTTCAAGGTCGCGGACATGGCCACCGAGGTCGAGGCCGCGCGCCTGCTGACGCTGCACGCCGCCGCCGAGCGCGACCGCGGCGAGCGCGTCACCAAGGAGGCCGCCATGGCCAAGACCAAGGCCACCGACGTCGCGATGGACGCCGCCACCGAGGCCGTCCAGATCCACGGCTCGCGCGGGTACTCCAAGGACTACCCCGTCGAGCGCTACATGCGCGTCGCCAAGGGCATGCAGATCTACGAGGGCACGAACGAGGTCAACCGCATCGTCGTCAGCAACTCGCTGTACGACTGAACCGCCCCAGGGAACCCTTTTCGATCCCGGTTCGCACCAGCGGCCGCGCCCGCCGAGCCGCGGCACCGCCCTGCCCGGAGAAACACCTGGACCGTTGCTCGTCGTTGGGTTCCTCCAGCCGCCGCTTGGAGCGCGGGCCGGTCGACCGCCTTCGACGCCTCGGATTAACGGACTAGGGCGTTATTTTCACGACCGCCGATTTTGCTATCCAAACTCCCGGTTTGATACATAACGAACGACCGTGAAAGATCCCGGCACGCGGCCGGGCGACTCCCGGGCGTCGGGACGGATCGAGAAGCGAGGAGGAAGAGAGCGTTACTCGCCGGTGAACTCGGGGTCGCGGTTCTCCAGGAAGGCGCGGACGCCCTCGGTCTGGTCCTCGGTGTCGAACAGGGCGCTGATGAGGTCGACCTCGGTGCGTCGGCCCTCGTCGAGGCCCTCCCGGCTCGAGGCCAGGACGGCCTCCTTTGCGTACTGCAGCGCGATGGGGCTCTTCTCGGCCATCTGTCCGGCCAGGTCCTCGGCGGTCTCGTAGAGGTCGTCGTCGGGGACGAGGTGGTCGACGAGGCCGATCTCGTCGGCCTCGGCGGCGTCGATGACGCGGCCGGTGAGCACGAGGTCCATGGTCATGCCCTCGCCGACGAGCCGGCGCAGGCGCTGGGTGCCGCCGCCGCCGGGGATGATGCCGAGGTTGATCTCCGGCTGGCCGAACTTGGCGCTCTCGGCGGCGACGCGGACGTCGCAGGCCATCGCCATCTCGCAGCCGCCCCCGAGCGCGAAGCCGTTGATCGCGGCGATCACCGGCAGCGGGAAGCGCTCGACGTGCTCGTAGATCGCGGGCACTTCGAGGATCTCGCGTTGCTCGTGGACCGAGCGCCCCTCGAAGTCGTCGATGTTGGCGCCGGAGACGAACGACTTCTCGCCGGCGCCGGTCAGGATCACGGCGCGGGCGTCGGTGTTCTCCTCGACGTGGCCGAGCGCGCCGAGCAGGTCTTCCTTGACCTGTTCGGTCAGGGAGTTGCGCTTCTCGCGGCGGTCGATGGTGACGGTGGCGACGCGGTCCTCGACGTCGACGGCGACGGTCTCGAGGTCGGCGGGGTCGACGGGGTCGTAGACGTTCATTCGTCGTCCTCCCAGTTGTAGAAGCCCTGGCCCGTCTTGACGCCCAGATCACCGGCGCGGACCATCTGGTTGACGATCGTCGGGGGCTTGAACACCGGACGGCCCAGTTCCTCGGCGAGCGCCTCGCCGATCTCCTTGCGGACGTCCCAGCCGTTGTAATCGCCCAGTTCCAGGGGGCCCATCGGGAAGTTGTAGCCGAGTTTCATCCCCGTGTCGATGTCCTCGGCGGAGGCGACGCCCTGCTCGACCATGCGCGCGGCCTCCATGCCGAGGATGACGCCCAGCCGCGAAGTGGCGAACCCGGGGAAGTCGTCGACGAGGATACTCGTCCGGCCGATGTCCTCGGCCAGCGCCTCGGCGCGGTCGACGGTCGCGTCGTTCGTGTGGTGACCGGTGATGAGCTCGAGCAGCTCCATCTTCACCGGCGGGTTGAAAAAGTGCGTGCCGATGACGCGCTCGGGGTGTTCGGTGGCGCTGGCGATCTCGGTGACCGGCAGCGAGGAGGTGTTCGACCCGAGGATCGTGTCCGTGTCGGTCTTCGCGTCGAGCTCTTCGAACACCTGCTTTTTCAGCTCGACTTGCTCCGGGACGGCCTCGATGATGAACGTCGGCTCGTCGGTGACCTCGTCGACGTCGGTGGTGCCGGTGACGTGTGCGAACGCCGCGTCGGCGTCCTCGATGATCTCGCGCTCTTCGGCCTCGGCGAGGTTCTCCTCGATGCGTGCCAGCCCCTCGTCGACGAGGTCCTGCTCGACGTCGCGCAGGACGACGTCGAAGTCGTTCTGTGCGGCCAGCTGTGCGATCCCGCTGCCCATCGTGCCGGCGCCGATGACGCCGATGGCTCGTTCTGCCATACCCGATGGGGCACCACGAGTCACAAAAGGATTTCTGCCGCCGCAACGGCTCCCCGTCCACCGCTCTGGACCCGACTCCGCCCGGGCGCGCGGGCCCGCCGCCCGCCCCTTTCGAACGGGGCAAGATATATGCCCTGCAGGGCGAAACACGACGAGTGGCATGAGTACGCAACCCGCCGAGAAGACGCCGGAGCCGACACTCTCGCCAGCCGACTACGAGGACCTCCCGGACAGCGCCAAGCGCGTCATCGCCTCGCTTCGTGGAACGGACGGGCGCACGACTCGCGAGCTGGCCGGCGAGACCGACCTCGCCGAACGGACCATCCGCTACGCGCTCACCCGGCTCGACGACATGGGCGTCATCCAGTCGCGATACCTGCTGTCGAACCCCCAGACCTGTCAGTACGAACTCGTGATGGACGACGACAGCGTCGACGAACTGCTCACCGCGTAATTTCCAGCACCACCGGCGCCACCCGCGGCGCGTAGCCTCGGCCATCGGCCGATCGGACTCACCGCTCGTCCCGCGAGCCTGCCGCGTGCTCAACGCTTATACGCCGCGCGGGACACCGACGGGTATGTCATCCACAGGACCGCAGCGACCAGCGAGACACGCGGCCGGCGCGTCGGTCGGCCGGGACGAACGGCGCGGAGGCGCCGGCAACTGAACATGCCCGACAGACCGCTCGCCGAACTCGAAGCGCAGGTCGGCGACACCAACCGGACGGTCGTCGACATGGCCGTCGAGGCCGGCAAGGTCGAGGAGTTCGCCCGCGTCGTCGGCGACGACGACCCGGTCCACCGCGATCCCGCCGTCGCGGCCGACCGCGGGTTCGACGCCGTGCCCGCGCCGCTGACGTTCACGCGCACGTCGTATTTCCCCCGGTATCGCCCCGCGGGGATCGACATCGACCTCGGGTTCGACCTGGGCTTTCGCGAGGAGTACGTCGTCCACGGCGAGCAGGCCTACGACTACGAGCGCCCGCTCATCGTCGGCGACGTCCTCACCGGCGAGACGACGCTGACCGACGTCTACCAGCGCGAGGGGCGCCGCGGCGGCACCATGACCTTCGCCGTCCTCGAGACCGCGTTCCGCGACCGGGACGGCGACCTCGTCGTGACCGAGCGCTCGACGCGCATCGAGACTGCCGGGGCAATCGGCGACGACGACGCCGCGACGGACGGCGGCAGCCCCGCGGACGAGGACGCCGCGCCCGCCGGCCGCGCGTCGTCGGCTCGGGCGACCGTAACCGACGCCGACGGAACCCCGGTGTCGGCCGACGAGGTCGCGGTCGGTGACGCGGGGCCGACGCTGACTGTCGCGGACGTGCGTCGCGAGGACTTCGTCCGCTACGCCGGCGCCAGCGGCGACTTCAACCCGATCCACTACGACGAGCCCTACGCCACGGCGGCCGGCAACGAGAGCGTCTTCGGCCAGGGGATGCTCACCGCCGGCTACGCCGCGTCGATGGTCTCCGATTGGTTCGGCCTCGACGCTGTCATCCGTTTTCAGACCCGCTTCGAGGGGCAGTTGTTCCCCGGCGAGACCGTCACCGTCACCGGCGAGCTCACCGACGTCACCGCCCGCGGCGACGGGGCGGCCGTCGTCGCCGACTTCGCGGCGGTCACCGACGACGGCGACCGCCTGCTATCCGGCGAGGTCGAAGCCGACCTGCCGCCGGCCTGACCCCGCGTCGCCACGCCCGACTCTCACCGCCCTCCTCGCCCCGATGAGTCGACGCCGAGGATAGTCGTGTGCGTCGACGCTTCGCCCCCGCAATTATCATAAGGATTGTGGCATGATGGGAAAGAGAAGTCAGTAGCAGTAAGTCACGTCAATTGGCATTATCTAAAGCGCGAGACGACGCCGAGCGGCCGGTAGCGACCGCAGAGCCCACGATACCGCGATTCAATCGCCGATACGGCCGCTCCCCGCGATCCGGGTCGCTCTCCGTCCCCCACAACACACAGAATCACGCTACTGCACCGCGACGGCGGCCGACGAGGCGGCCGGTTTCCGGTGGAGCGGGGTGTTCCATGCGTGCCAGCACTTCGGAGACGTGGCCCGTCGAGCGGCGTTCTCCGGACGTCTCGCCGGTGGAGTCGGCGTATCGATGGGCCGCCATTACTCCCTGATCGCCGAACCTATCTGATATTAGTTATATAATAATTACCAGATAGAAGAGTATCTGATATATTTCTCCACTCGGTGTTGTTCGAGAACGGCCAGTTCCGCGGGCTGTGCCGACGAACACTCTTGAGGCTGGCGTCCCTAGGGGTCGCCGATGACCCCACCGAACGCGGAGCCGATCGGCATCTACTCGGACTACGTCTGCCCGTTTTGTTACCTGGGGCGGGAGTCGCTCCGGCAGTACCAGGCGACCCGGGAGGAACCACTGCGGATCGACTGGCAGCCGTTCGACCTGCGGGCGAGCCAGCGAGACCCGGACGGGGAGCTCGATCCCGCCGCCGACAGCGGCAAGGACGAGGCCTACTACGAGCAGGCGAGACAGAACGTGCGCCGACTGGCCGAGCGCTTCGGCGTCGAACTGTCGCTGGACCTGGCCACCGACGTCGACTCGCTGCCGGCCCAGGTGGCGTCGGAGTACGTCCGCGAGACCGCCGACTACGAGACGTGGCTGGCCTTCGACGAGGCGGTCTTCGACGCGCTGTGGCAGGACGGCCGCGACGTCGGCGACCGCGCGGTGCTCTCGAGGATCGCTGACGAGGTCGGGCTCGACGGCGCGGACGTGACCGCGGCCGTCGACGACGAGGACCGGCGGGACCGCCTGTTCGAGCAGTTCGCCGACACCCAGCGCCGCGGCATCACGGGCGTCCCGACGTTCGCCTACGACGGCCACCTGGCCCGCGGCGCGGTGCCGCCCGAGCACCTCCGTCGACTGGTCGAGGGCGGTTGACCGGGAATCCATCCGCCGCATCTCCCTGTATGATGTTGCGCTGGCGACTAACCTGTCATTACAGGTGATGATCCCTCGTGATTTCGAGAATACGAGCAGAAATCGACGGGGAAGCCGGCTTCTCCGCCGATGTTCCGTCGCGTATCTCCATCACTAAACAGTACTAATCCTCAAATATAAGGACGGGTTACATACGTGTATGTTTCCCGGTCCGGAACAATATGCGCTCTTCTTGCTGCTCACTATTGCTCCAACGGGGTATTTAATCTGGAAGGTGCACGGACATCGGGCCTCGCCGAGCGGCCGTTGGTTCGTCGTTATGTTGGTGGGCATGATCGGGTGGTCCCTTTATTGGGCCCTGATGCTCCTGTTCGACTCGTATAACCTGTCGCTAGCGAGCCTGAACATCGAGTTCCTGTTCGTAAATATCACGGTAATCGGCTGGTTCTTCGTCGCTGTCGAATACGTCTGGCAGAAACGGGTCGGGCCTCGGTTGATGGCTCCCGTCTTGGTTATTCCAGTGCTCACACAGCTACTTATTTGGACGAATCCGCTCCACCACCTCGTCTGGCAGTCCACGACATACGCTGACGCTAATGGGGTCATTCATCCTTCACGCGGGCTCTGGTTTTTCGTCCATACCGGCTATAGCTATCTTCTCGTCTTCGCTGCCGGCATGATGCTCATCGGCACGCTCGTCGACCGGGAAGGGCTCTACCGGAAACAGACACTGTTGCTAATTCTCGGCTGGAGTATCCCGGTCGTGACCTCTGCCGCCTTCGTGGCGGGCGTGATTCCGACAGCGTACCTCAACCCGACGCCGTTCGGCTTCCTGATCGGGGCGTCGATCTGGGCGTGGGGACTGTATCGCTACCGGCTTCTCGAGTCCGTTCCGATCGCCCGTCGCCGGGCCCTCAACGAGATGGACGAGGGGATGCTCATCGTCGACGAGCGGGGCATTATCACCGACGCGAACCCGGCCGTCCTTGAGATGTTGGACCTGGACTCGAGTCCGGTCGGCCGAGCGCTTGAGGACGTCGACGGCCTCTCGGAAGCGTCCGTGTCCTGCGTCGACGGAGAGTCGCTCTCTGACGAGCCGATCACGCTCACGACCGGGGACGAACAGCGCCATCTGACGGTGAGCACGACACGCATTGCCCACAACGGGCCATCTATCGGAGAGGTGATCGTGCTGAACGACCAGACTGACCTCATTCGCTACGAGCAAGACCTAGAGCTACTCAAAGAGGTGCTGGCAAGGGTGTTTCGCCACGACTTCCGTAACAAACTGAACATCGTTCGTGCACACGGCGAAATGCTTGCGAACGTGAGCGACGATCAGCAGGCTGCCCAAGCTGAGACAATCGTCGAGACCGCCGATCGCATTCTCAACACGTCGGAGAAGGCACGGGTCATCGGCTCGCTCGTGGAGGCCGATCGGGAGCTCTACGACGTGGATATAACGCACGTTGTCTCGGACACGGTTGGCTGGGCCACCGATCAGTATCCGGATGCGGAGATTGACTGCGATTTGCCTGAACAGGCGTGGGTAAAAGCGGACGAAGCCCTCTCGCTGGCGGTTCGTAATCTCGTCGAGAACGCTATCTTACACAATAATTCGGACGCGCCTCACGTCTCGATTCGGGTGACAACGCTCGCGAGCACCGCGAGGCTCATCGTCGAGGACGACGGCCCCGGGATGGCCCGCTACGAACAGGAGATATTCAGCGATCGGTCGATCGATCAGCTCAACCACAGTACGGGGTTGGGACTGTGGCTCGTCAACTGGGTCATTCGCAACTCGGGTGCCGACATCGAAATTGAACGATCCGACACTGGTACCCGCGTGATCCTCGAGTTTCAGCGGAGCTTCGATCAGTCGACGTCCGACGATGACGACGGCCCTGAACACCTGGCAACGTACTCGAACGGCGACGCGAGGTAAGCAGCGCTAGGGTGATCTCCGGCCCGGGTCAGGTCCCCTATGGGTGGTCACTCGAAGCCCCACCCGTAGAAGACGCTCCGGCAGGTGCACTCCCTGTCGAACCCGCATTCGGGACACTGGTGTCTCGACGGCGACGTCCTGTCGAACGTGGCCAGCCGCTGAGCACCCAGCGACTCGGCGATCTTCTGGTTGGCCTCGTTCTCGCGTTCCCAGAGCATCGTGACGACTGGGGGGTTCTCCGCCAGTTCGGTCATCACGTGTGCCGTGAGGGCGCTGCCGATTCCCCTCCCATGATGGTCGGGATGCACCGCCATGACCTTCACCTGACTCAGCGGGAAGTGCTCCTCCACGAGCGGCGTCTGGGAGACCAGATCGACGAGCGGAATCTGGAGTGAGTCGTCGTATTCATCGTAGGTGAACTGCCCGGTAACCGCGTACGCGAGGACGGTCTGGTCCCGATTGAGGTCACCCGCCGTCTCCAGCTCGCGGACGCCCCCATCCTCGACGTAAACGTACAGGTGTTTGTCCTCGGGCTCGACATAGCTTTCGAGGAGATCTTCGATCGACTTGGCGTATGATGGGCTCAGCTCGGACTCGCTGATCCCTCGAATCTGCGCCCCGAGCCGGTCACCTTCGGCGTACTCCTCAAGGCGGTCGGCCATGCGGTGTAAGGCCTGTCCTCGCGTTCCGCCTCTGCTTACGATACCGGTTGCAGTGTCGGTGATCTGGTAAGAATTGGCCTCCGCACGGAGCTCGACGGATCCGCCTGCTTGGAGCCACCGGGCCGTTCCGTCCGGCGCTGTCGTCTCCTGGAGCTCACCGGCCGCTGTCAGCGATTCCAGGTGCTCTCTGATGACTTCCCGGGGTGCTGCCAGCTTCTGACTCACTCCCCGCGCAGAGACCGCCTGACCCGACTGGATCACCACGTTACGGACAACGTCCTCTAACTTCCCACCCTGTTCGTGTTTGCCCACTGTTTGCCGTTCGATCGACATCATGTGTTACATGCTTCTGATGGGTTAAAATAATTCCTATTAGGTATAATATTATTACATGTGTGTGGGTTTGACGCGGACGCTGCTATCTGGGGCGATATTAATAGAATAAACGCCCCCGCACGTGTCGGGGGCGACCACTAAGACCTCGGCCGGCGTAGTTCGGGGGGCCATGCCAGCCAACGACGAGGTCATCGACCTGCTGCGGAAAGCCTACGGGGACGAACTGGAGACGGTCATGAACTACCTGACGAACTCGATCGTCTTGGACGGCGTGAGCGCCGAGGAGGTCAAAGAGAGCCTCCAGGCGGACATCCAGGAGGAACTCGGCCACGCCGAGATGCTCGGCGAGCGCCTGAAGCAACTGGACGCGCGGCCGCCGGCCTCGGGCGAGTTCGAGGCGCGCCAGCAGTCGCTGCAGCCGCCCGAGAGCTCGACGGACGTCCTGACGGTCATCGAGGGCGTCCTCGACGCCGAGGAGGACGCCATCGAGACCTACCGGTCGCTGATCTCGGCGGCGCGGGAGGCCGACGACCCGGTGACCGAAGACCTGGCGGTGACAGTCCTCGCCGACGAGGAGGCCCACCGGACGGAGTTCCGCGGCTTCCGGCGGGAGTTCCGCGACGACTGAAACGGGGTCCGACCTGCCGGGGCGGCCCCGGCTCCGAGCGCGCCTCAAAGGTCGAGGCGCCGGAAGCGGGCGACGCCGAGGACCAGCGGGACCGCGCCCCAAAGGACGATGACGACGAGGCCGTACCACGCGGGGAGGCCGCCCACCTGCTGGTGGAGCTGCCGGGTCAGGTCGTGCGGGAGGAAGTACGCGAGGGCGTTGCTGTAGGCGGCGCTGGGGCCCAGCCCGGACAGCGCCCAGTACCACTCCGGGAACGGCGGCGCCGGCAGGGTGAAGCCGTTGACGACGAACAGCACGGCCAGCATCGCCGTGCTCCAGATCCGGTCGGCGAGCCAGAAGCCGATGGCGACGGCGGCCGCCCGGGAGGACTCGCCGGTGACCGACGACAGCGCGACGGCGATGGCGACGAACGCCGCGGCGAACACGAGCGTCAACAGGACGAACAGCACGTACTCGAGCGCCGAGAAGGCCGTGCCCAGCGCCACCAGCAGGACGGCGGCGACGACGAAGGCGATCAGCAGCGCGGTCCCGAGCACGGCGGACCGCCCCAGGACCTTCCCGACGACGACCTCCCAGCGCGCGTGGGGCAGGCCGAGCAAAAACGACATCGTCCCGCTCTCGCGCTCGCCGGCGATGGCCTTGTAGCCGACCAGCAGCGCGACGATCGAGACGAACAGGCTCGCCGAACTCGCGAGGAAGACGACGAAGCCGATGGTCCCGCTGCCGCCGGACACCGGCGTCGTCCCGAGGCTGGTCGTCGAGTAGACGTACGCCAGGCCGCCGACAAGCAGGACGAACAGCGCGGTCAGCACCCACAGCAGCTTCGAGCGCGCGGCGTCCCGGAAGTCCTTTTTCGCGACGACGAGCCAGCTCATGGCGCGGCCTCCGTGTACGCCGAGAACATGTCCTCCAGGGAGGTCTCGGCGGTCTCGAAGTCCGCGACGGTCGCGCCGGCGTCCTCGACGGCGTCGAGCACGTCCCGCCGGGCCTCGCCGGCGCAGACCGCGACGATCTCGTCGCCGTCGGCGCGCACCTCGCTGACGCCGTCGACGGCCCGCACCGCCGCGAGGACGTCGTCGGTGACGGCGTCGACGGTGATCCGCAGCTGGGAGCCGCCGCCGACGGCGTCGCGGAGGCCGTCGACGGTGTCCTCGGCGACGAGGGTGCCGTCCCGGAGGATGCCCACGCGGTCGCAGACGGCGTCGACCTGCTCGAGGATGTGACTGGAGAAGAACACGGTCGCGCCGCGGTCGTTCTCCGCGCGGATGATCTCGCGCATCTCGCGGGCGCCGTTGGGGTCCAGCCCGGTGGAGGGCTCGTCGAGCACGAGCAGGTCCGGGTCGCCGACCAGCGTCGTCGCCAGGCCGAGGCGCTGTTTCATCCCCTTGGAGTAGCCGCCGGCCTTGCGGTCGGCCGCGTCGGCCAGGCCGACCCGTTCGAGGAGGGCGTCGGGGTCGTCGTCGGCGTCCTTCGACTCGATCGCGAAGGCGACGTGCTGGCGGCCGGTCAGGCGGTCGTAGACCTCGAACTCGTCGGAGAGGTAGCCCGAGCGTTCGCGGACGGCCAGGCTGCGGTCCTGAGCGTCCATGCCCAGGACGGACGCGGTGCCGCTGGTCGGGCGGACGAAGTCGAACACGATCCCGATCGTCGTCGACTTCCCGGCGCCGTTGGGGCCGAGGAAGCCGTAGATCTCCCCCTCGCGGACCGACAGGGAGACGTCGTCGAGGGCCCTGACGTCACCGAACTCCTTGGTGACGCCGTCCAGGGCGATCGCGGGGCTGGCTGGTGCCATCGCCGGACGTTTCGCCCATTCTGTCAAAACGTTTGCGTCTCGGCAGGTCGCGGTCTCACTCCTCGCCCTGGCTCAGCCGCGGGGACTCCTGGCTGGCGATGGTGAAGGGGGTGATGGCGACGGTACGCCGGGCGACCGTCGAGATGCGCACGACGTAGGCGAACAGGACGGAAAGCGGCGCGATCGAGACGGTGATCGCGACGGGGACGAACACGGCGAGGTTGAGCGGCGTGAACGCCGAGGCCGACGCCGAGAACGCCCGGAGGACGAACACCGACGCCAGCACGGCGGGCACGCCGACGTACAGCAGCTCCCGGGAGAGCCGCGACAGCTCGTTTTGCATGTACAGCGTCTTGAGGTACTGGCGGGCCACGTCGATCTGCTGGAGGCGGACGACGAGCCCGTCGAGCTCGTCGCGGATCTCCTCGTCGTAGTCGACGCCGTGTTTCGCGCGGAGCTGGCGGATGTCGTAGATGTCCCGCGAGTAGTTGGTCGACAGCGTCATCGACAGCGCCCCGAACAGGTCCAGGTCGTCCTGTTCGAGCTGGGACTCGACGCTGGCGATCGTCGACTCGATCTCCTCGACGGTGTCGAGCAGTTCCTCGCGGGGGTCGCCCTCCACGTCGTCGGTGCCGCGGCGCAACAGCGCCAGCGAGTGCAGCGACGACCGCATGAGCACGTGGAGGAACTCCGTGGGCGTAACCGGCGCGACGTCGAGCTCAGTCGACTCCTCGATGCTCCCGCGGTACTCGGCGGTGGCCTGGATCTCGTCGCGCAACTCGACAGGCGTCCCGAGCTGCTGGGAGATGACCAGCTGGTTGATCGAGAGGATGATCGTGATGAGCGTGAAGTTCCCGCCGGTGAGCGCGCTGAAGAGGTAAAACAGCGGCGTGGTCTGTTCCCGGCTGATCGGCCCGGCGACGACGTCGGTCGCCGTCAACAGTACCAGGACGATCACCAGGATGGCGCCGGCGAGCACCAGTCGGTTGCCCGTCAGGAAGAACCACCGCAGCGCCGGCGGCACGTCCGCGAGGACGGCCGTCGGCTCCGGCAGCTCGTAGTCGACCCCGTCGTCGAGCGCGTCCATTGACGGCCAACAACTCAACGCACACGGCCCTAAACCTCCGGACGCCGCGGTCGTGTCGGCCAGGAGTCCGCAGCCGATCCGAACGAACCGCGCTCCGACCTGCAAGCAGCCGGGACGCATTCACTTCCGTCTGAGCGTGGAAGGTAGCGACGGCGCACTATGCAACCGCCGAACTACCCCGCAGACGTCCCCGGACAGGCCAGCCAGCAGCCCAGTCAGCCAGTCGGCGCCGGCGGCGAGCCCGCCGCGTCCGGCGGGCCCCAGCAGCGACCGCCGGGAGCGGGCCGCCAGCAGGCCCGCGCGCCCGCCGACCAGCAGGTCCAGTCGCCGACGCTCCAGTGGGTGTCCATCTCCAGCCCCAACCAGGGCGTCGCCCTCGGTGAGGAAGACCGCGTCCTGGAGGCCTACTACGACCCCCAGCGCCGGAGCTGGGAGGCGCTGGTCGTCGTCCTCCCCCGCGAGACCGGCGGCGAGTCCGAGGAGGACTGACGCGACCGGCGCCGTCACTCCGATCGCGGCGCCACCGAGAGGGTGTGGCCCGTCTCCCGCCCGTGGGCGACGACCACCGCCGCGGGCGTGGTCTCCTCACAGACGGCCACGACCTCCCGGAACGGACACTCCTGGCAGTCGACGATCATCTCCTTGCCCGAAGCTGTCATCGACGCGACCGTCGGGACGAGGTCGGTATCAATCCACGTAGAGGACGCCAGCGACGACGACCGCGTCGTCACTGTGATCACAACAGGGCGGAGCAGGTGAACCCCGACGGTGCTGTGGCTCCTCGCGCGGGGCCGCAGAAAAGCGAAGAGAGTCCGGCGGGAGCGAGTCGGTCCCGCCGCGATCGACGCGTCGGTCAACCGTCGATCACGCGCGATCAGTGAGAGAGGACCGCACCGCAGCTCCGACAGTACGTCGGCGGCGTCTTGGTCCGATGTTCTTCACCGCAGATGTCGCATTTCATGGTCACTTCGTGACGACTCACTCCGAGTACGTAAATTCGATGACTCTCTCGCGCGTCGATCACGATCGATCGTGTGCGTCGGCCCCCAGCCGCTCGGCCGCCGCCGAAACCTCCGCCCGCGTGTTCAGGTTCTCGAAGCTGTCGTCGGCGAACGCCGCGAGGTCCGCCGCTTCGACCACGACGGCGTCCAGGTCCGACAGCGGCGCGATCGCCTTGCCCTCGCCGCGCTCGAGCGCCGCCGCGGCCGCGGCGGCCGCCGGCTCGGCGCGGTAGACCGCCTGGACCGGCTGGAAGTACCCGTCGGCGAGCCGCGGGACCGCCGCGTCGTGACCCGCGGCGCGCGAGAAGAGGTGAGCCGCGAGTTCCGGATCGACGAACGGCATGTCGCAGGCGACGACGAACGCGTACGTCCCGTCGGCGGCCGCCAGCCCCCGCCGCAGTCCCGCGAGCGGCCCCTGGTCGGGCTCGTCGTCCTCGGCGAACCGGACCGGGTGCGGGTAGCCCTCGAGCGCGGCGTCGATCGCGTCGACCTGGTCGGCCCGGCAGTTGACCACGAGTTCGTCGACCACGGGTGCGATGCGGTCGGCGACCCGGCGGACCATCGGCGTCCCGGCGAGGTCCGCGACGGCCTTGTCCGCGTCGCCGAACCGCGTCGAGCGCCCGCCCGCGACGATCACGCCCGTGCGCATACCTCGGTGTACGCTCCACGCGTTCAAGGGCCTTTCCGGTCGGAACCGGTCCGGCCGGGCCGAACGCGGGCCCTTAACCGTCAGAGTCCCCTTGGACCGATAGATGGCCGAGGCCGCCCACGTCCTGCGCGTCGACCTCGACGAGGAGACCTGCGAGCGCGAGCCGCTGCCCGAGCGCTGGCGTCGGCGCTACGTCGGCGGGAAGGGCCTGGGCGCGCGCTACCTCTACGAGCACCTGTCGCCCGGCGTCGATCCCCTGGGTCCGGAGAACGTCCTGCTGTTCGCGACCGGGCCGCTGACTGGCTACCTGCCGGGCGAGCAGCGCTACGCCGCGATCACGAAGTCGCCGCTGACCGGCGCGTTCCTCGACTCGTACGCCGGCGGTGCGTTCCCCGGCGCGCTGGCGGGCGCGCTGGAGGATGCCCTCCTGCTGGCGGTGCGGGGGCGAGCCGACGACCCCGTCGCGCTCGTCGTCTCGGACGGCGCCGTCGAGATCGAGCCGACGATGGACCTGTGGGGCGCCGACGTGCCGACGACCTGCGACGCCTACCCCGACGCGCCGGTCGCCTGCGTCGGCCCGGGCGGCGAGCACCGGGTGCAGTACGCCACGATCGCGTCCGACGGCGGGGACCACCACGCCGGCCGCGGCGGCGCAGGCGCGGTGATGGGGGCCAAGCGACTGAAAGCGGTCGTCGCCCGCGGTGAGGCGCCCGAGGGGCTCGCCGACCTGCGGGCGACCGCCCGCGAGCGCTTCGCCGCGACGTCGACGGGCCGGTGGCTGGCCGCCAGCGAGACCCTCGAGTCCGTGGACGTCGCCAATGCGGTCGGCGCGCTGGCCGCGCGGGGGTGGCACGAGGGCCGCTTCGACGGCACCGACGACATCGGGATCGAGGCGGCTCGCGAGGCCGCCAGCGGACGGGAGCACCCGGACGACGCCGTCCCGGGCGGGTTCGAGATCGAGACCGACGACGGCGAGAGCGTCCCGCGCGGGGCCGCCCAGCTGACGCTCGGAGCGACGCTGGGCGTCGACGACTTCGACGCGGTCGTTGCGCTGGGCGACCGCTGCGACCGACTGGGACTGGACGTCATCAGCGCCGGCAACGCCGTCGCCTGGGCGGTGCTCGCGAGCCGCGAGGGCCGCGTCGATCGCGACCTCGCGTTCGGCGAGGCGGCCGACGCCCGCGCGCTGCTCGGCGAGATCGCCGCCCGCGAGACCCCGCTGGGCGACGCGCTGGCCGACGGGGTCGAGAGCGCGGCCGAGCGCTACGGCGGGCGCGAGCTGGTGCCGACGGTCAAGGGCATGGAGGCGCCGTCGTACGACCCCCGCGGGGCGGCGGGCCTGGCGCTGTCGTACGCCACGAGCGACCGGGGCGCCTGCCACCGCCGCTCGCTGCCGGTCGAGCGCGAGCCCTTCGAGGGCGAGTGGACGCCCGAACGGGCGGCCCGCGCCGTGATCGCCGACCAGGACGACAGCAGCGTCCTCTGGAGCCTGGTCGCGGACGACTTCCTGGGCCCCGCGCTGCCGGACCGCGGCGCTGCGTGGCTGGCGGCGGTCGGCGCGCCGGTGCCCGCGGACCTCGGGGCGGTCGGCGAGCGGGTCTGGAACCTCACGCGGCTGTTCAACGTCCGCGAGGGCTTCGACCGCGACGACGACTCCATGCCGTCGGTGTTCACCGCTCCCCGGGCCGACGATCCCGCGGACGCGGCCGGCCTCGACCCCGAGCGCTTCGAGGCGGCGCTCGACGCCTACTACGACGCCCGCGGCTGGGATGACGACGGCCACCCCACCGAACAGACGCTCGCCCGCCTGGACCTGCTGGACGCCGTCGACGAGGCTACGCCCGTCGGGCGCGCGACCGACCAGCCGGCCGACAGGTAACCCGACCGGTTTAGTTGCCGCGCGGGGAACGGTTTGTATGACCGACGACGCGACCGAGGCGGCGTTCGCTGAGGCGTGCGAGCGAGCGAGCGAGGCAGTCGCTAACGCCCCCAACGAGGCCGCAGTCTCGCTGTACGTTGGCCTGGTCGCCGCCGACGGCGCCGACGAGTACTACTTCGCGAACGCGGTCGACGAGCGCGAGCTCCGGGAAGTCGCGACCGAACAGCTCGGGATGTTAACCCGCGTCCTCGCCGACGAGTCCGCGGCCAGCGTCGACGAGATCGCCTCGCTGGCCGCCGAGCAGGCCGAGTCGTTGGACCTGCGGACCTGACGACGCAGCCGACCGACCGCAGACGACTCGGGAGCTGTCGCGCGGCCAGTCAGTCGTCGCCGGGCGTCGGCGCGGGCAGCGGCTCGGCGTCGGGATCGGGGCCCAGCGGCGCGACGGCGACGCTGGTGACCTTGTAGTCGGGGATGAAGCTCGTCGGGTCGAGCTCGTCCATCGTCAGGCGGTTGACCGCGCCGTGGACGAAGTGCATGGGGATGAACACCGTCCGGCGGTCGACGCGGTCGGTGACGTTCGCCTTGACGACGATGCTCCCGTTCTCGGAGCTGACGCGGACGTACTCGTCGTCGCTGACGCCCAGCTGAGCCGCCGTCTCCGGGTGGATCTCGACGAAGCTCTCGCCGACCTGGTCCATCAGCGCCTCGACCCGGCGGGTCATCGACCCCGTGTGCCAGTGGTACAGCACGCGGCCGGTCGTCAGCGTCAGCGGGAACTCCTCGCTGGGGAGCTGCGGCGGCTCGCCGAAGTCCGCCGGGACGAAGTGAGCCTTCCCGTCGTCGGTGTTGAACGCCTCGTCGTAGAGGTACGGCGTGCCGGGGTGGTCCTCGTCCCAGACGGGCCACTGCAGGCCGTCGCCGCGGGCTTCCAGGCGCTCGTGGGTCACGCCACCGTAGATGGGCGTGAGGTCGCTGATCTCCTCCATCACGTCGGCCGGGCCGTCGTAGTCCCACTCAAAGCCCATCCGGCCGGCCAGATCCTGGAGGATGTCCATGTCCGTGCGGGCCCCACCGGGCGGCGAGAGGATCGGGTTGACCAGCTGGATCCGGCGCTCGGTGTTGGTGAAGGTCCCGCGCTTCTCGACGAGCGAGCCGGTCGGGCAGACGGTCACGCAGTGGCCGCAGGAGATACAGGTGGACTCGTCCCAGGTCTCGGCGCCGGACTTCTGGAAGCCGATGTGGGTCTCGTTGCCCGAGTCCTCCATGCGGAGGACGCCGGCGACCTGGACGTCGTTGCAGGCCTCGACGCAGCGGTTGCAGAGGATGCACTTGTT
>JBDGSW010000006.1:0-20318 GCA_042217345.1 Haloarculaceae archaeon
ACGCGCAGGCATTTGAACCTTGAGTTCAATGCCGGGAGGCGGCATTTTCCTGCGACCGAAGGGAGCAGTGAAAATGCTCCCGACCGCGATTTGAACCCTGGAAGTCGCGCGCAACGAGCGAAGCGAGTGAGCACGTCTTCCATTGGTCCACAATCCGGGAGGCGGCATTCTTTTGCGGCGAACAATCTCGTGAGCCGCAAATATGCGACCTGACCGCGATTTGAACCAGTCGAGTCACAGCCCGGAACGGTGAGCGAAGCGAGCCGCATGCCCGGACTGTCTCGGCGTGGTCCACAATCCGGGAGGCGGCACTTCTGCTGCGAGCAAAACCGCGAGCCGCAGAGATACATCCGGGAGGTGGCAATACTTCTCGGGGTTCGTCAGCGGAGGCAGTCGGCCAGCCCGCGGAACGAGACGGCGGACCCTCGGCTTCGACTGGCGAGTGCCGTGCCCGGTGGCCCCGCTCGCCGCGAAACCGGGAGAAGAAACCGTCTGGGTGGGTACGTCGAACGTCGCACTCACGCCATCGCGCCGAGATGACGAGTCACTCGATTCGGGCGCTAACTGTCTAGAGTGTCGGTTTAAGTATTATCACGAAAACGACAGTGTAATGTTCGACGACGACTCTCGGCCGACCGACGGCCGTCGAGACAGTCGAGGTGCGGATTGATGGATCGGAAGCGAGCCCTCTACGGAGGCATAGTGATCGGGTGGCTCTTCTTCGTCGGTGCCGCGTTGATAGCGCTCTGGAACGGCTACACCTCGCCCTGGGTAACCGTCGCTGACGTTCCCGGTGGAACGTCCGGCGCGATCGTCATCGGTGTTGGATCCCTCATCGTCGTGGGGTTCGTGATGATCACACTCATGGATTACCGCGACCACGCCATCTGGCGAGAGAACGGCCAGGAGGTCGGTCTCCGTCCGTCCGACGATCCCGGTGACACGGTCGGACCGAAACTGACGGGGACCGTCGACGGACGTCCCGTCACTACCTGCTACGACAAGTTCCAGAGGAGTTCGGCGTCCTCGAGTGATGGTAGTAGCGCGGTTACGGTCAAGCACGCGTTCTTCGAGGCGGCACTGGCCGATTCCACCGGGGAAGGAGTGGTCGTTGGTCGTCCCGACAGGTCGTTCTTCAGCAACAAACCGGCGAGATTCCCAAATAGCTTCTTCGACAATATTTCTGAAACCGCCGCCGAGATGGACGAGTTCGTCGCAGTCACGAGTGACGATCTCGTGCTGGTGGGGACCTCAAAGGCGGCCGTGGAGGCCGTCGATAGCGGTCGCTCGGGGGAGGCGTTACGTTCGATCCCGGACCTTCTGATCGCTTCCATCGGCACTGCGTCCGGCGTGACCGCCCGTGTGTACGAGGCTCGAACCGAGGACATGGAGGGGCTGGGGAAATCGTTGCTCGAATCCGCCCAGATGGCACAGGCCGCACAGGTTCCGGGGGACGGCGCGACGGTCTCCGTCGAGACGAAGTCGTTGCTACGGGACGGCGACGACTTTCGGGAAGCGATCGAGGGAGTCGTTGCCGTCGCCGACGCCTTCGAGGAGGCGACCGCTCGCGCGCCGGCGTCCCGATAGTGGCCGCAGCCGTGTGAGTGGAGGGCGGGGCCGTCGCTCGTATCCCGTGATGTCGATACCGCGTCGTCTCCGATCTCGACCACCGTCTCGCACCGTTGGTGAGACGCCCCGTTCCGCGCAAACGGTACGTGTCTCGCGTGGTCCTTTATTACTACACGGTCGACGGGCACACCTACACCAGCGACAAAGTCTATCCCGGGGCTGGGGCGCTCGAGAAGTCCGCCTAGAAAGCCGACCAGATCGCCGGCAACTACCCCGAGGGCGAGACGGTCACGGCCTACTACGACCCCGACGAACCGGCGGACGCGTTCCTGATCAAAAAACGGGAGATACTGATGCCGATCGTCATGGTCGCGATCGGTGGCCTCTCGGCGCTGCTGTTCGGCAGCGCGCTGGTCAGATACGTCGTGAAGCGCCCGGACTAGCCCGTCACGGGCGGCCGGACGCTCGTCCGCGAACGCGGTCGCCGGAGTGGGGATTGTATTATTATCGCAATACTGGTGCCGCTGTGGCCTATCGCGCGACCTGGTTCCAGCCCTGCATCCCGTACTGGAGGTTCTTGGCCTCGATGCCGGACCGGTTGAGGAGCCGCGTGGCCACGGCGCTGCGGTTGCCGGAGTTGCAGACGGTAACGACGTGGTCGGTATCGACGTCGTCGAGAACGTCACGCGGATCGAGCGCCTGGAGGTGCCTCAACGGGCGGTTGACCACGTCGGCACAGTCGCTCTCGATGTGGTCGCGCTCGAACTCGTGGGGCTGGCGGACGTCGAGGACGGTGACGTCTTCGCAGTCCTCGATGGCTGACAGCAGTTCGGTGGGGGTCGTGGCGTCGATCTCCTCGTACATCGCGTGGCAGATTGTACGGGACCCGGAGTACTTTAGAATTGTGATTACTGAACAATACAATCCACGTTGGTGAGCGAGCCGACGACCGCCGGTGCCGCGGGACCCCGGTCGCGGTCACTTCCCGACGGACTTGACCTCGAACTTCTCCCCGTCGGCTCCGGGCGTGAGGCTGCACCGCTCGAAGTTCTCTTTGCCGTGCTGGCCGGTTTCGAGGGCAGCTACCGTGATGTCGTGCAGTTCGAGGACGCAGTACGGTTCGGTCCGCCCGTCGCTCGTGGTCCGCAGCAGTGTCGCCCTGCCGGATCGGATTTGCTCGTCGGAGGCGGCGGTCTCGTACAGCACGGGCGTCGCTTTGTCGATGGCTTTCAACACGGTGACGTGGCCCCGGTGTGGCTTCCGGATTTTCTGGCGACCGCCACGCACCTCGCCCCCGTCGATCCCCCAGCGGCAGGACAAACAGCGGATCTCGCTCTCGTGACCCGTCGCCGTGGCGTCGCCGGGGATCCCGTCGAGTCGGAGGTAGACCGACGGCGTGGACCGGTCGATTTCCTCGGGGGCCAGCGCGGCGAGTTCCGCTTCCAGCGGTGGGAGTCCGAGGAACGCACCGACGGTTGCGCCGCCCGTGTACTGCATGAATTCGCGCCTGTTCGGTGTTGACACGGGTACCAAGGGGACGCCAACGGATATATACTTCTCTGAACATGTACTACTTCAGTACGATCCGAGGACGAATTACCCTCCTTCCTCAGTCGCCCGCTGTGTGGCAGGGCAGGCGACCGCCGCTCCCCTTCCGCCTCGCGGCCGCGACCTCAGCGGTTTTCGAGCCCCCAGCCGACGAACGGGGCCTCGAGGTCGACGTCGAGCGCCTGGAGCACGCGCGCCAGCCCGAGGTAGCAGCCCGCAAGTAGCCCGACGCCGACGATCGTCTCCTCGTCGTAGTGCGCGGCGAGGCGGTCGTGGGTCGCGTCGGTGACCGCCCCGTCGACGAACGCGTCGACGTACGCAACCAGTGCGGCCCGGGCCGGTCCCAACTGGTCGGATTCACTGCGGGCGACGGCCACCAGCTGGTCGGGGTCCATCCCGGCGTCGAGGGCGACGCGGACGTGCTGTTGCCACTCGTATGCCGAATCGGTCGCGCGGGCGGTCGCGAGGATGACGATCTCGCGGTCGTGCGGCGCGAGGCCGCACTCGTTCCAGGCGCGCCCGGCGTACGTGCGGAAGGCCTCGAGCAGCGGCGGAGTGCGCCCGATGGCGCGGTAGACGTTCAGCGTCCCGGCGGGCAGAGAGTGCCGGCGCTCCGCGTCGGCCGACGCGTCGTCGTCGAGCGTGTCGAGCAGGTGGCGTTTGTCGGCGGGGAGATCCGACGGCTCGGCGTACGGGATGCGGGCCATACGCTCTCCTCGCGGGGGGCCGCTATAGCTGTCAGTGTCGACTGGCCGGCGGGCCGCGAAGGAGTGGGCGCGGTCAGTGCGCGGCGCCCAGGAACAGGGTTCGGACCAGGACCAACATGCCGACGAGCAGGTAGACGGCGATGAGCATGGCCATGACGGTCGACTCGGAGAGGCGGTTGTTGAGGTAGGCGCCGGCCTGGCCGCCGAACAGGCAGCCCAGCGCGACGAACGACCCCACGCCGAACGGGACGGTGAAGCCCTCGCCGGTGATCGAGGGGGCGAAGGTCAACAGCGCGATGTTCGAGACGAGGGCGGAGACGATCGTCAGATGCAAGACCAGCGCGCTGGTGCCGGTCGACAGTTTCAGCGGGACGCGCCGGCGCATCGTGAGCATCGCCTGGGTGAGCTCGCCGATGGCGATGCCGATGAACCCGGCGAGCAGCCCGCCGAGCACGGAGATGCCGACGTCGATCGCCTCGAGGTGGAAGACGGTGCCGTCGGCGCCGTCGCCCATGAGCGTCGTACCCGTGGGCCGCTCTTCCTCGCTCGTGGCGGGGCCGCCCATCGCGTCGCCCGGCGGAGTCTCGGCGGCCTCGTGGGTGTCCGACAGCACGCGCGTGCGGGGTTCGTACTCGGTGGCGAGGACGGCCGCCAGCGACAGCTCGGGCTTTTCGGCGACGGTGTCGACGATCGACGGGCCGTGCTCGTGGGACTCGTAGAGGACGACCGCCAGCAACACGAGCAAGGCGCCGAAGCCGAGCATGAGCACGCCCGAGGGAACGTAGTACGATCCGGCGCGCGCGAGCATGGCGACCGGGACGGTCAGCACCAGCAGCTTCGCGGCGATGTTGAAGTCGATCTGGTGGCGGAACCAGTAGGCGATGACCGACGAGGAGTACCCGAACAGCTCGACGAACAGCGCCAGCCCGATGGCGGCGTTGATCTCGAGCGCGGGGAATCCGGGGACGACCCTGGGGAACACGAACAAGAACGCGGGCGTGAACAGCACGGCCGCCTCCATCGCGAAGGTGTTGACGATGGTCGCGATCGTGAACCCGAGGAGCACGAGCATGACGAGTCCGACGGGGGGGACACCGATGCCGAACATGTCAGTCACGCCCTCCGTGGGCCGCGAGTGACAGCCAGTCGCTGAACGTCGTCACTGTGTCGACCTGAACGCGTGCGTGCACAGCTAGTGGCCTACGTGGGATTGCCCGGTAAAGTGGCTTTCCTTCTGCTCACCGCTTGTCAACGGCCACCGTACGACGCGACGACGGCCGGCCGGCAAGCCTGGGGCCCGGCCCCGTCGCCGCCCCGGTCCGCCACGGCGTTCGCCGGATCGTGAACTGTTATATCACGCCCCTGAGATAGCGGTGGGACATGAAGGCTGGCGTGCTGGGACTCGTCGACGGCGACTTCGACGTCGTCGGCGACTACGCCGAGACGGTGCCGAAAGACGACCGAGAGCTCCAGCGGTGCCTGGAGATCGATCGCGTGTTCTCGTTGCCATCCGGCGAGTCCGCGTTCGCGGGCCGGGCCGCCGGGGAGTTCCTGCGCTCGGGCGAGTCCGCCGAGATCGACGACGGCGAGATCACGGTGCGCGAACACCCCCGGACCGAGACCCGCTACACCGAGTTCGCTGGCGTCCCCGGCGAGTTCGTCGTCGTCGCGAGCGGGAGCGGGACCTTCGCGCTCGACCTGGTGGGCGCCGAGACGAACACGGCCATCGAGCGCGCCGCCCTCGACCTGGACGCGTTCTACGAGCGCGTCGCGGACGCGACCCCCTGGAAAGCCGGCTTCTACGGGACGGGCGACGACGGGGTCAACGGCGTCTTCCACGGCCCGGACCTGCGTGCGTCCCACGATCTGGACGCGTTGCTCGCGGACTCGCGGCTCAACCAGGTCGGGCTGACCTACCGCTACGACGGCGCCGAGCTGAAGATGACGGCCGCCGCGAGCGGCTACGTCGAGGTGTATCGCCCGCGCTCGTTCGCGGTCGCCGACTACCTCGCGTACCTCCGGAGGGAAGTCCTCCCCCACGTCGAGTGAGGCTGCGACGCGGCGGGCCGGCCACGAGCGCGCCGGGCCGCCGGGCGGGGTTGCAAGTGCCGGCCGCGAGGCTACCCGCGGGAAGGCCCTACCCCCGCCCATGGCCGAAGACCTCGAGCAGACGGCGTGGTGGACCACGGACCACGAGCTGATTCGGGAGTTCGCCGAGGCCCACGACGCGCGACCGACGCTGGCCGCGCGCGACGCGGAACCGCCCGAACTCCGCGTCGAGACGGACGACGACTACGCGGGCGACCCGGTCGCCTGGGATCGATTTTTCGCGCAGTTCGACGACCAGGACCAGGCGCTGTACTACCGCGGTCCGGCGGTCGTCGAGAGCAACGACCCCGAGCGCGCCTGGAACGTGGTCGACCGCCGGTCCGTCGACGACCGCTTCGCGGCCGACGAGAACACCGAACAACCGCCCGAGACGGAAACGAACCAGCTGGCACTGTCGGACACCGGCGAGGCCGAGCCCGTCACCTACGAGCGCACCGACACCGACGAGCCGACGCGCGAGGCGGTCCACGAGGCGTCGACGGCCGACCTGGGCGACGACGCCGCCGGGCCCACCGCGGCCGCCGACCAACTCGTCGTCGACGCGATCCGCGCACACCGACACGGCGTCGGCGACGACGGGGACGGGGACGAACACGTCGTCCTGAAGAACGCCGGCGAGGCCGGGCTGGACCTCTCCGGGTGGCTGGTCGGCAACGGCGATGGTGAGCGCTACCGGCTGCCCGACGGGATCGGGCTCGCACCCGGGGAGACGCTGACGGTGCATCGCGGGGCAGGCACCGACGGGGACGGCGACCTGTACTGGGGACTGGAGGAGTCGGTCTGGTCGGCCGACGGCGGCTCGGTGGTCGTCGAGACGCCCGACGGCCGTCGCGCCGTCGAGCAGTCCTACTCGACGTGAACCGCCCGTCGTGACTCACTCGGTACCGCCGCTCTCGGCCCCCTCGGGGTCGAACCGCCAGACGTCGCCGCCGCCGTCGGTGGTCGCGCCGGGGAGGTGCTCGAGGCCGGGCTGGATCACTTCGCTCCACCAGCCGTCCGTGGGCGCCTCGTAGGCACCCTGTGCGTTGGGGAAGACCTCGGCGACGAACTCCGAGCGGGGGACGCGCTCGTGCTCGCGGAGGTACTCGGAGGCGGCCCGGAGCGCCCGCCGGCGTCGCTCCTGCTGCTCGGGCGTGCCCGGCGGATCGAACGCTTCGACGAAGTCCGCGGGCGGTTCGTAGGGGCTGTCGGGCTGGGTCTGGCCGGGTTCCGGCGCGGGCGTGTCGCTGGTCTCCTGGTCGTGGGGTAGGGTCGCGGGGCTGGCGACCGTGGCCTGGGCCTCCAGGTCGGTGTCGACGCGGCGGTCGCTCTCCCGGAGGGCGGCCACTCCGTCGTCTGTGAGCTGGTAGGCCGTCCCGCTGCGGACGTCGGGGACGCTCAGGACGAGCCCGCTCTCGGCCAGATCGTCGAAGCGGTCGCGGACGGCGGCGGTGTCGAGCGGGAGGTCGTCGGCGACCTGCGGCGCGCGCAGGGCGTCGGCCTCCGACTCGGCGAAGACCGTCAGGATCGCCACGTCGTCCGCGTCGAGTTCTGCGTCGACGTCGATCATGGACGCGGTAGGGGCGCCGGGTGGTTGAACGCACGGCCGGAAGGCGCAAGGCACAGACCCCGGCGGTCAGTGCTCGCGATCCGGCCCGGGGCTGATCGGCGAGACGAAGATCGTCGCCTTCGCCAGCAGGCTCAGGCGTGCGGCGTAGCTGATCACGACGAGAACGGGTAGCAGGACGACCGAGAACGCGGCCAGCTCGTACCAGAAGAGGTTCCCGACGCCCAGCGTCGCGCCGGCGATCGCGTTGCTGTCGATGATCCCGACGGTGAGGTGTGCCGTCACCAGCGCGATCGGGCCGACCACGAGCAGCGCGCGGCTGAAGTTCACGAACTCCGACTGGACGAACAGCTCGCGGAAGTACTCCCGGGTCACGGTGTACAGCTCGAGCGCCTCCTCGAGGTCCGAAAGCGCCTCGCGCTCGTCGTCTGCGAGCGCGCCCTCGTAGCGGTTCTGCAGCCGGCGGGCGGTGTGGATGTCGTCGGAGGTGGTAAAGTGCATCGCCGCGCCGAGGAGCTCGATCGTCCCGAACTCCCGACCCGCCAACGCGGCGTCGATCGTGTCGGCCTGGGCGACGAGGTCGTCGGCGAACCCGAGCGCCTCCTCGCGGAACTCGGGGTGGGTGTCGTCGTCGACGGCCGCCCGCAGGTCGCGCGCGCAGGTCCGGGTCGCCTCGACGACCGCCCGGAGGTACCCGGACGGGTTCGTCGGCGCCGCGTCGCGGCCCGACAGCTCCTCGAGTTTCTCCCGGTTCTCCACGACGCCGTCGACGCGCCGGCGCTGGTCGCTGATCGTCCCGAGCTCCGGCGTGAGGACCATCTCGTTGATCGCGAGCACGATCGTGATCACCGTGACGACCATCGTCTGTAGCTCGATGTAGGCCTTCGAGAGCAGGACGCCGCCGATCAGGTACTCGTACTCGGTGAGCGGCCCGACCGTGACCACCGCGAAGACGGTCGCGAACATCGCGGCCGCCAGGAGGGCGATCAACGCCAGACGGTTCAGGTCGACGAAGACGCGCAGCTGCAGGCGGTGGAGGGCGTCGCGGAGTGAGTCCTGCGAGTCGGTTCCCGCGAGCGCGTCGCTGACCCGCAGGACGGACGCGTTGCGCTCCGCGTCGGCCTCGGTGCTGTCCATGGCCGCGGTACGGTCCTGACGCCCCTGTGGCTTGTTCTCCGCCGACCCACAGGTCGCCCGACTGACTGCGATCGGCCCCCTCGCCTCGGCGCGCACGTCGCCGACAGACGCAAATACTCGCGCGCCGTCACGTGTCCCATGCATCGGTCCGTCGAGCGAGTCCCGACGGCGCCGCTCGCCGCCGCGGTGAGCTGGGGTGTGTTCGCCTGGGCGCTGCACCGGACGGGCGCGGCCGCCGGCTGGTACCTCCGGTACGGCTGGTTCCAGAACCTCACGCACGCGTGCTCGGCGAGCGCGCTGGCGGCTCTGCTGGCGGTGGCGCCCCTCTGGCTGGGGTACGACGGCCGCCGGCTCGCCGTGTTCGTCGTCGCCGGCGCCGCCGTCGGCGCGCTCGGGTGGGAGGTCGTCGAGTACCTCGGCCTGCTGGACCCCTACGGCATCTGGCTGCAGTTCCACAGCGTGCACGACGCCGCCGTCGACATGACCGCCAACGCCGTCGGCGTGACCGGGACGCTGCTGGTTCTGTGGGTGCGAACCGGCCAGTCCTCGCTCGGCGTCGGCCTCACGCGCGAGTAGTCCTGAACCCCGGACGCGGCCCGCCGCTCACCGCGGCCGCGAAGCGCCCGTCGGAGGTGTTTTGTCTCTCCTCGCCGACGTGTCGGCAATGACACGGCTCCGTCGGCTCGTCCGCAGCCGGGCCTGGCTGTTCGCGGTCGCGTTCGGACTCTTTGCGTACCTGTTCCACAAGGTCGGGTCGGCGATGGGGTACTACCCGCGGTTCTTCTGGTTCCAGATGGCCGCGCACTTCCTCTCGGCGACGGCCATGGCGCTGCTGCTGGCGCGCGCCGGCCTCGACGGCGGCCTGCGCGGGCGGGCGCTGGTCGCGTTCGTCCTCGGGTTCTCGGCGCTCGGGGCGGTCGGCTGGGAGGTCGTCGAGTACCTCGGCGTCTTCCCGTCGCTGCACTGGTGGGGCCTCGACGACTCGCTGCTGGACCTGTGCATGGACACGCTGGGCGTCGCGACCGTCCTCTCACTGCTGGGGACGCGCGTGCGGCCGGTGATCAATCCGACCCTGGAGACGCCGCTGCCGGGTCGGCCCCGACGCGGGCACTGAGGGGCCGCGAATCCCTCCCTCGCGCCCGAACGCGGGCGGATGGCGACCGACCGGGTCGTGGTAGCTCGTATCGCAGAAGTGTTAATACCCTCCCACCGTTCCGTTCAGACGCAATGGCAACCGGTACGGTTGATTTCTTCAACGACACGGGCGGCTACGGATTCATCGAGACCGAGGATGCGGACGAAGACGTGTTCTTCCACATGGAGGACGTCGGCGGCCCCGACCTCGAAGAGGGACAGGAGCTCGAGTTCGACATCGAGCAGGCAGACAAGGGTCCGCGGGCGACGAACGTCACCCGCCTGTAATCCGGCTGCGTTTTACGACGCGACGGACTGACTCGACAATTCTCACACTTTTCACGACCCGGTAGCGATCGCTGTCACCACCGACGGCGGCGACGCTCGAATCCGAAGCTTCGAGACGTGGGCGCCAGAAACGGGCTGTATGGAACGCGTGGACTTCGACGCGGCCGAGACCTACGAACCGGACGACGGCTGGCAGCGCCGGTCGCTGGCCGGCGACGACGACGTCAGCCTGGAGTGGTTCGAGAAGCCGCCGGGCCACAGCTCGCCGATGCACGACCACGAGAACGGGCAGGTCTGTCTGGTGCTCGCCGGGGAACTGACGGTCGTCACCGAGGACGACGAGGCGACGCTCGGGCGCTACGACTCGGTGTGGCTCGACCCCTGGGAGGCCCACCGGGTCGAGAACAGGGGGGCCGAGACGGCGGTCGGCCTCGACGTGTTCGTCCCCGGGCGGTCGTTCGACTTCTGGACCGACCGCGATGGCTGAGTCACTCCGAGCCGAACTTCGTGAGCTCGGTCAGCGGCACCAGCCGGTGCTCGACGGTCGGCTTCGTGTAGCCCGCCGACTCCGCGGTCATGCCGCTGGTGTAGACCTCGACCTTCTGCTGGAGCACGTGGGGCTCGCCAGCGTTGTTCCGAATGATGTCGATCGACTGCCAGGACTCGCTCTCCATGCCCGCCCCGTTGGGAGCCACTCACTTAGCCTTCCGCGAGCCGTCCGACGGGCGGCTGACGGCGTTTGAAGTGCGTCGCGGCCCCAGCATGCGCCCCATGTCGCTGCACACCGATCGCGATCGGTCCGAACCCATCGGAGCCAGCCGGGGCACCTCCCCCGGCCGGCACCTGCGGGGACTGGTCGTGCGGGCGCTGCTGGCCGGTCGGGCCCGCTTCCGGGCGCTCGCCCCCGGCTGGTACGCACCCGGTGACATGCGCAGAGCGTATCGCTGGCGGGGCGCAGTGGCGCTCGCCGTCACCGCGTTCGCACTGTGGGTGGGCGGCCGCCTGGCGCTCTCGTGGGCGTTCGCGGCCGCGGTGTCGCCGGACCCGGGCCTGCTTGCGGCGTTCAACCTGGCGGTGACGGCCGGGCTGGGCGGGACGGTGCTGGCGGGGACGGTCGTCCGCGGTCGGCTGCGCCGGCGCCGTGTCCGCCGGCGGCTGGCGCCGGACGAGCGGGGTCGGCTCTGAACCGCCCGATCAGCCCTCGATGCGCGCGATCTCCTCGTCGGAGAGCTCGATCCCGGCGGCGGCGACGTTCTCCTCGAGGTGCTCGACGCTCGAAGTCCCGGGAATGGGAAGCGTGACCGGCGAGTGCTGGAGGTGCCAGGCGAGCGCGATCTGCTGTTCGGTGGTGTCGTGGTCGGCGGCGATCTCCGAGAGCGTGTCTTCGGACTCGCCGAGGTCGCCCGAACCCAGCGGGAACCAGGGGATGAAGCCGATGCCGTACTCCTCGCAGGCCTCGAGGACGGCTTCCGAGTCGCGGTCGCCCGGGTTGTAGCGGTTCTGGACGGTCGCGACGTCGACGACGTCGCGAGCGGTCTCGAGCTGGTCGACGTCGACGTTGCTCAGGCCGACGTGCTTGACGAAGCCCTCGTCTTTGAGCTGGGCGAACGTCTCGACGGAGTCCTCGAAGGGCACGTCCGGGTCGGGGCGGTGGAACTGGTAGAGGTCGATCTGGTCGACGCCGAGGCGGTCGCGGCTGACCAGCACCTCGTTGCGGATGTAGTCGGGCTCGCCGTGGGCGATCCAGTCGCCCTCGGCGTTGCGCAGGAGGCCGGCCTTGGTGGCGACGACGACCTCGTCGGTGTCGATCGCCTCGCGGATGAGCCGCTCGCTGACGCCCGGACCGTACGAGTCGGCGGTGTCGAAGAAGTCGACGCCGAGCTCGACGGCGCGCTCGAGGACGCGGCGCGCCTCGTCCTCGTCGGCCGGCGACCCGATGACGTGCTCGCCGGTGAGCTGCATGGCGCCGTACCCGAGCCGGTGGACGGTGAGGTCGCCGCCGATGTCGAACGTGTCGCTCCGGTTGGTCTCGACCATACCCACCGTGGGGCCGCGAGCCGGTTAGGTGTTCGCTCGGCGGTGACGCCGGCCGCTTCCGCCCGGCCGCGCCCGCGCCATCAGCCCCGTGTGGTCGTCGCGGAACCGTTCGCGGTCTCCTGGTTCCCCTGGGTGCCGCGGGACTCGCCGCTGATCTCCAGCTCGAACTGGAAGCGGGCTTCCCCGGACGGCGTTGCCTGCCCGAGATAGGTGTTGTCCATGACGAGCTGGTAGTCGGCCTTGCCCAGGTCCGCCGTGAGGTCGGGGGCGCTCGTCGAGCGCGCCTCGAACTCGGCGGTGACGAGGTTGGGCTGGCGCTTGTACTTCCCGAACTGGTCGGGGGTCATGACGTACAGGTCGATCGGCCCGTGCTTGACGACCTGGCCCCTCACCGTGAGCGTGTCGCCCTTCCGGCTGTTGATCCCCGCGGTGGCGTACTCGCCTTCGGGGATCACCGCGAGCCCGTGTTTGACAACCGAAGTGTCGGTCTGGCGCTCCGTGACGTCCGAAAACGGGTCGTCGGCCATCGCGAAGTGCTTCCCGCCCAGCGCCGAGCACCCGGCCAACGCCCCGGCCCCCACCGTCGCGAGGAACGTTCGTCGCCGCATACGTCACTTCCAGGCGGACGGCCCTCAAAGGTGTTCTGGGACCGACACTCCCCTCCGGCGCCGATCCTAGTACCCCCTTAATCGATATCCAGGATTTAAGATGAAAGATGATTACGTTTATGCCGGATGAACGACCACGGAGGAATACGGCGACGGGGCGGGGTGGGGAAACGCCCGCCGATCGCCGACCCGAACCATGACACGACGATTCACCGACGCGGAGAACACCGGTGTGCCGGTCGTCCCGATGCTGTCGGGACGCGACAGTGCGGAAGCCGGCCGACAGGACCACGAGGAGCAGGTCCGCAGCCACCGCGCCTCGCGCGTATAACGACGCCGCTCGTTCTCCCTGAAACTGCGATTGACCAGCCGGTCGGCCTAGCCCCGGCGACCGGACGTATATAGGGCTGGCCGTCGACGGTCGGTTCACATGGCCGACGAGTCAGTCGCCGAGGCCGACGTCGACGCCCGCTTTTCGGCACTTCGCGACGCCGCCGGCGACGGCCCGGACTGGCTGGCCGCGGCGGCCGCCGACCGCCGGGTGCGGCGTCGCCTGGACGCCCTCGCGGCCGCCGTCAGTGCCGACGGCGACCGCTCGCTGGCGGCGGCCTACCAGCGCCACCTCTCCGCCGACGCGCAGGCGGCGAACGGCCACTTCGCCACCGACCCGGCGATCGCGGCCGCGCTCTGTCGGTGGGCTATTCGCCCGCGACCCGACGGCCGCCCGCCGCGCGTGCTCGACCCCGCCACGGGCAGCGGCGTCTTCGCCGCCGCCGCGCTCGATCGACTGCGCGCCGTCGGCCCCGAACGGGACCGGGGCGCGCCCCTCTCGCAGGTCGTCGGGGTCGACCGCGACCCCGCGGCGCTCGCGCTGACCGCCCACCGACTCCTCGAGGCCGCCGGCACGGGAGCGGGCACCCCCCGCCTCTACGAGGCCGACTTCTTCGACGTGGAACCCGGCGGCGACCGCGCCGTGACCGTCGCCGACGGCACCGTCCGCGCGGGCCGGTTCGACGCCGTCGTCGGTAACCCGCCGTACGTCCGCCAGGAGGCCGTCGACGCCGACCGCGTGCGCGCCCACCTCGCGGCCTTCGGTCCCGACGGCGAGTCACCGTACCGCGACGGCGACCGCGCCATCAGCGAGCGCAGCGACGCCTACGTCTACTTCCTCACGCAGGCCACGCGCTTTCTGCGCGACGGCGGCCGCCTCGGCGTCGTCGTCCCGAAGAAGTGGCTGGCCACCCGCTACGGCGAGTCCGTCCGGCGCTTCCTGGCCGATCACTACCGGCTCCACGGCGTCGTCGGCTTCGGCGCCCGCGCGTTCGACGACGCGCTCGTCGACGCCGTCCTCCTGTTCGCCGAGCGCTGTCGCGACGCCGACCGCCGGCGGGAGACGCCCGTCCGCTTCTGTCGCCTGGACGAGCAGGTCTCGGTGTCGGCGCTGCTGTCGATCCTCGACCCCGACGATTCGCGGTCGAGGGCCGGCGCCGACGAGTCGGTCACCGACGGCGACGGCTGGCGCCGTGCGACCGTCCGCCAGGGCGCGCTCCCCGAGCGCGAGGGTGGTACGCTCGCGCCGTACCTGGACGCCCCCTGGCCGTTCGTCCGCCTGCTCTCGAACCCGAACCTGGGGCCGCTGGGTGCCCTCGCGACCATCTCCCGCGGCGTGATGACCGGCGCGAACGACTTCTTCTTCCTGTCGGGCCCGGGGCCCGGTGAGGCGGTCCCCGATCGCTTTCGCGCACCGGCGATCAAGAGCGTCCGCGACGTCGACGACCGGATCGTCACCGCCGCCGACACCGACCGGGCGCTGCTGGACGTCCACGACTACGTCGAGGCGGTCGCGGCCGGCCGCTCGTCGGGCGCCGACGGCGACCTGGCCGGTGCCGTCCGCGAGTCGCTCGCGCGCGACGGCCACGACGGCCTGCTCGAGTACCTCGCGTGGGGCGAGCGCCAGGGCTACCACGAGCGCAAGTCCTGTGCCGCCCGACCGGTCTGGTTCGACCTCGGGGCGCAGGCCGCCCCAGCGGTGTTCGCGCCGAAGTTCTTCGACGAGCGGGTGCACGCGATCGCCAACCCCGACGGCCTGCTGGCGAGCAACGCCGTCGACTGCCTGTGGCCGGCCGACGGCGTCGACGAGCGCGTCCTCCAGGGGATCCTCGACAGCACCGTCACGGCCGCGCTGCTGGAGTGCTGGGGGCGGGCCGAGGGCGGCGGCGCCCTCCAGGTGATGACCTACGAGCTCCGGACGCTCCCGGTGCCCGACCCGCGCGGGTTCGACCAGGAGCGGCGGGCGGCGATCGCCGACGCCGTCGCCGACCTGCTGGCCGGAGAACCGAGCGCTCGCCGTCGGTTGGACGAGCTCGTCCTCGAGGGCATCGGCTGTGACCTCCCGGTGGCGACCTGTCGACGGCTGCGAGAACGGATGGTCCGTCGGCGCGTCGACGGCGGCAAACGGGCCGCCGCGCCGCTGACGGTCGATTAGTCGCCGCGGAACGCCCGCCGCTCGGCCTCGATCTCGCGCGCGAGCAGTTGGGCGGTCTTGGTCCGTCCGGCGCGTTCGCGGCCGCGTTTGGTGTCGGGCATGATCGACTGTGCTACGCAGTACCGTAGCTTAACCGTGTCGGGCCGGCGTCGGTCTCAGGCCAACGCGAGCAGGTCCGCGGGCGGGTCGCCCGGCAGCTCGTCGCGATCCGTCGGCGCCTCGAAGTCCAGGGCCGGCCCGACCGGGATCAGCCCCTTGGGGTTGACTTCGGGGTGGGTCGTGTAGTAGTGCTCTTTGATGTGGGCCATGTTCACCGTCTCGGCGACGCCGGGCTTACGGGTCGCGTCGCTCCCCGTTCGCTCGTCTCCCGTTCCCTCCCGCTGCTCGGGAACGCCCGTCTGGTAGAGGTCTCGCAGGTACGGCCAGAGGTGGTCGTACTCGTGGATCGCCCGCCGGTTGCACTTGAAGTGCGTATGGTAGACCTGATCGAAGCGCACCAGCGTCGTGAACATGCACAGGTCCGCCTCGGTCAGGCGGTCGCCCGCGAGGTAGCGCTGGTCGGCGAGCACGTCGTCCCAGCGGTCGAGGGCGTCGAATAGCTCGGTGACCGCCTCGTCGTAGGCGGCCTGGCTGTCGGCGAAGCCCGCCCGGTAGACGCCGTTGTTGATCGGCTCGTAGATCTCGTCGACGATCCGATCCACGTCATCCCGATAGCCCTCGGGGTAGAGCTCGACGTCCCGGGTCGCGTAGTCGTCCATCTCGGTGTCGAGCATCCGCACGATCTCGGCGGACTCGTTGTTGACGATCGTCTCCCGCGCTTTGTCCCACAGCACGGGCACGGTCACGCGGCAGGTGACGTCCGGGTCGGCTTCGACGTAGGCCTCCCGGAGGTACTCGAAGCCGTTGACGGTGTCGGCGGTGCAGCCGTCCTTCTCGGGGGTGAACTGCCAGCCGTCCTCGGCCCGGTAGGGATCGACGACGTCGACCGTGACGGCGTCCTCGAGCCCTTTCAGCGACCGGACCAGCAGCGTCCGGTGAGCCCACGGGCAGGCGTAGGAGACGTAGAGGTGGTAGCGCCCGGGCTCGGCGGGGAACTCCGCGTCGGGGTCGTCCCGGATGCGGTCGCGGAAGGTCGTCGTCTGGCGCTCGAACTCGCCGTCGTCGTTGGTGGTCTGGTAGGCGTCGGTGCGCCACTCGCCGTCGACGAGCATGTTCATCGTGGACGGCCTAGGGACCGCAGCCTCAAAAGCGAGCCAGTGACACCGGTGTCACCGTCGGGGTCGGGCCCGCGGCGGTCGTGTCGCGGTTCGACGGGTTTTTGTACGCGGTTGGCCTCGAATCTTCCAAGAGAACGCATGAGCGACAAACCTGCCTCGATGTACCGGCAGATCTCGAAGCCGGCCTACACGCGCCGGGAGTACATCACCGGGATCCCGGGCTCGAAGATCGCACAGCACAAGATGGGTAGCAAGGAGGCCGACCCCGAGGACTACCCCGTCCAGATCAGCCTCGTCGTCGAGGAGGAGGTCCAGATCCGCCACGGCTCGCTGGAGGCCGCGCGCCTGTCGGCCAACCGCCACCTCATCAAGGAACTCGGCGAGAACAACTACAAGATGATCCTCCGGAAGTTCCCCCACCAGGTCATCCGGGAGAACAAGCAGGCGACCGGCGCGGGCGCGGACCGCGTCTCCGACGGCATGCGCCAGGCCTTCGGGAAGATCGTCGGCACCGCCGCCCGCATCGACAAGGGCGACCGGCTGTTCACCGCCTACTGCGAGGTCGAGGACGCCCCCGCCGTCAAGGAGGCGTTCCGCCGCGCGTACAACAAGATCTCCCCGCCCTGCCGGATCGTGGTCGAACGGGGCGAGGAACTGCTGATCGCCTGAGTGGATCGGTGTCTTCCTCGTGCCGTTCGTTGAACGGGGCGAGGAACTGCTGATCGCGTAATCGGTCTCCGTTTCTCGCGTTTCTGGCACCCGCGAGCCCCGGCTCAGGTCAGACGCGGGCCCGAGCCCTCTTCGCCCTGGACCATACCCTCGGCGCGGTCGCGGTAGCCGTCGGGGATCCGGTCGTCTTCGAGCATGGACTGGAGCATCTCCTGGCACTGCGGGGAGGCCAGTCCCTCCAGGGCGCGCTCGCGGAGGGCGTCGGTCGCGTCGTCGGCCGTCAGGACGTCCGCGATCTTATCGCAGTCGTTGGCCGTCTCGAGCCGGTCGACCGCCTCGATGCGGGCGTCCTCGTCGCGGTCGCCGTCCAGCGCCGTCTCGAGGTTCTCCTCTCGTGTGCTCATCCGCCCGGGGGTACGCCGTCGACGCCGAAAGGCCTTGATGCGGACTGTCCGCCCGCCGCTGTCGGGTTGGTTCGGTCCCCCGCCCGGGCGCCCGTTCCGCGAACGGGCGCTCCGGGTAGGCTTATGTCCGCGCGGCCGAAGCCCCGACCATGCTCAGGCTGGCGGTGGCGACCCGTGCGGAGACCTTCGAGCGCCTCACCGATCCCCTCGCCGAGCGCGGGATCGAGATCGCGCACGCCCAGACCCGCGAGCGGACGATCCGCGCGACCGACCCGGGAGACGAGTGGGCGGGCTTCGACGCCGGCTTCGTCTACCCGCCGCGGGTGATGGAAGGCGGCGTCGCCGACGCGCTGCTGGACGTGCCCTGGGTCAACGACCGCGAGGCGGTGCTGACCTCGCGCAACAAGGCCCACGTCCTCGCGTCGCTCTCGCGGGCGGGCGTTCCGGTGCCCGGGACGGTGATGGTCTCGAACCCGGTCGAGGAGGCCGACCTCGTCGCGGCGTTCGAGCGCTTCGACCCGCCGGTGGTCGTCAAGCCTAACTCCGCGACTCGCGGCCTCGGCGTCGCGACGGCCGCCGACCTGGACTCGTTTCTCGGGATCGTCGACTACCTCGACCTGGTTCACGAGTTTCCCGCGACCGGCGACCGCTCCTTCCTCGTCCAGGAGTACGTCCCGGACGCCAGGGACTACCGCGTCATGCTCGTCGACGGGGAGTACGTCGGCGCGGTCGAGCGCCGCCTGCCCGAGGACGCCGTCGCCGCCGGCCAGTGGAAACACAACGTCCACCGCGGCGCCGACGCGTCGGGCGTCGACCTCCCGGCCCCCCTCCGGGACCTCGCCGAGCGCGCCGCCGCAGTGCTCGACGTCCCGTGGCTGGGCGTCGACCTGCTCGTGACCGAGGATCGGGCAGTCGTCGCCGAGACGAACGCCAGGCCGACTGTCGACAGCGAGACGAAGTACGAGCCGGGCGTTTTCGACGACCTCGCGGCCCTGATCCGGCGGACGGCCGAGTGAACACGTCGGGGCTCGGCTGTGCCGGCGGTTCCCTCCAAACCACCGCCGAGACCGTCTGACAGGGGACACACGCCCGTTCGACACGGGGCCAAGTTATTTAATGGCGTGTCGCAATGGGCCGAAACATGGCCGCGTCACCGTGGGAGGACCTGAGCGCACCGTTCCTGGTGCTCGGGCTCTTGCTGTCCGCCGTCGTCGCGGTCGGCTACCTGCCGTACCCCCACCTGTACGGCCACGAGGCGCGACTGGCGCTGGCGTACGGCGGACTGCTGGTCCTGTTCGCGCTGTCGTACGGCTATCGACCGCTGCGGGAATCCCGGTACGGATCGGTGCTGACCGCGCTGTTCGTGGTGCTGTTCGCGCTGGTGAACTACGCCCAGGGCGCGCGCAACCCGCTCATGCCGTTCGGTCTGCTCGTCGTCGGCCTGACGGCGCTGTGTTACCAGCTCTACAAGCTCGGCAGCGACGGCATGCGGCGCTGGCAGATGTCCTGACGCCACGGCTCGCCTGCCGGTCCGGCCGCTCACCCGCCGCGACGGCCAATCACTTTCCGGCTCGCCGTCGATGGGACGGATATGGCTCTCAGCAGGGAACGGGCCAGCGATCGGTCCGCCCTCGTCGCGTGCATCGCCGTCTGTGAACTCGCCGGGCTCGTCCCCGGATACCTGACCCGGGAGGACATCACCGACTGGTACCGGACGCTCGAAAAACCGGAGCGTACGCCACCGGGCTGGGTGTTCGGCCCGGTCTGGACGACGCTGTACCTGCTGATGGGCGTCGCCAGCTACCTCGTCCGGCAGGAGGCCGACGACGGCGACGGCCGTGCGGTCGGGCTGTTCGTCCTGCAGCTGACCCTCAACGCGGTGTGGTCGCTAGTGTTCTTCGGTCGTCGCACCCCGCTGGGTGGGGTGGTCGTGATCGCCTTCCTGCTCCCGGCGGTGGCGCTGACGACCGTCGCGTTCTACCGCGTGGACCGCCGTGCCGGGCTGCTGCTGGTCCCGTACCTGCTGTGGACGGCCTTTGCCACGACGCTGAACTTCGACGTGTGGCGGTTGAACAAGTAACGGAAGTGCGATGTCAGCGGTTGCGGTTCCCAGCATCCGGCGGCCGAAGGCCGCCGGTTCGCTGCTGGCGAGCGGAGCGAGCCAGCAGGAGTTTTTGGTGCAGATTTTTGCGAGGGGGGTTCGCGGAGCGACCCCCCCGAAGTAAAAAGGTGCGTGCTACAGGTCGATGTTGGCCGATTCGTCGGCGCGGTCGAAGGTGACCTCGAGGACGCCGTTGTTGTAGGTGGCGGCCGCGGAGTGCTCGTCGACGGAGGCGGGCAGGCGGACGCGCTCCTCGTAGTCCCGGCGGTCGGAGGCGGCGGCGATGGTGAGGACGTCGCCGTCGCACTTCAGGTCGATGGCCTCTTTCTCGACGCCGGGCAGGTCAGCGACGACGCGCACCTCCTCGCCTTCCTCGTAGACGTCGAGGTGGAGGTCGGACCCGAAGCCGGCGGGACCACCGCGGTCGATGTGGACGTCGTCGCCCATCATCTCGTTCATCACCCGCTCGATCTCCCGCAGAATGTCGTCGATCGGGTCGCGGTCGTCGCGGTCGTCGTTCATACTCGGCGGTAAGGCGTGGTCGTCGGAAAAGCCTTCTGGCACTGTCAGGCCTCGACTGCCGTCGGATTCGCGACCGACGGTTTCGGGGGTGACGGTCGGTGTCGTCGGGCCTAGAGATCGAAGCCCATGCCGAGGGCGTCGTTGGTGCGCTGGACGCTCTCTTTGCGGTCGGCCGCGCCGAGGACGGCGCGGACGGCGTCGACGTTCTCGGGGACGACGTCGGACTCCTGGTGGATG
>JBDGSW010000018.1:0-19919 GCA_042217345.1 Haloarculaceae archaeon
GTCGACGTTCTCGGGGACGACGTCGGACTCCTGGTGGATGGCCTGGAACAGGTAGAGTTCGTCGTCCTCGACGGTGATCGACTCGCCCCAGATGGCGTTCTCCCAGACGTCGCCGCGCGGGCGGCCGGCGTCGAGCGCCAGCTCCTTGAGCTTGCCCGAGCCGTCGATGCCGAGGCGCTCGGGGATGACGAACAGCCGCGACTCGTCTTCGAGCAGTTCGCGGACCTCCTCGGTGTCGGCCTCGTAAGTGAGCTCGACGTTGACGCTGTGGGTGTGCGTGAGCGTCGCGGGCACCTTCAGCCCGAGGGTGTCGATGTCGAGGTCGGGGAAGATGGTGTTGACGTCCGGGCCGTGGTGGGAGGGCACGGAGATGGGGTCCGGCAGCGTGTCGTTGATCGGGCCGCGGCCGGACTGGGCGGGGTCGCCGCCGCGCCGGACGAGCGTCGCGCGGACCTTCTCGACGCCGTACTCGTCCTCCAGCGGCGCGAGCAGCCGCGAGAGCCCGGTGGTGTTACAGGAGACGACGCGGACGTGGTCGGCGCCGGTGGCCTCGTCGTAGTTGGCGCGGGCGTTGAAGCTGGCGTCGACGAGGTCGGCGTCCTCGCCGCCCTGGTAGAGCGCGGGCGTGTCGTACTCGTCGTACATCGACTTGTTCTGGGCGCCGATGCCCGACGGCGTCGTGTCGACGACGATCTCGCTTTCCTCGACGAGCTCCTCGACGTCGCCGGCCAGCTCGATGCCGGCGTCGGCGAACTTCGCTTTGCGCTCCTCGACGGCGGCGTACAGCGGGTACCCCTTCGAGACGGCCTGTTCGGCCTCGAAGTTCGGGCGGGTCTTGGCGACCCCGACGACCGACATGTCGGGCTGAGCGCGGACGGCGTCGGCCACCCGCTTCCCGATCGTCCCGTACCCGTTGATTCCGACCTGGATCATACCCGAGCATGCCGTACCGACTCGGATAACCGTTTCGAGGTTCCCCGACGGAGGCGCACGCGCCCGTCCAGGCGTGTCGGACAGCCTCCGCGAAAACCGCGACGGGTGTGAACACGGCTCAAACATTAAGTGTCGGTGGACGGTTGAGGGGAGCATGTATTCCACGCTGCGGGAGACCCTGGAGCTGACGGCCGCGAAGTACCCCGACCGGGACGCGATCGTCTACCCGTACCGGGACCAGCGCTGGACCTACGCCGAGTTCGACGAGCGGGCCAACCGCCTGGCGAACGCACTCGCCGAGCTGGGCGTCGGCCACGGCGACCGCGTCTCGACGATGCTGTACAACGGCTCGGAGATCGTCCTGACGGTGTTCGCCTGCGCGAAACTCGGGGCCGTGTTCAACCCGCTGAACTACCGCCTGCCTGCCGGCGAGGCCGAGTACATCCTGAACGACGCCGAGTCGCAGGTGCTGATCTACGAGGCCGACACCCGCGAGGCCGTCCACGGCGCCCGCGAGGACCTCGAGACCGTCCGGGAGTTCCTCTACGTCGACGACGACGTCCCCGACGGTGCGCGGGACTTCTACGGCGTGCTCGCGGACGCCTCGGCCGAGCGTCCCGACGCCGACGTCGCCGAGGACGACGTGTACGCGTTCATCTACACGTCGGGCACGACGGGCCGGCCGAAGGGCGTCGTCCACGAACACCGCGACATGGTCGAACACAACCTCATCTGCGCTGCCGAGGGCGGCCTCGAGAAGGGTGACGTGGGCCTCTCGGCGCTGCCGCTGTACCACTGTGCGGAGCTACACGCCGCGCTGTTCCCGCGCATCCAGGTCGGCGCGACGAGCGTGATCCACCACGAGTTCGATCCCGTGGCCGTGTTACAGGGGATCGACGAGCACGACGTGACGGTCATGTTCGGCGCGCCGACGGCCTGGAACGCGATGGCTCACGCCGCCGAGGACGTCGACGCCGACGTCTCCTCGCTGCGCCTCGGGCTGTACGGCGCCTCCCCGATGCCAAAGGACGTCCTCGACGCCTGCATGGAGCACTTCTGTGACGAGTACCTCCAGGCCTACGGCATGACCGAGATCGGGCCCTGCGGCACGTTCCAGCACCCGGACGAACAGCGGCCCAAGCAGGGCTCGGCGGGCGTCCCCGCGCTGAACCACGACCTCCGGATCGTCGAGCCCGACGCCGACCCCGACGAGACGGTCGCCCAGGGCGAGATCGGCGAGATCCTCTTCTCGGGGCCGGCCACGATGCGCGAGTACTGGAATCGGCCGGAGGCGACCGCCCGATCGCTGCGCGAGGCCGACGGCAAGGAGTGGTACTACTCGGGCGATCTGGGGTACCGCGACGACGACGGCTTCCTGTGGGTCGTCGACCGCAAGGACGACATGATCATCTCCGGCGGGGAGAACATCTACCCGACCGAGGTCGAGGACGTCCTGTTCTCCCACCCCGACGTCGTCGAGGCGGCCGTCGTCGGCGAACCGCACGAGGAGTGGGGCGAGGAGGTCGTCGCCTACGTCGTCGGTGACGCCACCGCCGACGACCTCGACGAGTTCGTCCTCGCGAGCGACGACCTGGCGGACTTCAAGCGCCCGCGGCGCTACGAGTTCGCAGAGGAGCTACCCAAGAACCCCTCCGGGAAGGTCCAGAAGTTCAAGCTCCGCGAGGAGTGAGAGGACAACACCTATTCCCGGCCCGTCCGCATCTGCCCGCATGACCCAGCGCCGACTGCGCGCGCCGGCCGAGACGGCCGTCCGCAAGTGCATGTCCCTGCAGTCCACCGAGTCCTGCCTGATCGTCACCGACGACGAGGCCCAGCCGATCGGTGAAGCCCTCTACGAGGTCGCCAGCGAGCGGACCGACGACGCTGCCATCGTGCGATACCCCCCAGGGAATCAACACGGAGAGGAGCCCCCAGCGGGCGTCGCCGCCGCCATGCGCGAGGCCGACGTGGTGCTCGCGCCGACCACGAAGAGCATCACCCACACTCGCGCCCGTTCGGACGCCTGCGATGCCGGCGCCCGCGTGGCCACCCTGCCGGGGATCACCGAGGAGGTGTTCGTCACCGGCCTCGACGCCACGTACTCGGACATCAAGAAGCACTGCAGGGAGATCTACTCGCAGGTCTCGGGCGCCGAGCACGTCCGCGTCCAGACCGACGCGGGGACCGACATCGTGTTCCGCCCGGGCGAGCGCGAGTGGCGCCAGGACACCGGCATCGTCCACGAGCCCGGCGAGATGTCCAACCTCCCCGCCGGCGAGGTGTTCGTCAGCCCCGAGACGGCCGACGGCACCTTCGTCGTCGACGGCACGATGATGCCCTACGGCCTCCTCGAGGAGGACCAGACCCTCGAGTTCGAGGTCGAGGACGGATACGTCACCGAGATCGGCGACGATCGCGTGCGCGAGGAGATCGAGGCCGCCGCCGACGAGGTAGGCGACGCCGCCTACAACCTCGCCGAGCTCGGCATCGGGACGAACGTCGGCGTCGACGAGCTGATCGGGTCGGTCCTGCTCGACGAGAAGGCCGCCGGAACCGTCCACATCGCGATCGGGGACGACCACGCCATCGGCGGCGACGTCGACGCGCCGATCCACCTTGACGGGATCGTGCGCGAGCCGACGGTGTACGTGGACGGGGAGGTCATCGACCTCCCGGCACCGGAGCCGTAGCGCCCCGATCGACGGCGACCGGGGGTCAGCGTCCTTTTACGTGCGCGTCGAATAGGCCGGTGTATGACTGCCGACGTTCCGGACAGGGTCGCGATCCCCTGTCCCTCCTGTTCGCCGGGGGCCGAGACGGTCCACGAGGTTCTCACGACCGGCGGCGGGCAGGCGACCGTGCGCTGTACCGAGTGCGAAAACGTCCACAAGGAGCCGATCCCCGACGAGGACACCGTCGACCTCGACGTCGTCGTCTCCCAGTCGGGGGAGTCGTTCACGACGACCGTCGAGGCGCCCGCCGAGGAGACGCTCGCGGTGGGCGAGGAGTTCGTCGCCGAGACCGACGCGGCGATCATGACCGTCCGGATCACGAGCCTCGAACTCGCGGACGGCCGCTACGAGTCCGCGCCGGCCGACGAGATCCACACCGTCTGGACCCGCGAGGTCGAGAACGTCGCGGTCAACGTCACCAAGCATCCCAAGGACGGCCGCCACGACGAGACCGAGAGCGTCACCGTCCACGTCCCCGGTGACTACGAGTTCACCGTCGGCGAGACCGACGAGCTCGGCGATCTCGAATTCACCGTCGAAGGCATCCACGTCCGGGACGACGCCGTCGGCTACTACTTCGACAAGCTCGACCACGACGGTGATTCGGTCCCGGCGAAAGACGTCAAGCGGCTGTACGTCCGCGACGAGTCGACCACCGCCTGGTCGGCGTGGTAGGTGGCCTGGGCGCCCCCTCGGGACGCCCGCCTCGATCGCCCGGGCTACCGCGACGCCTCGGTCCGTGCCGGCGACCGAGCGGCGGGCTCGACCGCGCCGACCACGGTGGCGTTCGGTGCGTCGAGCTGCGGTGACGGAATCCGGAGACGCGAGCGGGGTGGCGCGCAATTAATAACGGTCGAGACCGGAGCGGATGACATGGAACCTGCGGTGCTGCGCGACGACATGGTCGACAGCCTGGAACACGAGAGCAAGGGCTTCGTCCGCAGAGACGCCATCAGTGTCGCCATGCGTGCGGTTCCCCGCCACGAGTTCGTCGACGACGAGCGCGGCGCCTACGCCGACCGCGCGTTCGAGCGCTTCGGGACGCGCGTGCTCGCCCCCAGCACGG
Organism: Haloarculaceae archaeon; assembly: GCA_042217345.1. GTDB lineage: Archaea > Halobacteriota > Halobacteria > Halobacteriales > Haloarculaceae > Halorientalis. Next base: position 4,732 of record JBDGSW010000018.1, read on the forward strand.
CGGCCCGCCTCCTGGAGGCCCTCCAGCCGCGCGAGGGCGATTCAGTCCTCGTCGTGGGCGTCGGCGTCGGCTACACGGCCGCCGTCATCGCCGAGATCGTGGGCGAGCGCAACGTCCACGCGATCGACATCACCCGCCGCGTCGTCTACGACGCCCGGCACAACCTCGCGAACGCCGGCTACGACGGCGTGCTCGTCGACTGCCGCGACGGCGCCGACGGCCTCCCCGAGTACGCGCCCTACGACCGCATCCTCCTGGAAGCGGCCGCCGTCCAGCCCCCGCGAGCGCTGGTCGACCAGCTCGCCGACGGCGGCCGGCTGGTCATGCCCGCCGGCGCCAGCGAGCAGAGCCTGGTGATCGTCGAGGACGGCGAGATCGCCGAGCGCCTGGGCGGCGTCGCCTTCCAGCCGATGCTCGTCGAAGGGGAGCAGGCCGACACCGTCGAGCGCAACCGCACCCGCCGCGAGGACCGCGAGTACGAGCGCCGGGACGCCCGGCGCCGGCGCGGCTGGGAGCAGGCCTGGATCGACTGGGACGACCACGCCTAGTCGGCGACCACCAGCACCTTCGTGTTCTCGCGCTCGTCGACGTACTGGCCGCCGGCCGGCGGCTTGACCGACAGCGTCACCGTCCCCTCGTCCTGATTCGGCCCGAGCCGCGGGGCGACCGACAGCGTCGCTGTCCCGTTCGCCCCCGTGGTGGCCGTCCGGATCGACGCGAGCGTCGCCGTCCCGCCCTTCGCGACGACAGTCGCGTCCGCCACCGGCTCGCCCTCGGGCGTAACGACCTGGACCGTTAGCGACTGCTGGCCCGGGCCGACGACTTCCGGCGAGGGCTTGACGTCCAGTTCGGTCACGCCGATGGCCGACAGCCCCGAGATCGTGTTCATCATGACGCTGAGGCTGGCGACGCCGACGACCAGCGCGATGACCAGCCGGATCGGCAGCCCCTCGATCGCCCGCTCGTTCGCTCTGAACCGATCGAACATGGGCCGCCCTGGTCCCGGTCTGCCAGGTAAACCCTCGGGCGAAGCTTGAAGTCGGAAGCCGGGACCACCCCGCGCTATGCACGTCATCGGACGCGACGGGGGCGACGGGCCGGTCGGCCACCTCGGCCACTACCGTGCGCGCGACGGGAGCGCGGGCGAGCGCGTCGGCGTCGACCTCGACGGCCCGCACGTCGTGACGATAGTCGGCAAACGCGGCTCCGGGAAGTCCTACACGCTGGGCGTGCTCGCCGAGGCACTAGCTCGGACAGGGGGAATCGCCCCGGTCATCGCCGATCCGATGGGCGTGTTCGGGACGCTGGCGGCCGACGAGCTGGCCGACCAGCCGATCGACGGGGACCCGGTGCGCGCGCACGTGCACTCCCCGAGCGTCGCCGCCGGCGCGATCGAGCCCGACGCCTGGTGTCGCCTCCTCGGCCTGGATCCGGCCGGCGGCCCGGGGACGCTAGTCTGGCGGGCCGCGGCGGCTGCCGACTCACTGTCGGCGATGCAGGCGTTCGTCGCGGACGCGGACGCGAGCGACCGGATCCGTCGCGCCGCGGCCAACCACCTCCGGTTGGCGGCGTCCTGGGGCGTCTTCGCGGACGGCGAGCGGGGCGCGGGCCCCGACCAGCGGCCGCTCGGCGACGACGCGACCGTCCTCGAACTGGCCGGGCTGGGCCGGGCGCCGATGAACGCCGCCGTGGCTGCCACAGCGCGGCGGTGCTACGACGCGCGCGTCGCCGATCGACTCGATCGGTTGCCGTGGCTGCTGGTCGACGAGGCTCACGCGTTCTTCGACGGCGTGGCGGGCCCGGCGCTGCGAACCGTCCTCACCCGGGGGCGTCAGCCGGGCGTCTCACTGGTCGTCGCCACCCAACGCCCGAGTGCGCTCCCGGACGTGGTCGTCTCCCAGACCGACCTCCTCGTCGTCCACCGCCTGACGAGCCAGACCGACCGCGAGTCGCTGACGGCGGCCCGGCAGTCGTTCGTCACCGAGTCGCTCACCGCGCGGATGCCGACCGAGCCGGGCCAGGCGCTCGTGATCGACGACGCGACGGAGTCGGTCCATCCCGTGCAGGTACGCGAGCGCCATACGCCGCACGGGGGCGCGAGCCCACGCGTCAGCGACGTCGCGGGAGGCGGGCCGTGACCGGTCGTCGGACCGCCTGCGGCGACCAAAGCTATAGGGTCGGGCCGACCCCTGGTGGGGGCATGCGACTCGCGACGTTCACCGTCGAGACCGACGTCGGCCCGGTCAGCCGGGTGGGGATCGAACGCGACGGCACCATCCTGGACGCCACCGCCGGGTACGCCCACGTCCTCGCGCAGGACGGCGAGGCCGCCCCCGTCGAGGTCGCCGAGGCTCTCGTGCCGCCGGACATGCTCGGTTTCCTGCGACGGGGCGAGCGGGCCATGGACGCCGCCCGCGAGGTGGCCGACCGCGTCCCGGACAGCGACGTCGAGCGCGGTCCCAGCGGCGCCCGGCTCCGGTACGATCGCGATGACGTGCGCCTGGAGAGCCCGTTGCCCCGGCCGAATTCGCTGCGGGACTACATGGCCTTCGAGGAGCACGTCCGCAACACGATGGGGGAGGTGCCGGACGTCTGGTACGAGATCCCGGTCTGCTACAAGGGCAACCCCGACTCGGTCGTGGGGCCGGGCGTCGACGTCGAGTGGCCACCCTACAGCTCACTGCGCGACTTCGAGCTGGAAATCGGCCTGGTGATCGGTCGGGAGGGGACGGCCATCGACGCCGACGACGCCGAGGCGTACGTCGCCGGGTACACCCTGTTCGACGACTTCTCGGCGCGCGACGAGCAGGGCCGGGAGATGGACGGACGGCTCGGGCCCGCCCGCGGGAAGGACTTCGCCACCGCGCTGGGCCCCTACCTGGTCACGCCCGAGGAGTTCGACCTGGCGACGGCGACCTTCAGCGTCGAGGTGACCGACGAGAACGGGGAGACCGAGACGTGGTCGGAGGGGACGGTCGGCGAGATGGGCCACTCCTTCTCGGAGATCGTCGAGCACGTCTCGGAAGCCGAGACGCTCCAGCCGGGCGACGTGCTCGCGAGCGGCACCGTCGGCACCGGGTGCGGGCTGGAACTCGGACGCTTCCTCGAGCCCGGCGATACGGTCTCGCTCTCGGTCGAGGGGCTGGGGACGCTGACGAACCGCATCGTCGATCCCTGAGCGGCGGAGATCAAGAATTATGTAGGCGCGGGAACAAGTACGGGCATGCGCCGCCGACGGTTGCTGGTGGGGGCGGCCAGTCTGGCGGCCGCTGCCGGGCTGGCCGGCTGTTCGGGGTACCTGGGGGAGCGTCGCGGGGCGTCAGGTCCCGGGGGATCGACGCCGGGGGAGACGGCGGGCGCGGACGGACACCGACGCGCCGCCAGTCGAGCGCTCGCGACGAACAACGACGCGTTCGCCGACTTCGCCGCCGCCCTGCGGGCGAGCGACCGCGAGACGGCCGCGTCGTTCGACGCCGCGACGGTCCGGCGTCGGGTGCGCACCGCCCAGGCCGAACTCGATCGGATCCGCGATGCGGGCGACGCGGTGGCGGCGATGCGGGACGTCGCCACGGCCCAGCTGCGCGGGGCCGCCCTGGTCGCCGATTACGCGACCGCGAGCCGGCAGTATGCGACCGTCGACGCGCACGGCGAAGCCGGGGCGTTCGACGCGGCGCTGGCTGCCCTCGACCGTGTCGCGACGACGATCGACGACGCACGAGCCGAGGGCGAGGCCGCGGCGGACGTGCTGTCGGCCGTCGACGAGGAGGCGATTGCGCCGGTCTCCGTGCGCGTGGCGCCGCTGCGGCGCGCGGTCGGAACCGTCCGGGCGCGGGTGGCCGTCGTCGCGGCGGTGCTGCCCGCCCGGCGCGACTTCCTCCGGGGGTCGCGGTCGTACGTCCGAGCGTCGGCGGCCTACGAGGACGGGCAGTACGCGACCGCGGCGGAGACGTTCGCCGACGCCAAAAACCGGTTCGGCGCGGCCGCGGACGGATTCGACGGCGCGTCGTCACCCGACGGCCCGGGCGTCGGCGCCGACGTCGACGCCCTTCGCTGTCGGGCGCGCGCGTTCGCAGACGCCGCGGCCGCATTCCGTCGGAGTGCGACGGCCTACGGCGACGGCGACGCCGCGCGCGGCGATCGGTTGCGCCGTCGGGCACGCGACGCGGCCGACCGGTGTACGACCGCGGGGAACTGACGGGATTCAAACCGGTGGCGACCCAACCAGGGGACATGGACCCAGCAACGCTGCGCGCCGACGTGCCGGCCGTCGAGGAGACGGTGTACATGAACACCGGAGCCAGCGGCCCGAGTCCCCGCCGGGTCGTCGACGCCGCCACTGACTTCCTCCAGCGCTTCGAGTACGAGGCCCACGCCGAGGGCCGCCCCTACGAGATGGCCTTCGGCGAACTGGAGAGGATCCGCGAGCGCGTGGCCGCGTTCCTCGGCGCGGACCTGAGAGAGGTGGCGCTGACCGAGAGCACGGCCGACGGCATCTCCCGCCTGGCGGCGGCGATCGACTGGGACGCCGGCGACCGGGTGGTCTACTCCGACCTGGAGCATCCGGCGGGCGTGTTGCCGTGGGAGCGTGCCGCCGACGTCCACGACCTGGAGGTCGGCGTCCTCGAGACCGAGGCCGGACGGGTCGAGATGGACGACGTGAAAGCCGCGGTCGCCGACGCGCGCGTGCTCTGTCTCAGCTCGCTGTCGTGGAACTACGGGACGCGACTGCCGATCGCCGAGGTCGTCGACGTCGCCCACGACGCGGGGACGCGCGTGGTCGTGGACGCGGTCCAGTCGCCCGGGCAGCACCCGATCGACGTCGCGGAGTGGGGCGCCGACGCCGTCGCCGCGGCGGGCCACAAGTGGCTGCTTGGCCTGTGGGGCGCCGGGTTCACCTACGTCGACGAGGCGTTCGCCGACGCGCTCGAACCCCGGCGCGCGAGCTATCGGTCCGTGCTGGAGTCGGGAGCCGCCGACTACGAGCTCCAGCCGGGCGCGCGCCAGCTGGAGATCGGCACCGTCTCGCCGGCGCCCCACGTCGCGCTCGTCGAGGCGATGGACGTGTTCGACGAACTCGGCTACGACACCGTCGAGTCGCACGTCGAGCGGCTGACCGACCGGCTGAAGGCGGGCCTGGGCGACCGGCTGCTCTCGCCCCGCGAGTACGAGTCGGGGCTGGTGACCTTCCGTGCCGACGAGCCCGAACAGCTCGCCGAGCGGCTGAAAGCCGACGGTATCGTCATCCGCTCGCTGCCCTCCCCCGAGGCGGTTCGGGCGTCCGTTCACGTGTTCAACACGGCCGCTGACGTCGACCGGTTGCTCGACGTGCTGTGAGCCGCCGTGGCACGGTAGGTTTCAGCCGGGGCCGCCCGCAATAATCGCACGTGATAATCTGCACCGAACGTTTAATCTGGTGCTTCCGCTGAGTCTGGCACAGATCACCGGCGGCAGCGGTCGCCGTCGGCGAAGGCACACCAATGTCGGGAGACGACGGGCGGGCCGCGCGCGATCGCACGCGCACGGCGGTCGCCCTGCTGGCGGTCGCCGGTCTGGTGTTGATAGCCACGGTGCTGCCCGTCGTCGGGGGTACGGCACCGGGGCGATCGCTGCTGCCCGACGCGGCCACCGGCGGCGGGGGCAGCGCCGCGTCGGGCGGGCCCCTGGATAGTGCGCTGTCCGAGCGCGCCGGCGGCGGCCAGTCAGGCGGCGACTCGAACCCGCTGGTCGGCGGCATGCTCGCCTCGCTGGCGACGGGCGCCGGCGGCAGCGCCGGTGCCGGCCCGAGCGGGCAGTCCGGCGGGCAGGCCTCCCCGTCGTCGGGCAGTGGATCGAGCGCGTTCGGCGCGCTCTCGCCGGGCCAGCGGGCCCGCGTGGGCTCGCCGACCAGCCCCGTGAGCGAGGGACTGCGAAGCCAGTCGACGACGCCGCACTTCCTCGTCCGCAGCACCGAGCCCTCGTACTGGCGGACCGGGGCCTACGACGTCTACACCGGATCGGGCTGGGAGCGCGGCGGGGATCGATCGCGCCGGACGCTCCCGGTCATGCCCGACACCGCGCCGGGCGATCGCCGGACGATCCGCCAGCGGGTCCGACTGCTGCAGCCGGCGCGGTCGCTGCCGGCGGCCTGGCAGCCGGTCGACGTTGGCGGGGGGCTCGGTGACAGCGTCCGTGTGACCGCCCGGGGCGGGCTCAGGGCCGCCGGCCGACTGCACGCGAATACGACCTACACCGTCGTCAGCCGCGCGCCCCCGCGGGACGTCTCCCGGCTGCGCTCGGCCGGCCGCGACTACCCGGCCGACATCGAGTCGCAGTACACCGAACTGCCGGACGGCACGCCCGCGCGACTCCGGGCGTTCGCCGACCGACTGACCCGCGACGCCGACACGCCGTACGCGAAGGCCGTGGCCGTCCAGCGCTGGCTCGAACGGAACAAGCGCTACTCGCTGAACGCCACCAGCACCGGCGGCTCGGTCGCCGACTCGTTCGTCTTCGAGATGGACCGGGGGTACTGCGAGTACTTCGCGACGGCCATGGCCGTCATGCTCCGGGCCGAGGACGTCCCGGCCCGGTACGTCGTCGGCTACTCGACCGGCCAGCCCCAGGGGGACGACACGTACCTCGTGCGCGCGATGAACGCCCACGCGTGGGTCGAGGTCTACTTCCCCCACACCGGCTGGGTGCGCTTCGACCCGACGCCCGGCCAGCGTCGCCTGCAGAGCGAGGCCGCGGCGTTCGAGCGCGCGGTGAAGAACGGGACCGTCGGTGGCGGGCCGAACACCTCCCCGGGCGCCGGCGGGACGAGCGAGCACTCGGGGACCGCCGGCAACGGGACGGGCAGCGACAACGAATCGGCGGGTCCGACAGACGGCCTCGGCGGCGCGACCTACGACCACGCCGAGGAGGGAAGCCCCGGCGAGACGTTCGATCAGTCCGGGCGCGTGCGCTACCGCATCTCGCTGTCCGACGACCCGGTCCCGGGCCGGGACGTCACCGTGCGCGTCGAGCGCGACGGCGAGCCAGCCGCGGGCGTCCCCGTCCGGTTCAACGGGGACTTCGTCGGCGTCACCGACGCCGCGGGCGAAGTCACGGGGGCGGTCCCGTTCTCGAAGCGGCTCGTGGTCGACGTGGCCGGGCGGGCCCGAGCGGCCGGGAGCGCAGGACTGCTCCTCGGCGCCGGCGCGGCCGGCGCGCCCGGCCGCCGGTTCGCCACCGGCGGGGCCAACCAGACGAACGCGACGCGCACCTTCTCGGTGCCGACCGCCGTCGACGTCGCCGTCCGGGGCGACCCCGAACCCGGCGGCCGGGTGACGATCGCCGCGACCATCCGGAACCACTCGGTCCCCGACGCGACGGTCGCGATCGACGGGCGAACGGTCGGGCGGACGAACGACGGGGGCCGCCTCGCGGTCGACCTGCCGGTCGCCGAGCGGGCGAACGTTTCGGTCGCGCGCGGCGACGCCCGGGGCAACCGGACCCTGCGGCTGGCGAACCTCTCGGTGACGACGAGCGGGTTCGCGCTCCCGTGGCTCTCGCTGACCGCGACCGTGACCGACGGCGGCGAGCCGGTCTCCGGCGCGACCGTCGCCGTCGGTGCCACCGGGGCGACGACCGGGGGAGACGGCCGCGCGAGCGTCGGCCTGCCGCTGGCGCTCGCCGCGCAACTCCGCGTCGAGACGCCGACTGGCCTGACCGTCACGCGACCGGTGCACTACCGCTACCTGACCGCGGGGCTGGTGGCGGTTCCCGCGCTCGCGCTGCTCGCCGTGCTCGTGGTTCTCCGCCGGCGAGCGGCCGGCGCCGGGCGCTCGCTGGGCGAGCAGCTCGTCGTCGCGCTCCGGTGGCTCTCCGGGGCGTTCGTGGCCGTCCTCGTCGGCGCCGCCGTTCGCGCCGAGGACGTCGTCACTGCGCTGCCGCTGCTCGCGCGCCGTCTGGCGCGCGCGGTCCGCCAGGCCGTCGCGGCCCTCTCGGCCGCGATCCGCGACCATCGCCTCGGTCTGTCCGCGCTGCCCGGGCCGAGGGCCCTGCTCGCCCGACTCCGGGCTTTGCTCGCCCGCGCGCTCGCGGTCCCCGGGTCGGTGATCTCGGGCGACCGGCCCGCAGCCGATCGGCCCGCGTCCGACGCAGCCGGCGGGGCGGGCGCGGCCGACGCGGTCGACGCCCGCGAGCGGATCCGGCGGGCGTGGCGGGCCTTCCGGGACGGGCTCCCGGTGACCGACTACCGGACGAAGACACCGGGCGAGCTCGCACGGGCGGGCGTCGAGGCGGGCTACCCTGGCGGCGCCGTCCGGACGCTGCGAGAGGCCGTCCGCGCGGTCGAGTACGGCCGACACGATCCACACGCGTACCTCGAGGACGTCGCCGCCGCCGAGGCGGAACTCGAAGCGAACGAGGCCGAGACCGACGCGGCGTCGGCGGCCACCGACGGGGGTGAAGGCGAGTGATCGGCCGGCGGTCGCTCGTCCTCGGCGCCGCGCTGGCGCTGGCGGGGGCCGCGCTCGTCGCGCTCGCCCCCGACCTCCTGCCGGTGCCGCGGTCGGCCCTGACCGAACCGGTGACGGCGCTGACCGACGCCGTGGGACTGATGGGCCTGGCCGTCCTGGCCGGTGCCGTCGCCGTGATCCAGGGGCTGTGGTCGAGTTCGACGCCGATGGCCCCGCCAGCGCTGCCGGTCGGCGCCGGCGATCGGGCATCGGCGGCGCCGGACCCCGCGGTGGTCGGCGGCGACTTCGACGCACAGCTGGCGCGCACCGGCGACGTCGCCGCCCGGTCGGGGCGGGACGAGGCCGAGATCCGCGAACACCTCCGCCGACTGGCGACCGACGCCTACCAGCAGGGCTACCGCTGTGACTGGGAGACGGCCGCCCGCGCCGTCGAGGAGGGGCGCTGGACGGACGACCCCTGCGCGGCCGCGTTCGTCGGCGGCGCCGACGCCCCCGAGGTTCCCCTGCGGATGTGGCTCCGGGCGATGCTCAACGAGGACGGCGCGTTCCACGAGCAGACGACCCGCACCATCGCGGCGATCGCGGCTCTGCGCGAGGCGGCGCCGATCGCCAGAAACGAGGGGCGCGAACCCGAGATCGCGCGCCCCCGGTCGGGCTGGGAGGTGCTCGAGGAGTGAGGTCACTCGGGCGCTTCCACGGCGGGCTCGTCGCCGCGCTGCTGTCGGCGGCCGTCGGCCTGTACGTCGGCGAGGCGGCGTTTTTCCTCCTGGCGACGGTGCCGCTGGCGTTCGTCGTCTACGGCGAGCTCACCGGGCTCGGTCCGCCGTCGCTGTCGATCGAGCGGGCGATCAGCGAGGACCACACCGATCCGGGCGACAGCGTGACGGTCACGATCACGGTGACGAACGACGGCGACCGGCCGATCCCCGACCTGCGGCTGGTCGACGACGTGCCCGAGGACCTCGCGATCGTCGCCGGCGCGCCCGCGGCCGGCGTGGCGTTGCGCCCCGGCGAGACCGCGACCGTCGAGTACGAGGTACTGCCGCCGCGGGGCACCCACGAGTTCGGCGACGTCGTCGTCCGCGGGCGCAGCCTCGCCGGCACCGTCGTCGGCACGACGCAGATCGAGCCCAGCGGCGCGACGTCGCTGACCTGCGACACGCTGCTCGACGAGTATCCGCTCTCCCGGCGGGCCACACCGTTCGCGGGCACCCAGCCGACCGACGCGGGCGGGCAGGGCACGGAGTTCTACGCCGTCCGCGAGTACCGCCGCGGCGACGCCCGCTCTCGCATCGACTGGCGGCGCCTCGCGCGCACCGGCGAACTCGCCACCGTGACCTACCGCGAGGAACGCGCCGCTGCGGTGGTGTTCGTCGTCGACGCCCGCTCGGCAGCGACGGTGCGCCCGCCCGGCGGCGGACCGACGACCACCGACCTGTCGGTGTACGCCGCCGCGCGCGGGTTCGTGACGCTGACCGAGGCGGGCCACCGCGTCGGCGTCGCCACGCTCTCGCCCGACGACGACGAGTGGGTGCCGCCCGGTCGGGGAGCCGCCGCGGACGCCGCGGCGACGTCGCTGTTCGCCGCCCTCCAGGACGACGGCGCCGGGGCCGCGACCCCCGGCGGTGCGCCCGCACGCGTCGCCGCTGACGGCGCCGGGACGGCGAGCGCCGACGAGGAGCACGGGCGCGAACTCGCGCTGGCGCTGATCGAGCGCGTGCCCGCGCACGCGCAAGTAGTCCTCTGTACCCCGCTGCTCGACGGCGTGCCCGTCGCCGTTGCCGAGACGCTGCGCTCGAATCGCCGCACCGTGACCGTCCTCAGCCCCGATCCGACGGGGCTGGCGACCGGGGGCGAGCGGACGCCGGGACAGGCCGTCGCCGACCTCGCCCGCCGGACGCGGCTGACGGCGCTGCAACGCGCCGGCGTCCCGGCGACGGACTGGGCGCCGGCCGCCCCACTGCAGGTCGCCCTCGCCGAGACGCTAGACGCACACGGGGGTGCCTGGCGCCGATGAGCGACGCCGAGCCCACCGAGGAGTCGACCCGGATCGACGGGAACGTCGGCGACAGTCCGGCGGCGGCGCTGTCGGGGACGCGGCTGACCGCGGTCGCCAGCGGGGGCGCCGCCCTGCTCGGGGTCGCCCTCCTCGGGACGGCCCTGGTCGGGACAACCCTGTCGGCACTGACGGTGGGGGCGGGGGTGCTGCTCGCCGCGGGGCTGTACGCGCTCGGCAGCGACGATCTCGGCACGCTGTTCGTCGCGGGGATCGTCGTCACGGTGGCGTCGACGCTGCTCTCGCTGTCGGTCTCGGTCGGTGTCTCCGTCCAGGGCGAGACCGCGGCGGTCGGCCAGCTCGCCGCGGCGGCGGTGGTCCTGCTCGTGCTGGGGAGCTTCGCGGCCGTCCTGACGGCGGTGCCGGCAGGGGAAGCGGCCGTCCTCGCGCGCTCGTTCCCGCGGTTCGTCGGCATGCTCGTCCCGGTGACCGTCGCGCAGTTCGCGACGGTCGCGATCGCCGCGCGCGACTCCGTGCTGGTCTTCCTCGCGCGGCTGGTGGTCGACAGTCCCGGGCCGCTGCTGTCTGTCGCGCGGACGCTGCTGGCGCCGACCGGGCCGGCGGCGCTGCTGACGCTGCTCGTCGAGCTGCTGGTCGTCGCGTACCTGGTCTTTCGCGTGGTCGCGGCGCTGCCGATCGCGCGGCTGTTCCCGCCGCGCCGGCGTCCCTCAGTCGCGACGCACGTCGACGAGGTGGCCGGCCGGCTCGCGCGACTCACCGTGTACGCCACCGCGGCGTCGACGGTTCTGTACATCACCGCGCTCGCCGCGGGCCTGGCATCACCCGGCGCGCTGGGGGGGCTCGTCGGTCCGGCGTTCGCGCCGGCGGTCGGCTGGCTGCTGACGGCGACGGCGCTGCGCGTGACGCTCGTGCTGATCGCGGGCACGCTCGTCGCGCTCCTGCTGGGCGAGCGCCTGCGGCGGTTCGCCCGTCGGCGCACCAACCTGGCGCTGGTCCGTGAGCTGACGCCGGCGGTCGGCGCCGTCGCGACCGCCCTCGTCGCCGCCCTCGTCGTCGGTCGGCTGGTCACGCCCGCCGACGTGCTGACGGCGGTCCCGCCGGGCCTGCACCCGACGGCGACGCGCGTGCTCGACAGCGGCGTGGTGCCGGCGGCGATGGTCGTCGCCTTCGGCTCGCTCATCCTGGTGGGCGCGCTGTTCGTCCTGTTGACGATCCTGGCGGGCTCGCCGGCGCTGTCCGAGCGCGCGCTCGGGCCCCTGCTCGCGGGCGCCGCCGTCTTCGGTCTGGCGCTCGCGTATCTGCTGCTGGGCGGTGCGCCCGCGCTGGCGTTCGTCGCCGCGGCGCTCGCGATGGTCGCCTGGGACGCCGGCGAGTTCGCCACCGGCCTCGGCGAGGAACTGCCCGCCGACGCCGCGAGCCTGCGCGCGGAGTTCGTCCACCTCGGCGGCGCCCTCGCCGTCGCCGTCGCGGCCGTCCTGGGCGCGCTCGCGCTGGCCGTGCTCGTCGAGCGCGGGCTAGCTGGCCCGGCAAACGGCGACGCGGCCCTTGCGGCCGGCGCGGTCGTCGTCGCGTTCGGAACGGTCCTGGTCCTCTTGTCGTCGCTGCGGGAGTGAGTCAGTCCTCGTCGACCGTCGGGACGGGGACGCGCTCGAGGACGGCCGCCAGCACCTCGGCCCTCTCGACCGAGCGGACGGTCGACTCCGCGATCAACACGAGCCGGTGGGCGAGCACGGGCCGGGCCATCCGCTTGACGTCGTCGGCGACGACGAACTCGCGGCCCTCGACGACGGCGCGGGCGCGGGCGGCCTCGAACAGCCGCTGGATGCCCCGCGGGGAGACGCCGACCGCGACGCGGTCGTCCTCGCGGGTCGCCCGCCCGAGGTCGACGACGTACTCGCGGAGCCGCCTCTCGACGTCGACCGTCTCGGGCACCGACTGCAGCGCCGCGACTGTCGCCTCGTCGACGACGGGCTCGACCGACGGCGTCTGTGTCGTCCGTCCGGCGCGGCGATCGACGAGTTCGAGTTCGCCCGCCCGGTCGGGGTAGCCCATCGCGCTTTTCACCATGAACCGGTCGAGCTGGGCCTCCGGCAGCGTGAACGTCCCCTCCTGCTCGACGGGGTTCTGCGTCGCCATGACGAAGAACGGCTCGGGCAGCTGGTGGGTCTCGCCGTCGACGGTGACCTGCCCTTCCTCCATGGCTTCCAGCAGCGCGGCCTGGGTCTTCGGCGGTGCGCGGTTGATCTCGTCGGCCAGCACCACGTTCGCGAAGATCGGTCCCTCGACGAACGCGAACGTTCCGTCGCGCTCGTCGTAGACGTTCGAGCCAGTGACGTCCGCCGGGAGCAGGTCCGGCGTGAACTGCACCCGGGAGAACTCCAGCCCGAGCGCGGTCGCCAGGCTGCGCGCCGTCAGCGTCTTGCCCACGCCCGGCACGTCCTCCAGGAGCACGTGTCCGCGCGCGAGGACGCCGGTCAGCACCTCGCGGAGGAACCGCTCGTCGGTGATGACCGCTCCCCGCACCTCGTCGAGTACCGCCGCGCACTGGTCGGCGGCGTCTGTCACGTCCATCTCCTCGATTCCACGGCCGACCCCCTCCTAAAAGTTCGTCCGACCTTCCCGCGTGAACCGGGTAACTACCCGTCCGGGCGCACTGCCTGATCGCGCTCGTCCTCGTCGAGCCCGTCGCGCACCCGTTCGAGGCGCCCGATCAGTCCGTCGATGCCCTCGTTGACCCGCTCGATGCGCTCGGCGACGTCGTCGGCCGGAATCGCGCCCTGGGGCGTCGGCTCGATGAACTCGTCGTTCTCGAGCATCCGCAGCGAGTACCGCACCTTGTGCTCGGGAAGGTCCGTCCGCTCCGCGAGCTTCACGATACCGATCGGCCCGTGCTCGATCACCGCCCGCAGAATTCGTGCGTCGCGGGCTTCTTTTTCGACCTGGTTTCTGAGTCGCTCGTCCATGCGTTTCGTCTCGGGTTCGTTCCCGAGCACGAGGGATAACTCTTCTGTCGGCCGCAACTCGCCGGCGGCCTGCTTGCCCCGCCCGCCCCGCTCACTCGTCGACCGGCGTCCGCCGCAGCTCGTCGATCTGGTCGCGCAACGTGCTCAGCTCCGACTCCAGTTCCTCGCGGCGGTCGATCAGCGCGCTCAGCTCCTCGGTGTTGACCGGCCGATCGTTCTCCAGCGCGCCGTCGAGGGCGTCGGTCGTCGCCTGCACGAGGAAATGGGCCACCTGCAGGACCTCCTCGGGCGACTCGCGGCTCTCGTGGAGCTCCAGTTCCCCCGACAGCGGCGAGTACGTCACCAGCGGCACCTCCTCTTCGGCGTGATACGAGGTCGAGGCGCTCACGCTGGTCACCGGGTTCAGCCGATCGGTGGTCTGTTCGGTCCGGACGACGTTGAACGCCTCCGCGAGCGTCCCGTAGGTCGACTCGAGGTCCCGCAGCTTCTCGCCCACCTCGGCGCCCATCTGGGCCTCGACGTCCGCGAAGAACTGCGCCGTGCCCCCCAGCGACAGCGCGACCGTGAAGAAGGCGCCCTGGGAGTGCTCGGCGAAGTCGCGCAACCGCTCGCGCACCTCCCCGTAGCGCCCCTCGGCGGCCAGCTTCTGCAACTCGTCGAGAAACGCCCGCGTGCCCGCCTCCCGCTCCAGGTACTCCGCCACGAGGGCCTTGGGCATCTCCCGGGGCGGCCCGTCTCGGCTACTCATACGCCCCCCGTTTCGGACCCGGACACTATACCCTTTGGTGCGTGTCCCCCGGCGTGTCGCTCAGGGGAGCCGCTCGTCGAACACGTACTCGTCAGCGTGGTTGACGCTCGGGTGATCGATCGTCGGCTCGTCGGTCCGCAGGTACGTGTTCTCCGTCCCGGCCTCCGGTTCCGGCACCCAGTACAGCCGGTCCGTCTCCCGACACCTGACCGCGAAGGCGTCGATCCGTCCCGCGTACCCCTCCGTGATCGGGTCCCCGTCCTCGGTAGTTGTGCTGACCGTCTTGAATCTGACACGGGCGTCTTCGAGCCAGCCGGTCTTGCACTTTACTCGCAGCAAGTCGCCGTCGCCCTCGACTACGAGGTCGTACTTGTCGTTGTCCCCGAACGGGATCGACACGCTGTAGCCTCGCGAAACCAGTTCGTGGAGGATCAGCGCCTCGGTCGTATCTCCGGTGTCCTTCGTGTTGCCCATCGAATCTGGTTACCGTCGTTTCACCTGATAGACTCTGGGCGCTCGCGATCCCGGTGTCGACCGTACTGGATTCGTCGGTTCCTGCCGGCGCACGAATCCGTTTGGTCACACACCGGCTTTCGATGCGCCGGAGACGTCACTCCCAGATGGGAACCGATGGGAGAAGCGCTGAAGCGAACCACGAACTCTCCTCGGACGGATCTCAGAACAGGCGACCCGATTCTGGCGAGGCAGATCGCGGAAGAAGACGCCCGGAGCGGGATTTGAACCCGCGTCACGACCGTGACAGGGTCGTATGATGGGCCACTACACCATCCGGGCTTTCTGTCGCGTTTCGGTGTATCCGGGTTGTGGTATTAAGGCTTTCCAAAGCGACCGCCGTCGTCACGCTGTCCCACACTTTTCCGCGGCCGTTCCGCCGGATCACTGCACCGACCGGCGGCGCCACCAGCCGGCGAGCGTACTCCCCATCAGGGCGAACGCCATCCCCGGCGGTGGTGCAGAAGTCCTCACAAGGAAGCGGTAGGACGAATCTGATGTGTCCA
>JBDGSW010000029.1:0-19820 GCA_042217345.1 Haloarculaceae archaeon
CGCTCGTCGCCACGCCCGACGGCGTCTCGGCGGTCGACGTGCGACTCACCATCGACCAGGAGCAAGTATGAACCCGATACTCGTCAGTTCGACCGCAGAGAGCACAGGCAAGACCGCGATCGCGCTCGCGCTGGCCCGCCGCGCCGCCGAGTCCGGACAGGCCGTCGGCTACATGAAACCGAAGGGCACCCGGTTGCAGAGCGCGGTGGGAAAGACCCTCGATCAGGACCCGATGCTCGCCCGCGAGCTGCTGGCACTGGACGAGGAGATGCACGAGATGGAGCCGATCGTCTACTCGCCGACGTTCGTCCTGGAGGCCGTCCGCGGCCGCGAGGACCCCGACGCCCTGGCCGAGAGCGTCAGCGACAACTACGGCGCCGTCGCCGACGGGAAGGACCTGGTCGTCGTCGAGGGCGCCGACGATTACGTCACCGGCGGGATCGTCGACCTCACCGATCCCGACGTGGCCGAACTGCTCGACGCAGCGGTGCTGCTCGTGACCACCTACGAGGGCCCGGGCGACGTCGACGAGATCCTGGCGGCCGCCGAGGCCTTCGGCGACCGCCTCGGGGGCGTGCTGTTCAACGCCGTCTCGGACGACCAGTTCGACCAGCTCACCGAGGACGTGATCCCGTTCCTCGAGGGCCGCGGCGTGACTGTGCTGGGCGCGCTGCCGTCCGTCCAGGACCTGGCCGGCGTGACCGTCGGCGACCTGGCCGCCGAACTCGGCGCGGAGATCCTCACGAGCGAGGCCGCCACCGGCGCGTACGTCGAGCGCTTCCTCGTCGGTGCGATGGGCGGCGACGCGGCCCTGTCGGCGCTGCGGCGCACGCGCGAGGCCGCCGTCATCACCGGCGGGGACCGCTCGGACATCCAGACGGCTGCGCTGGGCGCGCCCGGCGTGAAGTGCCTGCTGCTGACCGGCGGCCTGCGCCCGGCCGACGCGGTCCTCGGCCGCGCCGAGGAGGCGGGCAAACCCGTCCTCCTCGTCCAGGGCGACACCCGGACGACCATCGACCGCGCCGAGGCGGTCGTCCGCTCGGGGCGCACCCGCGACGTCGAGACCGTCGAGCGCATGGGCGCGCTCCTCGCCGACTCCGTCGACGTCGACGCCGTCCTCTCGATCGCCGACCGCTGAGCGGTCGCCGCCCGGTTCGTTTCTACCCATCGTTCGTCGTAAGTTAGCAACACGACAGCACTTATGCGGGCGCAGTCCCAAAATGGGCCCGGAGCCACACGGCTCCGTAGTGTCACACTCCGGGGGACGACCTCCCCCGGGTTCCCCTTTGGGGGACCGACAACGCTCGATCGTGAGCGGCCGCCCTAGCCGTCGAATCAGTTCTGGCCCGTCCTCGGCCGGTAGAACGTCGCGGGCACGTGCGTCTCGACGGCGTCGATCGCCGCCGGCGGCGCCGCGAGGTCCAGCGGCGGCAGCGTCGCGACGGGACAGCCGGTCATGCGTTCGATCTCGGGCGGATTGGTCCGTTCGGCGAGCGTCTCGGCGGCGAACTCGTTCAGCACGACGCCGCGGACGGGGACGCCCCGGTCCCGGAGGGCCGTCACCGTCAGCGCGGTGTGATTGAGCGTCCCCAGCCCCGAGCGCGCGACGACGAGCGCGGCCACGTCGAGGTCGGCCACCAGGTCGATCACCTCGCGGCCGTCGGCCAGGGGGACCCGGAGCCCGCCGATGCCCTCGACCACGCCGGTCTGGGCCGTCGCCAGTTCGCGCTCGCAGCCGGCGCGAATCGCCTCGTAGGAGAGGTCGACGCCAGCCTCGTCGGCCGCGACCGCGGGTGCGAGCGCCGGTTCGAGCCGCCGGAGGCAGGCCGCGGCCGAGGGATCGCCGCAGGCCGCGGCGACGAACCCGGCGTCGTCGTCCGGCGGGTGGCCGGTCTGGCAGGGTTTGACCGCGCGGGCGTCGACTCCCGACTGTCGGAGCGCGCCGACGACGCCGGCCGTGACGACCGTCTTGCCGACGCCCGTGTCGGTGCCGACGACGGCGAGGCTCACAGCTGGCCCGCCTCCCGTGCGGCGTCGCGGGCGGCCTCGAGACAGCGGTCGATCTCGGCCTCGGTGTGAGTGGCCATCGGCGCGAGGCGCACCCGGCTGGTCCCGTCGGGCACCGTCGGCGGCCGGATGCCCGGGGCGACGATTCCCCGCTCGCGGAGGCCGTCGGCGAGTGCCATCGCGTCCGCGCGGTCGCCGAGGACCACCGGGAGGATCTGCGTCTCGCCCCACACCGCGAACCCGGCGTCCTCGAGGCCGTCGCGCAGGTGTGCGACGTTCTCCCAGAGCTCACCGCGGCGGTCGCCCTCGCGGGCGATCCGCAGGGCCTCTCGGGCGGCGGCCGCGGCCGGCGGCGCCAGCCCCGTCGAGAACACGAACGACCGCGCGGCGTTCAGCAGGTGCTCGATCAGCGCCTCGCTGCCGGCGACGTAACCGCCCTGGCTCGCCAGCGCCTTCGAGAGCGTGCCCAGTTGAACGTCCACGCGCTCGCCCAGCCCCTCGCGCTGGACGATCCCGCCGCCGTCGGTGTACAGCCCCGTGGCGTGGGCCTCGTCGACCATCACCCACGCGCCGTACTCGTCGGCGACGTCGCAGATCGCTTCGAGCGGCGCGACGTCGCCGTCCATACTGAACACCGTGTCCGTGACGACCAACCAGGACTCGTCGGTCCCGGCGGTGCGGTCGCGCTCGGCGAGCGCCGCCCGGAGGGTGGCGGGATCGCCGTGGTCGTAGACGACCACCTCGGCGCCCGACTGGCGGCAGCCGTCGACGATGCTGGCGTGGTTCAGTTCGTCGGAGAACACGACGTCGGGGGCGAGCGCGGCGATCGTGCCGACGTTGGCGGCGTAGCCCGACGAGAAGACGAGCGCGCGCTCGGTGCCCTTCGTCGCCGCCAGCGCTCGCTCCAGTTCGCGGTGGGCGGGCGTGTCGCCGGTGAGCAGGCGACTCGCGCCGGCGCCGGTGCCGATCTCGCTGGCGGCGTCGGCCGCCGCCCGCTGGACCCGCTCGTCGGTCGCCAGCCCGAGGTAGTTGTTCGCGGCGAACACCAGTTGCTCGTCTCCCTCGAACGCGGGCGGTTCGCCGCGCGGGTCGAGACCGAGCTTCACGCGGGCGGCGACCCGGTCGACCGGCGTCAGCGAGCGCCGGAGGCCCCGACGCTCGCGCTCGCGGACCCGGGCCGCGGGCTCGAAGCCGCGGTCCGGGCGCTCGTCCCGATCGGCCGCGCCGTCGGCGCTACCGTCGGCCATCAGAACCCGGGCATGAGTTCGGCGGGGCCGACGACGCCGTACTCGCCGGCGCGGTTGCGACGGACGCCGGCCTTCAGGTAGCCCAGCGCGGGGCCGTTGACGTTGGCCGCCATGCTCGTCGCGTCGTCGAGCCGGAACGTGTTGGTCCCGACCTCGCCGTCGAAGGTCTGCCCGGTGACCCTGACGGTCGTCGTCGTCGGCTTCTCGTCGCTGGTGACGTCGAGGACGCCCCCGACCGTCACGTCGTCGGCGTCGCAGATCCCCGCTCGCTCCAGCAGGACGTCGTCGGCGTGCTCCATGTCCCCGAACTCGATGACCCCGCCGTGGTCGTCGACGACCGCCTCGATCTCCGCGTCGCTCATCTCGCGGGCGTCGTCGATGTCGTAGCCCGGCAGGTGGGCGATGTCCTCGCGCACCGTCCCGCGGTTGTCCTCGTAGCCGGACTGCAGCCCGACGCCCCACCAGATCTCGACGTCCTCGATCTCGACGAACGACTGGGCGGCGAGCGCGGCCGCGCCCGTCAGCAGCCCCGGCGTCGCGCCAGCGCCGCAGACGAAGGTGATGCCCGCGTCCGCGAAGTCGTCGGCCCGGTCGTCGAGCATGCCGATGACGCGCGAGCGCTTGAGCACGTCCACGAGGACGCCCGAGTACGACGCCTCGACGAACCGGTCGGCCACGCGCGGGACGAAATCGTGCTCGAAGTTCGGCAGCGCGATCAGGACGGCGTCGATCCGATCGCTCTCGGCGATCACGTCGTCGATGGGCGTCTCCGTCGGCTCACCCTGCGCGGAGGCGACCACACCGACGCCTTCGCCGTGTTGTTTGATTCCACCGGCGTCCGCGCCCTCGACCGCGGCCCCCGCGCCGTCAGCGGCCACGTCCCGGTTCTCTGGAGCCGAATCGACGTTACCCTCCGTGGCCGCCAGCAGCTCGTCGACGTCAAGCCCCTCGTGGTCGACGGCGACGCCGTGGCGGTCGCAGGCCGCCACCGGCGTGAGGTGGCTCTTGTCCTGCGAGACCTCGAGCGTTCGTCGGCCGATGCCACCGCATCCCAGTACCGCGAATGTCACGTCGTCCATGATCTGTGAGTGTCTCCCGTCAGTCGTCCAGTTCCGCGTTGCTCGTCGCCGTGCCGGCGGCCGTCTGCGGGCCACCCTCGTCGTCGTCACCGTCGTCACCGTCGGTCCCGTCGGCGGCGCGGGCTCTCACCGACGCGGGGTCGAAGTCGTTGACCGCCGTGTTGGGCTCCAGACCGGCGCGCTCGATCACCGCGAGGTCCTCGCCGGGCGACTGGCCGCTCGTCGTCAGGTAATCGCCAGTGAGGATGCCGTCGGCGCCGGCCTCGAACGGCAGGTGCTGCTCGTCGGAATCGAGGTTGACCTCGCGTCCGCCGGTCAGACGCACGCGCGCCTCGGGGTGGAGCAGCCGGTAGACCGCGACGGTCCGGACGATCTCCTCCGTGGAGATCGCCGCCGACTCCCCGAGATCCTCCCCCAGCGGCGTCCCCGCGACGGGGTTGAGGACGTTCACCGGCAGCGAGGAGACGCCGACGTCCTGCAGGGCGACAGCCGCGTCCACCCGGTCGGTCGGCGTCTCGCCCATGCCGAGGATGACGCCGGCACAGAGGTCCATCCCGGCGGCCTTGGCGACCTCCAGGGTCTCCACCCGGTCGGCGAAGGCGTGGGAGTCGACGATTTCCGGGAAGAACCGCGGCGACGTCTCGACGTTGTGATTGTAGTGGTTGACGCCCTCGTCGGCGAGGATCTCGGCCTCCGTCTCGGTGAGGATGCCGAGGCTGGCGTCGACTTCCACGTCGGTCTCCTCGCGGACCAGCCGGACGGCGCGCAACACCCGCTCCCACTCCTCGGGGCGGTGCTCCCTGGAGACGCCCTTCTCGGCGACGACGATCCCGAAGCGCTGGGCCCCGTCGGCCTCGGCGCGCTTCGCGGCCGCGAGGATCTCCCCGGGGTCGAGCAGCCCGTAGGTGTCGATGCCGGTGTCGAAGTGGACCGACTGAGCGCAAAAGCCACAGTCCTCGGCGCAGTCGCCGGCCTTCGCGTTCACGATGGAACAGGCGTCGACCGTACCGTCGCCGAAGTGCGAGCGCACGGAGTCGGCCGCCGCGGCCAGCTCCGCGACCGGCTGGGCGATCAGCGCGAGTCCGTCGCGGCGGTCCAGACGCTCGCCGGCCAGCACGCGTTCGACTGCGTCGTCGATCGTTCGGTTGCCCGTCTCGTAAACCACACTTGCAAGCGTGGTTGACGACTCAATAAAGCTGGGGGCCGAGGCAATCGCTCCCACGACGCCGAAGCTATACGTACTAGAAGGACTGACACGTCGTATCGCGATGTTCGTTCGGTTGCTCTCGCTGGGGACGGTGCTGGTGTCGACGGCGGCGCTGCCGCTGCTGGCCGTCGCGATCCGGGGGTACGGGGGCGCGCCGTTCGGGCGGTTACTCCAGGCGCTGGCCGTCGCGGTTGTGGGACTGGGGTTGCTGGAGCTGCCGACCGCGCTGGCAGTCGACCCGCCGGTGGCGTACGTGACCGTCGTCTCGGCGCTGGCCGTCGCGGCGGCGTTCGCTATGGCCGCGCGCGCCGTCCGACTGCTGACCGGGAGGCAGAAGCTGT
Organism: Haloarculaceae archaeon; assembly: GCA_042217345.1. Taxonomy (GTDB): domain Archaea; phylum Halobacteriota; class Halobacteria; order Halobacteriales; family Haloarculaceae; genus Halorientalis. Next base: position 5,882 of record JBDGSW010000029.1, read on the forward strand.
GATCGCGCAGGTGGCGATCTGGGGCGTCGAGCTGGGTCGGTACGCCGACCTGTTCCTGTGGATCCTGCAGTTCATCGAGACGGTGCTGTTGCTCGTGACCAGCCTCTTCCTGTTGTATCCGCTGGTCCGCTACGCCGAGAACGTGGCCCACGAGCGCGGGCTCGGCCTGCTGGCGGCGGCGTTCCTGCTGTTGAGCGTCCGGTGGGCGACGGCGTACTTGCCGGTCCCCCCGGTCGTCCCGGCCGCCTGCGGGTTCGCGGCGGCGCTGTCGATCGCCGCCGGCAGCTGGACGTTCGCCAGGTCGTTCGTCGATACGGCCGAACGTGTTAAGTTAGCACAGCCCCAGGGTGAACCAAGCGGTGGGGGGTTCGGCCGTGACGAGCACGAGTGAATCGACTCCGGGGGGAGTCCAGGGGCAGGTTTCGACGGGCCAGCAGACGCTGGTTTCGCTCCCGTCGATGGGGTCGGCGCTGTCGGTGCTGCCGGCCGGCGCCTTCGACAACCTGCTCTTGCTGTCGCCGAACGCTCCCGAGGCCGTCGAAGCCGACCTCCGCGACCGGGGACTGGACGTCCGGACCGTCGGTCTCGTGCCGATCTCGGGGTCGAGACACGACTACGACGGTCCGCTGTGGACCACACGGACCGTCGCGCCGAGCGACCTCACCGGCGTGAGCATCTACTTCTCGCAGGCGGTCGAACACCTCCGGGCCCACACCGGCTGGGTGCTGTTCGAGAACCTCAACGTCTTGCTCATGTACGCAGACGAGGATAGCGTCTTCCGGCTCGTCGACCATCTGCTGTCGACGGTTCGGGACCGCGAGGTCACCGCCGCGTTCACCGTCGTCCGCGACGCGATCGACGACCGAACCTACGCGAAGCTCCAGAACCGATTCGACGTGACGGTCACGCCCTAGGGGCCGCCGTCAGCGAGCGGCCGATTCGCGGTCACCGACCGTTCAGGCGTGCTGGGCGACGACGCTCCGCAGCGTCGCCTCGTCCTGGACGCCGACCATCCGTTCGGCGGGCTCGCCGTCGACGAACAGTAGCAGCGTCGGCACGCCCTGGACCTGGTACTGCTGGGCGAGACCCTGCAGCGCGTCGATGTCGACCTTCGCGACCGTCGCGTCGGTCTCGGCGGCGATGGTCTCGACCGTCGGTTCGAGCATCTTGCACGGGCCGCACCAGTCCGCGTAGAAGTCCACGAGGACCGTCCCCGAGCCGGTCACGTCCTGGAAGTGCTGGGCGCTCTCCACGTGGACCGGTTCGGACGGCGAGTCCGGCGCCGAGAGCTTCTCTTTCAGTTGTTCCTTCTTGCGTTCACGGATCGCCTCGACGTCGTCGGCGTCCTCTGCGTCGCTCATGGGTACCGGTAGGAAACCCTGCAGTATAATCGCGTTGGTGCTGTGTCGGGGCCGCGCACGACCGCCCGGTCCCCGTGGAGTGGTCTGGCGCTCAGTCCTCTGCCGGGTCGACCGCGACGGTGCCGTCGTCTTCGACCGTCACGGCGTGGTCCTCGACCTCGAAGGAGACGGACCCGGGACCGTCGTCGCGGTCGAAGACAGCGGCCAATTCCTCGGGGTCGACGTAGGCGTCGAGGTCGTCGAAGTCGTCGGCGTCGGCGTCGACCGCCGCGGCGACCTCCCGGAGGATGACCTCCCGGGCGGGCTGGGGCGTGACCCACGCCCCGTCGTCGGCCGCGCCCTCGTCGGGCCGGAGGATGTACAGCTCGCCGTTTCCTGCGCTCATGCCCGCTCCTACTACCGAGTCCCTCTTAATAGGGCGTCAGCGGTTTCAGATCGTGAACAAACCTGCCTGCCGCCGGCGCCGCCTCGACGACGACCCGGCGCCGCCCCGCGTCTGCGGCGAAGAGATTAGGTGGGTGCGACTGCACACCCATTCGCATGGCTACAGAGACGCTCTCGACGTTCGAGTCGTCCGTGGGTGGGGCGGCGACGATCCACCGGACGACCGCCGAGTCGTTCGCCGACGCCGTCACCGAGGCGATCGCGGAACCGGCCGTCGGGACGCCGCTGTCGATCCCCGACGTCTCGCTCGCCGACACCGCCGTCGCGCTGGACCCCTCGCCCGCCGCGATCGAAGCCGCGGCGACCGGCGTCACGCCCGCGACCCTGGGTATCGCCGACTACGGGACCGTCACGATCCCCTCCGATTCGGCGGGCTCGGAGCTGGTCGGTCTGTTCCCCGACCGCCACGTGGCGGTGCTGGCCGAAAGCGACCTCGTCCCGGACGTGCCGACGGCCTACGAGCGCCTGGGCGAGCAGTTCGCCGCCGGGGCGGACACCCAGATCCTCGCGACCGGGCCGAGTTCGACGGCCGACATGGGCACGCTGATCCAGGGCGTCCACGGCCCCTCCGAGATCCACCTGATCGTCGTGGAGGACCGATGAGTTCGCGCCGCGAGCGCGCCGCCGAACTCCGGCGGCTCATGGAGACCGAAGGCGAGGCGATCGGCCGCAACACGCGCACGGTCAACCAGCTCTCGGAGTATTCCCTGGAGCGCTTCGACGACTACGAAGACCTCCGGGCGGCGGCACGCGAGATCAAGGAGGACGCGATCGCGAACCTCCCCGACCTCGTCGACGCCGTCACCGAGACCGTCGAAGCGAACGGCGGGCAGGTCCACCTCGCCCAGACGGCCGCCGACGCCAACCGGATCGTCGAGGGCATCATGGACCGCCGGGACGCCGAGACGCTCGTCAAGAGCAAGTCGATGACCACCGAGGAGATCGACGTCAACGATCACCTCGAAGCCAGCGGGTTCGAGGTCGTCGAGACCGACCTGGGCGAGTACGTCATCCAGCTGGCCGACGAGGCGCCCTCGCACCTCATCGGCCCGGCGATGCACAAGTCCCCAGAGGACATCGCCGAGCTGTTCAACCACACCTTCGACCTCGAGGACCCGCTGCCGGCCGACCCCAAGACGCTCACCGAGTTCGCGCGCGAGCGCATGGGCGAGACGATCCGCCGGGCCGACGTGGGCATGACCGGCGCGAACTTCGTCGTCGCCGAGACGGGGACGCTCATGCTGGTCACCAACGAGGGCAACGCCCGGAAGACCGCGGTCACGCCGGACACGCACGTCGCCGTCGCGGGCGTCGAGAAGCTGGTCCCGACGCTGTCGGACCTGCACCCGTTCACCGAGCTGATCGCCAAGACCGGCACCGGCCAGGACATCACCTCGTACGTGTCGCTCATGTCCCCGCCGGTCGACACGCCGGTCCCGGACTTCGAGGCCGACGAGTTCCGCGACGCCGGCGAGCGGGAGTTCCACCTCGTCCTGCTCGACAACGGCCGGATGGCTATGCGCGAGGACGAGGACCTCAGGGAGACGCTGTACTGCATCCGCTGCGGCGCGTGCAGCAACACCTGCGTCAACTTCCAGAGCGTCGGCGGCCACGGCTTCGGCGGCGAGACCTACACCGGCGGCATCGGCACCGGCTGGGAGGCCGGGGTCCACGGCCTCGACGCCGCCGACGACATGAACGACCTCTGTACCGGCTGCTCGCGTTGCGTCCCGAAGTGCCCGGTGAAGATCGACATCCCGTGGATCAACACCGTCGTCCGCGACCGGCGCAACCGCAGCGGGGAGCCCGACGACCTCGACTTCCTCGTCGACGGATTGACGCCCGACGAGGAGCCCGCGGGGATGGACCTGCAGAAGCGCTTTTTCGGCAACATCGACACCGTCGCGAAGCTCGGGAACCTGTCGCCCCGGGTGAGCAACGCCCTCGCCGGCACGGACGCGGCGAAGTGGGTCCTCGAACGGGCGGTCGGCATCGACTCGCGCCGGGACCTCCCGACGTTCGCCGACGAAACGTTCCGCGAGTGGTACGGGAGCCGCGGCGCGCGAGTCACCGACCCCGAGCGCGACGTCGTGCTGTATCCCGACCTGTACACCGACTACTTCTACCCCGAGCGCGGGAAGGCGGCCGTCCGGACGCTGGAAGCCCTGGACGTGCGCGTTCGGGTGCCGGCGGTCCCCGAGAGCGGGCGCGCGCCGCTGTCGCAGGGCATGATCGAGACGGCCCGCGAGCGCGCCGAGCGGGTCCACGGCGCGCTCGTCTCGCACCTCGACGCCGACCGCGACGTGGTGGTCATCGAGCCCAGCGACCTCGCGATGTTCCGGCGAGACTACGAGAAGCTGTTGCCGGCGCGTTCGTTCGAGCGTCTCGCCGGCGCCAGCTACGACGTCCTCGAGTACGTGTACGGACTCCTCGAGAACGGCGCCGACGCCGACGCGCTCGCGTCGCCGGGCGAAGGCGACCAGCGGCTCGCCTACCACAGTCACTGCCAGCAGCGGACGCTGGGTCTCGCGGAGTACACCGAGGCAGTCCTGCGCGACCTGGGGTACGAGCTGGACACTTCAGACGTCGAGTGTTGCGGGATGGCGGGCAGCTTCGGGTACAAGCGTGAGTACTACGAGGTGAGCGTCGACGCGGGCGAACAGCTCGGGGAGGACCTGGGCGACGCAGACGACCGGCGGCTGGTCGCCAGCGGAACGTCCTGCCAGGAACAGCTGGGCGCGCTGTACGATCGGGCGGCGACACATCCGATCGAATTGATTTCACCGCGGTAACGCGAGCAATCACGCGTTCTCGCCCCTGACGCGCGCCGTCTCGCCGACAGACGGGCGTCAGACGCCTGCCAAAAGTTAAGACCTAGGACGCGTACGCGAGATGTATGGACGCGCCAACGCAGGAGATCACAGCCCTTGTCGGGCGAGAGGTGTACTCGACGAACGGCGTCTTCGTCGGCGAAGTCGAAGACGTGCGACTCGACCTGGAGAACGTGACCGTGACCGGGCTCGCGCTCCACCAGGTCAACCGCGAGCTGTTCGGCGACCGCGTGCGGGGCTCGCGCGGCGTGATCGTCCCGTACGACTGGGTGCAGGCCGTCGGTGACGTCGTCCTCGTCACGGACGTCGTCGAGCGCCTCCGCGCCCCCGAAGAGGCAGAGGAAGAAGAAGAGATGCTGGCCTGAACGGCCGTCTCGATATCGTCTAACTCCCGTTACTGCTCGTTCCGTCGCCGCCGGCACCGCCGCCGCCCTCGACGCCCATGGCGGTGAACAGCTTCGTCTTGACGGCCTGCTCGGTGAGCTCCAGCAGCGTGTCGCGGTTGTCCTCGCTGGCTTCGATGCCGGTGAAGATGCCCAGCGGGATCTCCGCGCTGGCGTCCGTCGAGTGGCCGGCCGTCTCGCCGATGTCGCCGAACGCGTCCCCCAGCACGTTGCCGATGTCCATGCGGATGTCCTTCGAGCGCGCCGCGAGGTAGATCGTGTCGTCGGCGAGCGCGAACACCGCCGAGGTGGTGATGCCCTCCAGGTTGAGGAGGTGCTGGGCGGCCTGGCTGAGGGCGTCCCGGTCGCGGATGAAGCCGGCGTTCGAGATGAGGTGCGAGCCCTTGACCTCGCGGTTGCGGATGGCCTCGGCGAGGACGTCCAGGGTCTCGGGCGACATCGACGGCGACTCGACCTGTTCGAGCGTGTCGTGGTCCGCGAACGGGTACAGGTACGCCGCCGCCGTGAGGTCGGCGGGCGTGGTGTCGCGCTTGAAGTCCAGCGTCTCGGCGCGAATGCCGTACAGCAGCGCCGTCGCCACGCTTTGATCGAGGTTGAGGTCGAGCTCCTGGATGTACTTGGTGAGGATCGTCGAGGTCGCAGAGACGTTGGGGCGGACGTCGGTGAAGCGGGCTTCGTGGTCGTGGTCTGGCTCGAAGTGGTCGATGACGATGTCGATCTGGTGGTCGACGTCGGGGTCGCCGCCCTTCGTGTGGTCGACCAGTGCGAACGTATCGTAGTCAGCGAGGTCGGTCTCGCTGCGCGAGACGAGTTCGATGCCCAGCAGGTTGACGAACGCGCGGTTCTCCTGGTGGCCGATCTCACCCTGGTAGACGATGTCGGCCTCGACGTCGCGGCTCTCGGCGATCAGCCGCAGCGCGGCGGCGCTGGCGATCGAGTCCGGGTCGGGACTGCGATGGATGAGGATCGCCATTCGCTCGTCGGTGTCGTCGATGACGTCGGCGAGCTGGGTGGCCTTGTACTCGAGTTCGCCGGTCTCGAGCGCTCGCAGCGCCGAGTCGGCGATGACAGCCGAGGGGTTGATGACTACGTCGGCGCCGGCTTCGGTGAGCTCGTCGGCCGACACGGGGTCGGAGGCGCGGGCGACGATGAACTGCTCGCCGTCGCGGTCGCGGATGTTCCGGACCGCAGCCATGTTGGCCTCGACGTCCGAGGAGAGGATGAGGACGACGTCCCGGTCTGCCAGCTCGTCGGCGACGGCGGACTCGCGGATGTCGGCCGTCCGGGCGTCGAGATCCTGGTCGCGGAGGGCCTCGACGCGGCCTTCGTCGGCGTCGAGGATGAGGACGTCCTTGCCCTCGTCTTCGAGCTCCTCGGCGACGGCGTGGCCGACGCTCCCACACCCCAGAATAGCGTACGTGGACATCGAGGCCATCGTGATGCCGCTACTCATGTTGTTTGTGGTGAGGGCGGGAGCTACTTAATACGCTCACTTCTGTTGAACGGCGATTACGAGGGGGTGGCGACCGGCACCGACCGACAGACGGCGCCCCGAAAGGAAACGTATTTACACCCGTCCCCGCTATCAGAAATTGCCAGGGCCGATAGCTCAGTCCGGCAGAGCGACGGCCTCTTAAGCCGTCGGTCAAGGGTTCAAATCCCTTTCGGCCCGTATCCTCTGGCGCTCACACCTCGTGAGCGCCTGTTGTTCGCTGCCGAAGGGATTCGGACGAGAGGAGTCGCAGCGCCGAGCGAAGCGAGGCCGACCGTCTCCGCGTAGTTCGAATCCCATTCGGCCCGTCACTTTCTGCCTCGCCCATCACGAACGGCGCCTGTCAGGTCGAGTTGTTGTCTCAGGCACGCTCGCACGCGCGCAGGTGGTCCACCGAAACACGCCGGTACCGGCGGACGGCCCGCCGACACCTGGCAAACGCTTTCAGGCAGGCCGTGTCAGTGGGTCCCATGCACCTCGACAGCGGCGATCGACCCGCCCATCGACCCGACGCACCGGTTTCGACACCGCAGCCGGCCCGAGTGCTGGCACGATGACCGCCCCTCAACCCGTCGGTCGGTTCTCCGGGCGACCGGCGCGATCCTTGGACTGGGGGGCTGCCAGTCCCTTCGGCCGGGGACCGAAACCGAGGGGACCGTCGGCGCCGAACTCATCGCGGACGGCTTCACCGCGCCCGTCGGCATCGCGGTCCCGCCCGGCGACGACGCCCACCGGTTCGTCGTCGACCAACCCGGGCGGGTCCACGTCGTCGGCCCCGACGGCCGGCGGTCGACCCCGTTTCTGGACGTGACCGATCTGCTCGTCGCGCTGTCGGGCTACGAGGAGCGGGGGCTACTCGGGCTGGCGTTCCACCCCGACTTCCAGCGCAATCGGCGAGTGTTCGTCCGCTACAGCGCCCCCCTGCGGTCGGGGATGCCTGCGGGGTACGACCACACGTTCGTCCTCTCGGAGTTCCGGGCGCCGGACGGGATCCGTGCCGATCCCGCGAGCGAGCGCCGCCTGCTCGAACTGCCCGAGCCGCAGGCCAACCACAACGCCGGCGACCTGGCGTTCGGGCCCGGGGGGTACCTCTACGTCGGCGTCGGCGACGGCGGGGGTGCGGACGACGCCGACGCGGGACACGTCGACGACTGGTACGACCGCAACGCGGGTGGCAATGGCCAGGACGTCACCGCGAACCTTCTGGGCAGCGTCCTCCGGCTCGACGTCGACCAGTCCGGCGGCGACCAGCCGTACGGAATTCCCGAGGACAACCCACTCGTGGGCCGGCCGGGGCGTGACGAACTCTACGCCTGGGGCTTTCGCAACCCCTGGCGGTTCTCGTTTTCCGGGGGCGACCTCTACGTCGCCGACGTGGGACAGAACCGCTACGAGGAGGTCGACCGCGTCGAGAAGGGCGGCAACTACGGCTGGAACGTCCGCGAGGGGACCCACTGCTTCAGCACGGCGTCGCCGTCCGATCCCCCCGCGAACTGTCCGTCCGAGACGGCCGACGGGCAGCAATTGCGCGATCCGATCGTCGAGTACTCCCACCGGGGCGACGGGCCGACCGGCGTTGCGGTGATCGGCGGCTACCGGTACCAGGCGGGCACTGTCGGCCCGCTGACCGATCGATACGTCTTCGGCGACTGGCAGGCCGACGGGACGCTGTTGGCGGCACGTGAACCCGACGGCACGGGCCTGTGGCCGATCGAGCGCGTCGGCGTCGCACCGACGGACGGCTCCGAACTCGGTCAGTATCTCCTGGCGTTCGGCCGGGATCGCGACGGCGAGTTGACGGTGGCGACGACCGACGAGGGGCGTCCCACGGGATCGACCGGCCGGGTGCACCGGCTCGTGCCCGCGGCGGGCGGGTGACCCCGCGGCGAGTTGAGAGGATTACTTCCGGTCGGGGCGGGCGGAAACGTGTCCGAACTCGTGATTATCCGTACACTTATTATATTCGAAAATATGTTTCTTTTCAGACCGTGGTAGCGGGTCTCAGACAACAGCTCCAGGACGGGAGAACATGACAGACGACACTTCACGGCCGTTCGACAGGCGTTCGTTCCTGAAACTCTCGGGAACGACGGTCACGGCCGCCGGACTCGCGGGCTGCCGCACGGGCAGCCAGGGGAACAGTGACACCATCACGCTGGGCGTGCTCGCCCCGACGAGCACGAACAACCCGGCTGGGCGGTCGATCGTCGACGGGGCGAAACTCGCCAAGGACCGCATCAACGCCGACGGTGGCATCCTCGGGAAGGAGGTGGACCTGGCGATCAAGGACACCGAGGGCAAGGCCTCGACGGCGAAGTCGGTGTACCAGGACCTCGTGCTCAAGGAGGGCGCCACGGCGACGTTCGGCGTCTTCTCCAGCGAGGCGCTCATGAAGCTGATGGACTCCTTCGCCCAGCAGGAGAAGATCCACATGACGACCGGGGCGGCCACGCCCCAGTCGAGCCAGCTCGTCAGCGAGCACTACGACAAGTACAAGTACCAGTTCCGGACCGGGCCGTTCAACGCGGTCCAGCTGGGGTACAGCATGGGCGAGTTCGCGAAGAACGCCTTCGGGAATATGGGCTTTCGGAAGATCGCCCTGCTGATCGAGGACCGGGAGTGGACGCTGCCCATCCGGAAGGTCCTCAACCAGACATTCCCGAAGACGCCGTTCGACGTGGTCGCCAAGGAGACGTACTCGACGGACATCCGGAGCTTCAGTCCGCTGTACGACAAGTTCGAGCAACACGACGCCGACGTCGCGTTCGTCGCGATGGCCCACGGGGGTAGTTCCCAGGCGATCGTCCAGTGGGCGCGCAACCAGCGCAACTTCGCGTTCGGCGGCGTCCACGTCCCGGACCAGTTGCCGTCGTTCTACGAGCAGACCAAGCGCGCGGCGGCCTACACCTTCACGGAGAACATCGCCACCCCAGAGAGTACGATCACGTCGAAGACCCAGCCGTTCGTGACCGCGTACAAGAACAAGTTCGAGCAGTACCCGGTCTACACCGGCTACATCACCCACGACGCCGTACAGCAGTACGCGGCGGTCGCGGAAAAGCAGGGGACGGTCGACTCCGGGAAGATGGTGTCGGGTCTCGAGCAGAGTTCCTACACCGGCACGTACGGCACGATCGAGTACCAGGGCAAGGGCCAGCAGTACGCCCACGACGTCATCTACGACCCGACGAAGGTCTCGCCGCTGTTCCAGCAGTGGCAACCGGTCGCCTCGAACCCGAACAAGGGTACCCAGGAGGTCATCTACCCGAAGGACGAACTGACGAGCAAGTACGTCTCGCCGCCGTGGGTCCGCTAAACGATGGCGACGTTACTTACCGTTCTCGTGCAGGCGTTGATCATCAGCGCACTGTACGCACTCGTTGCAGTCGGATTCACCCTCATCTTCGGCGTCGGCGGGGTGTTGAACCTCGCTCACGGCGCGGCAATCACGATCGGCGCGTTCGCCGCGTCGATCGCCTACACGAACTGGCACACGGGCGTCGCCGGCGCGGTCGCCGCGGCGGTCCTCGCCCCGGCCGTACTGGGCGCGCTGCTGTACCTGCTGATCATCAGGAAGTTCCAGGACGAACCGGTCATCGTGATGATACTGACGCTGGGGATCGCCGTCGCCATCGAGACGATCCTGCTGGTGATCCCCTCCCAGACGGTCCGGACGGCGCCGGTGATGATCACGGGGACCGTGACGATCGGCGGCGCCAGCATCCAGAACAACCAGTTCGCCATGTTCGGCGTCTCCTGGTTGCTGCTGATCGGCCTGTACCTCTGGGTGACCAAGACCGACACCGGCCGGGCGATCCTCGCGACCAGCATGGATCGAAAGGGCGCGTTCCTCGTCGGCATCGACAGCGGTCGGATCAACCTGCTGATGTGGATCGTCGCGAGCGCGCTCGCCGGCATCGCGGGGTACTTCCTGGCCTCCCAGAACGGCGCCACCTGGGACATGGGCCAGATGCCGCTGATCATCTCGTTCGCCATCGTCATCTTCGGCGGCCTGGGCTCGATCCGCGGTAGCGTCGTCGGGGCCTACGTCATCGGGACGCTGAACGTCCTGACGATCAACTACGTCGACACGCGGCTGGCCGGGCTCGTTCCGCTGCTCGTGTTGCTGGCGGTGCTGCTCGTCCGGCCCGAGGGCCTGTTCGGCCAGGAGGTCGAGGCTTCATGAGCACGCGCCAGACGATCATGGACCAGTTCGAGGTCGAGCGCGCGACGCTGTGGGAGTGGTTCAACCCCATCCGGAAACCCCTGCGGCACAAGCTCGGCCTGCTCGGGTTGGTCGGCCTGTTCGCACTGCCGATGGTGTTGACACCCTCGACGGCGCTGACGATCTCGGGCGCGTTCTTCCTGGGGGCGTTCGCGATGAGCTGGGACGCCGTCTCGGGCTACACGGGCCAGATCAGCTTCGGCCACGGCGTGTTCTTCGTCGTCGGCGGGTACACGTCGATGATGCTCAACGTCGCGTACCATCTCTCGCCGTTCGTGACGATTCCGATCGGCGTGATCGCGGCCGCGCTGGCCGGACTGCTGATCGGCGCACCGACGCTGCGTCTTCGCGGGCCGTACTTCTCGCTGGTGACGCTGATCATCCCCGTTATCCTGCTGCGGCTGTTCATCGTCTTCGGCGACGTCTTCCACGGCAACCAGGGGCCGAGCGGGTCGCCCGATACTCTGTTCGGCATCACCGCGCAGGTCGAGCAGATCACGATGGTGTACTACCTGGCGCTGGTAACGTTCGTCGCCGTCATGGCCGTCCTGCTGGCGGTCACGCGCTCGGACGCCGGACGCGTGTTCACGGCGCTGCGCGAGAGCGAGGACGCCGTGAGCTCGGCGGGCCTGAACCCCGCGAAGTACAAGATCTACGCGTTCGTCCTCAGCGCGGCCGTCGGCGGGTTCGTGGGCGCGGTGTTCGTCCACACGCCGGTCGGCAGCGCCACGCCGAAGGGACTGCACCTGGTGTTCCAGGACATCACGATCGTCATCCTCGCGTCGATCCTCGGCGGGATGGGGACGATCGTCGGCGCCGCCGTCGGCGGCATCTTCTTCGTCCTGCTCCAGCAGTTCGTCGGCGGGCTCGACTTCGTCGTGCCCGTTCTGGGCGTGCCCATCGCGGACGTCCAGCTGGCCGTGTTCACGACGATCACGGTCGTGCTGATCTACTTCCTGCCCGGCGGCATCCTGCGCGGGGCGATCCGCGCCGGTCGCTGGGTGCTCGCCCAGACCGGCCGCGACGTCGCGACCGACGGGGGCAGGCCGCCGGCCAATCCGGTGGCTCAGACGCTGCGCAAGTATCGCAACGACCTCCGTGGGGGTGACGATGAGCGCTGACGCCGCGGCGCCGCCGGAGTGGGCCGACGAGCTCGGCCCCGACGACGGCATGCTCGTCGTCTCGGAACTTACCAAGGAGTTCGGCGGCATCACGGCCCTGGACGACCTGTCGTTCGCCGTCCAGGAGGGCGAGATCCTCGGGTTCATCGGCCCGAACGGGGCCGGCAAGTCGACGACGTTCAACTGCATCACGGGCGTGTACCCGCCGACGTCGGGTAAGGTCTGGTACCAGGGCGAGAACGTCACGACGCTGCAGCCCTACGAGATGGTCGATCGAGGCATCGCGCGGACCTACCAGTCGTTCCGCCCGCTGCAGGACCGGACCGTGCTACAGAACGTCGCGCTGTCGCTGGTGCCCGACCGGCTGTTCTCGCTGGCCGGGCTGCGCGGCGACACGCTGCGGAAGGCCGAGGGCGTCTGCGAGCTCGTCGGCCTCGAGGACCGCCTGGAGATGACGCCCGACGAGCTGCCCCACGCGGGGATGATCCGGCTGGAACTGGCGCGGGCGCTGGCGACCAACCCCGACACGCTGTTGCTCGACGAGCCGTTCGCCGGGCTGTCCGGTCCGGAGGTCGAGAACATCTCCGACGTGCTCACGCAGCTGCGCGAGGACGCCGGCGTGACGCTCGTCGTCGTCGACCACAACATGCGCGGGCTCTTCCCGCTCGTCGACCGGGTGATCGTCCTCCGGTTCGGCGACCTGCTCGCCGAGGGTACACCCGAGGAGGTCCGCTCGGATCCGATGGTCAAGGAAGCGTACCTCGGAGGTGGCGCCAAATGAGCGCCGACGCCGCAGGCGGCGACCCGCTGCTGTCGGTGTCGGACCTGTCGGTCACCTACGGCAAGGTCTCGGCGCTCCGGAACGTCTCCTTCGAGGTCGAACAGGGCGACTTCGTCGGGATCATCGGCCCGAACGGGGCCGGCAAGTCCACGCTCGGGGACGCCCTCTCGGGCTTTCTCGACTACGACGGGACCGCCCGGTACCTCGGCTACGAGATCCGTGATCGCATGACCGCGACCACGGTCGACGTCCTCACGGACGACTCGCGGCCCGCCGGCGATCGCGTACGGACCCTGGCGGACCGATATTTCAGCCGCGGGACGCGGACGATGGTCAACGACGGGCTCATCTACTGTACGGAAAAGCGCAACCTGTTCGGCAACCTCTCGGTCGCCGACAACCTCCGGCTGGGCACCTACCAGCGCAAGGGTAACGTCGACGAGCGCCTCGAGTTCGTCTACGACCTGTTCCCGCCGCTGGAGGAGCGCCGCGAGCAGATTGCCCACACACTGTCGGGCGGCGAACAGCAGATGCTCGCCATCGGTCGCGCGCTGATGAGCAACCCCAGGATGCTCCTGCTCGACGAACCGACGCTCGGGCTCTCTCCCGTCGTCTGTGAGGACATCGCCGACGCGCTCGAACAGATCAACCGCGATGGCGTGACTGTCATCCTCTGCGAGCAGAACGTCACCTTCGCGCTCGATCTGGCCGACCGCATCTTCCTCATGGAGAACGGTCAGTTCGCTCGCGAGGGCTCCCCCGAGACGCTGCAGGGCGACGAGTACATCCAGAGCGTCTACCTCGGCGAGTAGACCGACTCGTCTCCTCGGGGTCACGACATTTTCGAGAAATCCACGGTGTGTGCGAGCGACGCCAGCGGGCGATCGTGCCGACCGGTGGGCCGGCGTCGGCGGGCGCTTACTCGCCCGGACTGTAGTTGGGAGCCTCGTCGGTGATGACGACGTCGTGGGGGTGGCTCTCCTGCTGGCCCGCCGAGGAGACGCGGACGAACTCCGCGCGCTCCTTGAACGCGGGGACGGTTTCGGCGCCGACGTAGCCCATGCCGCTTTTCATGCCACCTACCAGCTGGTGGAGCTCGGATTCGACGGTGCCCTTGTACGGGGTGGCGGCCTCGACGCCCTCGGGGACGAACTCCTCTTCCTCCTGGTCCTCGGTGTCCTTGAGGTAACGGTCGCCGCCGCCGGACTTCATCGCCCCGACCGACCCCATGCCGCGGTACTGCTTGTACTTCTTGCCGTTCATGGTGATGACGCGGCCGG
>JBDGSW010000002.1:0-19797 GCA_042217345.1 Haloarculaceae archaeon
TGATGCGCCGGACGGACGTGTTCGTCCACTTCGGCCACAGCCCGATGAAGGAGTCCGAGAAGATCCTCTACGTGCCGCTGTTCTCGAACGTCGAGGTCACGCCGATCATGGACGAGTCCCTCGACGAGCTCGCCGACCCCGACGACGACCCGGACGTGGGCCTGGTGACGACGGCCCAGCACATGAACAAGTTCGACGAGATGCGCGCGTGGCTCGAGGAGCGCGGCTACGCGGTCCACACCCGCCGCGGTGACGATCGCCTCACCCACGAGGGGCAGGTCCTCGGGTGCAACTACGCGAGCGCCGATGTCGACGCCGACCAGGTGCTGTACGTCGGCGGCGGAAAGTTCCACCCGCTCGGGCTGGCGATGGAACACCCCGACAAGCACGTCGTCATCGCCGATCCAGTCAACAACGTCGTGACGATCGCAGACCCCAAGCAGTTCATGCAGCAGCGCTACGCCGCGGTCCACAAGGCGATGGACGCCCAGAACTGGGGCGTGGTCTTCTGCACCAAGATCGGCCAGGGCCGCTGGGAGAGAGCCCAGGAGATCGTCGAGGACAACGACGACGCCTACCTCATCACGATGGACGAGGTGACGCCGGACCGGCTGACGAACTTCGGCCTCGACGCCTACGTCAACACCGGCTGTCCGCGCATCACGACCGACGACGGCCCGCAGTTCAAACAGCCCATGCTCACCCCCGGGGAGTACGAGATCGCAACCGGGCAGAAACCGTTGGACGAGCTTTCGTTCGACACCTTCCACGGAACGTGGTAGGAGGCGCCGCGAAACCGGAACGCAGGCCGTAATAGCTCCTAATCCCGTGGGCGTGGATAATTGCGCCCGTGGAGACAGACAAAAAACTGCTCGCATTGGTCCTCGCGCTCGTCGTCGTCAGTTCGGGAGCGACGGCGGTAGCGAGTGCGGCGACCACCGCGGGCGAAGGCAGCACGGGACCGGCAGCGACACGGCCAGCCGTAGACGGGGGTCGGCTCCCCTCCGGCAGTGCGACGACACCCACGCCGACGTCGGGCGACGCTGGCTCGGGCGCCGCGTCGACGGCGAACGCGACCGACAACGCCACCGCGAACGCGACGACGAACGCAACTGACAACGCGACGGCGAATGCAACTGACAACGCCACCGCGGCCAACGTGACCGCTCCGCCCTCCAGCGGCACGCAGGTCATCAACGAGTCGGCCAACGAGACGACGAACGTCACCGCGAACCAGACGGCCAACGTGACGGCCAACGAGTCGACGAACGTGACGGACAATCAGACTGCGAACGTCACGGCCAACGAGACGACGAACGTCACGGCCAACCAGACCCAGGTGATCAACGAGACGAACGTCTCCGAGCCCGGGAACGTCACGAACGTGACGAACGCTACCCAGGCCGGTAACGAGACGATCGCGGCCAACGTCTCCGAGCCGGGTAACGCCACGAATGTGACGGCACCGGCGAACGAGACGAACGCCACGAACGAGACCCAGCCGGCGGCCACCGACGTGTTGCCGCCCGAGGTCTTCGTGGACGGTCAGCTCAACACCACCGCGCTCTACCAGCTGCACGCCCAGCAGCTGCGCCAGCAGGGCTACCGCGCCGACGAGAACGCGGCCCTCCTGCTCAACGGTTCGACGTTCGCGTCAGTCGACTCCGTGACCGCCGCCGAGGCGGACCAAGGGAACCTCTCCTCCACGACGACGCTCTCCCTGGTGGGACACAACACCACGGTCGACCTCTGGTCCAACCAGAGCGGCCAGCTCGTCCGGGTCCAGGAGGACGGCAACGACACCTACCTGAAGGTGCCCGGCGTCACGCCGGCCGAGACGCAGGCTCCCGCGGGCGGCCCCGCCGGCGGGCCCGGCGCGGGACCGTTCGCCGATCAGGCCAGCTCCGGGGTGTACGGTGAAGCCGACAGCGTGCGGTCGATGGCCGGCGGCGTGGGCCCCGGCGGCTCGCCGGTGCCCGGCCAGGCTCTCGTCGGCCTCGACAAGCTCGTCGGGAACTTCACCGTCGAGAACGTCACGACCGAGAACGGCACGCAGCTGGTGACGCTCTCGGCGCCCGCGAAGATCGAGGCCGTCCGCGGGAACGCCACCGGCAGCGCGACGCTGGTCGTCGACGAGAACGGCGTCGTCCACAGCGCCGACGTCGACGTCACCTGGCAGCCCTACGACGTCACCTTCCAGTACCGGCTCTCGGTCGACGAGCTGGGCGTCACGACCGTCGAAGAACCCGCCTGGGTCGGCGACGCCTCGAACGTCTTGGTGATCCCGCCGTCGGCGGTGTCGTCCGGACCCGGCGTCGGTCCCGGCGCCGCCCCCGGCGCGCCGACGCAGGCGCCCGGCCCGGCAGGAAACGTGACGGAACCCAGCGAGAACGTCACTGAGCCCAGCGAGAACGTCACGGAACCTAGCGAGAACGGTTCGGAAATCGTCGAGAACGCCACCGGACAGCCGGCACAGCCAAGCGTCACGGCCGGCCCAGCCCCGGGCAACGGCGCCGCCCCGGGTCCGGCGAACGCGTCCGAAGCCGGCAACGAGTCCGGCGAGTACGGCAACGCTTCGGGTGCGAACCCGGCGGGCCCGCCCGAAGGCGCAGGGCCGCCTGAAGGCGGTCCCGCGGGCTGAGACGCGCACCGCTCGACAGCCGCACCTTCTTTTTTCAGCCGCTCCGTGCCGATCAGTCCTCGAGGTGGCGCTCTAGCAGCGCGACGTTCCAGGCGTTGGCCTTCCAGACGGCGTCGAACACCGTGCCCAGGATCGGCACCGATCCGATCGTCACGTCGATGGCCACCAGGGCGAGCATGACGGCGACCACTCGGCGCGGCGCGCCCGCACGGACCGCCTGGAAGACGACGTACAGCGACACCACCCCCATCGCCGAGTCGCCCGCGACCGGTAGCAGGCTCACGATCGGATCGAGCCCGACCCGGTAGTCGATCACGGGGACGCGGAACGCCTCGTCGAGCACGTGGCTGGCGCGTCGCGCGCGATCGAGCGCCGCGCGTCGCTCCCGCTCACCCTCAGCACGCAGTGAGTGGAGGACCATGGACGCCGTACGCCGGCCGTGCGGTTAACGGTTCGCCGCGGCCGGTACGAAACGGCTCCCGACCGGCTCAAAACGAGTCGCGCAGGTTCGCGCCGAGCGTCTCGACGGCGTCCTCGGCGGCGTCGACGGCCCCGAGCATGCTGGCGAAACCGTGGATCATGTCCTCGTACTCCACGTAGTCGACCTCGACGCCAGCCTCGCGGAGGCGTTCGGCGTAGACGTCCCCCTCGTCGCGGAGGGGATCGAACCCGGCGGTGACAATCGTCGCCGGCGGCACGACCGAGTGGTCGCGGGCGAGCAGCGGCGCGTAGTAGGCGTTGCGCCGGTCGGCCTCGTCCTGGACGTACTGCTCGTCGAACCACTGCATCGTCCCGGTCTCGAGGAAGTAGCCCTCGGCGTTCTCGTGGTAGGACTCCAGTGGCTCGTGGATCGTCGAGGAGACGACCGGGTAGATCAGCCCCTGGTGGGTCAACTCGGGGCCGTCGCGGTCGTGCGTCGCCAGCGAGACGGCCGCGGCGAGGTTGCCGCCTGCGGAGTCGCCCGCGACCGCGATCCGATCCGGGTCGACGTCGACGTCCGGGCCGAACTCCGCGATCCACTCGACGGCACCGTAGGCGTCCTCGAACGCGGCGGGGAAGGGGTGTTCGGGGGCCAGCCGGTAGTCCACCGAGAGGACGGCGCAGTCGGCGGCGTCGCACAGCGCCCGCGCGAGGGCGTCGTGAGTGTCGAGACTGCCGATGACGAACCCGCCGCCGTGGAAGAAGACCAGGCCCGGGTGGGGCGCCTCGCCCTCGGGGAGGTACAGCCGGGTGGACAGCGGCCCGTCCGGGCCGGCGACGTCGAAGTTCTTGACCTCTCCGACCTCTGGGCCGCTGCGCATCGCGGCCATCGCTTCCATCTGTCGGCGGGCCTCAGCGACGGAGACGGCCTCCGTCGGTGGCACTGGCTGGGAGTCGAGCATCTGGAGGACCGCCTGTACCTGCGGGTGCGGTTCGTCGGCCATGCCCGCCATTCGGACGGCTCCATCTAAATGTACGTCACGGTCCGACTGGCGATCCGGTCCCGCTAATGCGTCGCGGGCATACGCAAAGGTTTTTGCATGAATGGGGCGTATTCGCCGGCAGCTATGACGGGACGGACCGGCGGTCGGGCGCGACCGGACGGGGAGGGCGATTCGTGAGCTCGAAGAGCGCGCTCGCCCAGCGGCTGGCGATCGTCGCCGGGTTCGAGGACCCGAATGCGGACCTCGAGCAGTACCGGACGCCGCCGGAGCTGGCGGCCCACCTGATCCACACCGCCGACCTCCAGGGCGACGTCGACGGGCGGACGGTGATCGACCTCGGCTGTGGGACCGGCATGCTGGCGCTGGGGGCGGCGCTGCGCGGGCCACGTCGGGTCGTCGGCCTGGACGTCGACCCGGGGCCGCTCGCCACCGCCCGGGATAACGAGCGGAAGGTCGCCTCCGCCACATCGGTCGCGTGGGTCCGCGGCGACGCCACCAGGGCGCCGCTGTGTCCGGACGGGCCGACGACCGTCGTGATGAACCCGCCGTTCGGCGCCCAGCGGGGAAACGAGCACGCCGACCGCGCGTTCCTGGGGACCGCGGCGTCGATCGCCGACGTCTCCTACTCGATCCACAACGCCGACAGCGAGTCGTTCGTCGAGGCGTTCGCCGCCGACGAGGGCGGCGACGTCACCCACGCCTTCGCCGCCGAGTTCGACCTGCCACACCAGTTCCCCCACCACACCGACGAACGGCGGACGATCGACGCCGAAGTGTTCCGCATCGAGTGGGCCTAGCCCGCCCGTGAGGCGATCTGGACGCGCGTCCCGTTGGCCTCCGCGTAGAGGTCGCCGCGCGTCCGGTTGAACGTGAGCCCGCCCGCGGTCACGTTGTGGCCCACGGTCGGGATCCGGTGGCTGGCGATCGACTGGTTCCCGCGCTGGACCAGCAGTTCGAAGGCCTCGGCCGTGGGTGCGATCACCACGCGTCGCCCCGCGATCCGCGGGCGGCTGCGAACGGCGTCCGACTGGAAGACGAGCCGGCGGTCCCCGCCCGCCGGGCGGAGGTAGACCTTGTAGGCCGTGTCGTTGCCGACCGCCGACCACCCGGTACGGTTGACGGCGACCCGCTGGCGCCACCCCAGTCCGCCGACGACGACGCTCGCCGACCCCCGGTAGGCCAACGCCGTCTTCGAGACGACCGTCTGGAAGATGTTCCGGTCCTCGCTGACGACGATCACCCCGCTGGTGTTGAGCTGGGTCGTCTGCCCGAACAGCGACACGTTGACTGCCGAGACGTACTGGTCGGGGACGTTCTCGGCGTAGGTGACGTCGTAGCCCCCGACGGAGACGCCCTCCGGGAGGGGTTTGGCGTCGACGGCGACGAGGTTGACCGGGATCGCGACGACGCTCAGCGCGACGGTCAGCGCGAGCAGCAGGCCGACGGCGGTCTCGCGCCGTCGCAGGTCGATTCGGGAGATCAGCGGCCGCCACGAGGCGGTCAGCGCCGCGGCGATCAGCGCGGCGAGCAGGAACACCGCGACGGCGCCGGCCGCCCGGAACAGGACGTAGCGCTCGGCGCCGGCGTACCAGTACAGTGCCCACAGCGACTCCGAGACGGCCAGCGCGACGACCGCCAGCCAGACCCGCCCGGGCGAGGGCCGATAGTCGCGTCGTGCGGCCAGCCACCCGCCGACGACGACGCCGAACAGCAGCCCGATGTAGTGGCCCTGGATCGCGATGTTCGCGAACCACGGCGTGACCACCTGTGGGCTGGTGCCGGCGACGGTGACCGGGCTGGTGACGGCGGAGTACAGCAGCGAGATGATCTGGGCGCCGACCAGGGAGACCACCACGGCCAGCGGGGCGAACACGAGCGCGAAGCCAGCGAACGCGAACACGACGCCCGAGAAGCCGATGACCGGCCCGAGCGCGAACAGACTGGTCAGCAGGCCCACGCCGATCGCCGCGAGCGGGACGGCGAACACCCGCAGGAAGGGGTTCGTGCGGCGGCCGCCGAAGGACTGGCTGCCGCGCTCGGTGGGGAAGTGACTCCAGGCGTACTCGGCGATCGGCGCGAACGCCAGCGTCCCGATCACGTTGCCGACGATGTGCGAGCGGCTCGCGTGCGCGAACGCCGCGGTCAGGACGCCCACGGGGTAGAGGTACGACCACGACCGAAAGGGGATCACGAGCGGATCGTTCGGGTGTTCCCACGCGCCCTGGACGAACAGGTAGAACGCGACGACGCCCGCGATCGTCAGCAGCGTGCCCCACGGAACGCCCAGCAGGAGCCGCTTTCGGAGCCGGCGCGCCCAGGCGCCCCGCGGACGCGCGAGGGTGAGCGCGATGCCAACCGAAAAGAGGACGGCGGCGGCGACGAGGGCGGGCCAGACCGGCAGCGGCGACGACAGCTGTGCGACCTGGGCCGGCCCGGCGTGCATACTCGTTCCCTCGGACGCCCCCGTTTTCACCGTTCCGACTGCGACCGACGGCGGTCGGCGGCCGCCTGCAGTCGGGGGTCCGACCGGTCAGAACCGCGGCAAGTTCTCGAGTTCGCCCGCGGGGACGTTCTCGTCCGCGAAGGCCTCGCGGGCGATCGAGCGCTTGTGGACCTCGTCGGCGCCGTCGATGATGCGGAACGCGCGCAGCGACTCGTAGAAGTCGGCGATCGGCAGGTGCCGGGAGATGCCGGAACCGCCGCAGCACTGCAGCGCCAGGTCGACTGTCTCCTGGACCACGTTGGCCGTGTAGTACTTGCTCATCGCGACCTCGATGCGGGCCTCCTCGCCGCGGGCGATCTTCCGGGCGGCGTCGCGGACCATGCTCCGCGCGGCGTGCAGTTGGGTCTCGCGCTCGGCGATCCGGTGGCGCAGGTCCTGCTTGTCGGCGAGCTGCTGGTCGAAGGCCCCCCGCTCCTCCATGTAGGCCTTGGCGATGCCCAGCGAGCGCTGGGCCATCCCAGAGTAGCGCATGCAGTGGGTCAGCCGGGCCGGCCCCAGTCGCTTCTGGGCCATCGCGAAGCCCTCCCCTTCCTCGCCGAGCAGGTTCTCCGCGGGGACGCGGACCTCGTCGTAGCGGATCTCGGCGTGGTTCTCGGGAACGAGCTCCTGGCCGAGGTGCGGCGTCGCCTCGACGACCTCGACGCCGTCGGCGTCACTCGGTACGAGGATGATCGAGGTGCCTGCGTAGGGATGGGCGTCCATGTCTGTGCGCGCCATCACGAGCAGAATGTCGGCAGTTGCGCCATTCGTGGTCCACCACTTGTGGCCGTCGATGACCCACTCGTCGCCGTCTTTCTCCGCCCGGGTCTGCATCATCTTCGGGTCCGAGCCGGCACCCTGCATCGGTTCGGTCATCGAAAAGCCCGATTGCAGCTCGCCCGCGACGAGCGGTTTCAGGTACTCCTCCTTCTGGGCCTCGGTGCCGAACATCTCGAGGGTGTGCATGTTACCCTCGTCGGGGGCGTCGACGCGCATCGCGGGGTGGCCCAGCAGGCTGCGTCCGGCCTGCTCGAACAGCGGGAGGACGTCCCGGAAGTCGTACCCGCCGCCGCCGTACTCCTCGCCGATCTGCGGGCAGTAGATGCCCCGCTCGCGGGCCTCATCCCGGAGATCCGCGATCACGGACTCGGG
This sequence comes from Haloarculaceae archaeon, assembly GCA_042217345.1. Lineage (GTDB taxonomy): Archaea > Halobacteriota > Halobacteria > Halobacteriales > Haloarculaceae > Halorientalis. The sequence continues at coordinate 7,700 of JBDGSW010000002.1, forward strand.
GACTGGCCCGTCGCCGAGGTACTCTCGCTCGGTGGGGATGACCTCCTCGTCCATGAAATTGCGCGCCTTCTCGGCCAGTTCCGTCGCCGTGTCGGAATCCGCGTACTCGACTACCATACGCACCCGTTGAGAACACAACATTGTAAATCAACCCCCCGCGGTACGGCGACCGGATTTCCCCCAACCCCCACTTATTCATACGGTCGGGTGATAACGGGCTTACAATGTTAGGACAGGAAGGAGTCCCCGCCGACGGGAGGGATCGCCCGTGAGCGACCACAGCGAGGAGTATTTCGCCCGGATCGTCGACGAGGACGCCCTCGCGGCGTACCTCGAGGGCGAGCTCGGCCCCGTCGAGGACTACGAGGTCCGCCACCACAAGGAGGGTCACAGCAACGAGACGCTGTTCGTCACGTGGGGCGACCAGGAACTTGTCATCCGGCGGCCGCCGCCGGGCGAGACCGCCGAGAAGGCCCACGACGTGCTCCGGGAGTACCGCGTCGTCGACGCGCTCCAGGACACGGACGTCCGCGTGCCGACGACCGTCGCCGCCACGGACGACCACTCGATCATCGGTTCGGACTTCTACGTCATGGAGCGCGAGGCGGGCGACGTCATCCGCGGCGAGGAACCCGAGCGGTTCCAGGCGCCCGAGTACCTCGAGGCCATCGGCGCCGAGCTCGTCGACCGCCTGGCCGAGGTCCACCAGGTCGACTACGAGGCCGTCGGCCTCGGTGAGTTCGGCTATCCGGAGGGATTCACTCAGCGCCAGGTCAAGCGCTGGAGCGAACAGCTGACCTGGGCGTTCGAGGTGACCGCCGACGAGCGCGAGGTGCCCGTGCTGTACGACGTGATGGAGTGGCTGTCCGAGAACGCACCCGAGGACCACCCGCACACGCTCGTCCACGGCGACTACAAGCTCGACAACGTGATGTTCGCGCCGGGCACGCCCCCGGAGATCGCCAGCATCTTCGACTGGGAGATGTCCACGCTGGGCGACCCGTTCACCGACCTCGGCTGGATGCTGTCGTACTGGTGGGACGAGAAGGACCCCGACCCGCCCGATTCGACGGACTCGCTGTCGACGACGTTCATGGCCGACCCGGACTACCTCACGCGCGAGGAGCTGGTCGCACGCTACGAGGCGGCCACCGGGTTCGAGTTCGAGCACCCGCGCTTCTACCGTGCGCTCGCGGTGTACAAGCTCGCCGGCCTCGGGGAGATGTTCTTCCGGCGCTACCTGGAGGGCAACAGCGACGACGACATGTACCCGAAGATGCGCCACGGCGTCCCCGCGCTGGCGGACCGGGCCCAGCGCATCATCGACGGCGAGGAGCCGCTGTAGTCACGGCGGCCGCTCCAGCTCGAAGCGGTCCGCGGTGCTTGCGTACCAGTTGCCCGCGAGGCGCCCGACGGCGTCGACTTTCTCGACGTCGACCTTTCCGTCCGTGGCGACGGCGTCGTCGACGTGGACCAGGACGACCTCGCCGAGGATGAGCGTCCCGGCGCCGACGTCCATGGAGTCGGAGAGCTCGCACTCAAAGGAAACGACAGCGTCGGCCACGCGCGGCGGGGCGACGTTCTCCGAGGGGGCACGCTCGAGGTCGGCGTGGTCGAACTCGCTCTCGTCGGCGTCGAGCGTGGCGCTGGTGGCGTTCATCGCCTCGGCGAGGTCCCGGGTCACGACGTTGTGGACGAACTCCCCGGTGTCGATGACGTTCCGGGCGGTGTCTTTCAGCGCCCCCTCACCGGCGTCGACCGGCGCGAACATGACCAGCGGCGGGTCGACGCTGACGACGTTGAAGAAGCTAAACGGCGCGAGGTTGTCCACGCCGTCCGGGCCGGTAGTCGAGATCCAACCGATCGGCCGGGGGACCACCGAGCCGGTCAGCGTGCGGTACAGCGAGCTGTCGTGCGTCTCGGGATCGATCTTCACTGCTCGGGGTTGGGGCGCCGCGGGGGATAAACGCTTACCGTCGGCTCCCGGCGACCCCGGCCTCCGGCCGGCCGGTAACACTTCGACACCTGGTTCGAACCCGAACCTATTTCTCCGCGCCCGGACAAGACGGCGCCAGGATCACCGATGTCTGCAGAGACGGCCAACCCCGACGCCTGCCCGATCGTCGAGTCCCTGGAGCAGATCGGCTCGCAGTGGCGCCTCGTCGTGCTCCACGACCTCCACGAGGGCGAAAAGCGGTTCAACGAACTGAAGCGCTCGACGGGCGCGAGCTCGCGCACGCTCTCGCGCGTGCTCGACGACCTCCGGGAGATGGACTTCGTCACCCGGCGCATGGAGGAGGACGCCCCGGTGGCAACCTACTACAAACTGACCGAGAAGGGCGAGTCGCTGTGTCCCGTCTTCGAGGAGATCGAGTCGTGGGCCGAGGAGTGGCTCGCCGACGAGGCCGAACCGGCACCGGCCGACTGACCCTGGCGCGCGCGACGGCCAGACTTCCAACCGTCCGCTGCGACGGCTCGACGATCGTCCACTTTCTCCGCCGCTCACTGCCGGAAGATAGACGCATTACAACCTTATATCGTTACTATTCTTGGGCATTTCCCGGGAACGTCAAGAAATCGGCCAATATAACAGACATTGTAAACGCTACGATTAAATAACCGACTGGCTCAACCGATGAATCGATGATTGGGACAGCGAACGGAACGAAAATCGGGCCGTGGGTAGACGTCCGTTCAGAACGGGTGGTGCGGGCGGATGAGTGACGCCAGCGTGCTCGTCGAGGGCCTGAACCTGGTGTGGATCCTGATGGCGTCGTTTCTCATCTTCTTCATGAAGGCCGGGTTCGCGATGCTGGAGGCCGGCCAGGTGCGCGCGAAGAACGTCGCGAACCAGCTCACCCAGAGCCTCGTGACGTTGTGCGTCGGCCTGTTGGTGTACTTCCTGCTCGGCGCGGGCGTGGCCAACCTCGTCGGCCAGCTCACCGGGAGCGGTGCCGTCGACGTCGGCGCGGCGTTCGCGTACCTGCACGGCGGCTCCGTCGAGTGGGTCCACTGGTTGTTCGGGGGCATGTTCGCGATCGCGGCGGCCAACATCGTCTCCGGCGGGGTCGCTGGGCGCACCCGTCCGCGGATGTACGTCATCTACACCGTCGCCATCGTCGCGGTCGTCTACCCGGTGGCGGTGGGCCTGGTCTGGAACAGCGGCTTTCTCGCGTCGATCGGCTTCCACGACTTCGCGGGCGGCATGGTCATCCACGGGATGGGCGGGCTCTCCGGGTTCGTCGCGGCGTGGGCGCTCGGGCCGCGCATCGGCCGGTTCAACGAGGACGGCTCGGCGAACGTCATCCCCGGCCATTCGGTGACGCTGGCGGTCCTCGGCACGCTCATCCTCTGTTTCGGCTGGTACGGGTTCAACGTCGGCACCGCCTCGACGGTGGTCCACCTCTCGGGGGGCTCGGTTGCACTCGCGGACTTTGCCGTCGTCGGCCGCGTCGCGCTCGTGACCACACTCGGGATGGTCACCGGCGGGCTCTCGGCGGGCTATCTCACCTGGCACCGCACGGACAACGTCGACACGATGTACATCGCCAACGGCATGCTCGCCGGCCTGGTCGGCGTCACGGGCGTCGCGGACGTGCTGACCTGGCCCGGCGCCATCGTCATCGGCGTCCTCGCCGGCGCGCAGCTGCCGCTCGTGTTCCGCGTCGTCGAGACGCGGCTGCAGATCGACGACGTCTGTGCGGTCCTGCCGGTCCACGGCACCGCGGGAATGCTCGGGATCGTCCTCTACCCGCTGCTGTCGACCGGCGGGATCGACCTCGCGCAGGTGGGCGTCCAGCTGGCCGGCGTCGCGGTGATCGCCGGCTGGACTGCCCTCGCGACGGTCGTCCTGTTCAAGGTGGCGATGGCGCTGGGGCAGGCCCGCGTCAGCCGCGACAGCGAGATGGCCGGCCTGGACATGGTCGAGCACGGCCTGGACACCTATCCGGAGTTCGGCGACGGCAACAGGGTTAATGACAGGTCGGTGCGTACCGACGGCGGCCATGAGTAACGAGGCGTCTCAGCCCGAACTGAAGCTCGTGACCGCAATGATCCGCCCGGAGAAACTCGGCGACGTCAAGCAGGCCATCGCCGACGTCGGCGCCCCTTCCTTTACGGTCTCGAACGTCCGCGGCCGCGGCAGCCAGCCCGCCAAGACGGGCCAGTGGCGCGGCGAGGAGTACACGGTCGACCTGCACGAGAAGGTCAAAATCGAGTGCGTGATCGCCGACACGCCGGTCGAGGTCGTCGTCGACGCGATCCGCGAGGCCGCCTACACCGGACAGAAGGGCGACGGCAAGATCTTCGTCATCGACGTCGAGCAGGCGGTGCAGATCCGCACGGGCAAGACCGGCGCCGACGCGGTCTGACAGGTCGAGCCGGCTTTTTGCCACTGGCGACCGAAGCCAGGCTATGGGACTGTTGAAACCCAGCTTCGCGAGACAGGGCGCAGCGACGGGCGCGAGCATCGGCGCGATGGCCGGCAGTCCGCTCGGGCCAGTGGGTGCTGGCGTCGGCGCCGGCTTCGGCGGCGCGATGGACTACGTGGCCGGCGACGCCGCAGAGAGGACCATGCGGACGTTCGGCCCCTGAACCGAGCCTAGTCGTACTTCTCGGGGTAGGCCTCGGCGAGCAGCTCCGGCCGGCTCCTCAGGCGCTCGCGGATCGGGTCGATCACGTCGGAGATGTACGCGCCCGCGGCGTTCTTCAGGTCGGCCGGGTGGAGCTCGTCGGCGAGGTACGTCTCCTCGAGGTCGTCGTAGCGCTCGAAGGTGAGGTCGCCGCCGTACTCCTCGGGGCGCTCGACGACGAACGGCTCGTCGCGCTCCTCGAGGATCGGGAAGACCAGGAACTGCAGGTACTCCATGACGCCGTTGTCCTCGATCTCGGCCTGCGGGCAGTACGCCCCGTTGATCTTCTCGGCCACGTCCTCGGGCGAGTCGGTGAGGTTGACCTTCGAGGCCGCGTCGGAGGCGCTCATCTTCCCGCCGGACAGCCCGGACAGCAGCGGGGCGAACACGCAGACGGGCGCCTCGCCGCCGTGGTCGGGAAGGATCTCGCGGCCGAGCATGTAGATGCCGCGCTGGTCGATGCCGCCGTAGGCGATGTCGGCGTCGAGCGCCTTGACGTCCAGACTCTGCATCAGCGAGTAGATCAGTCCGCCGAGGTTGGGGCTGTCGCTCTCGCGGACGACCTCGCTGCCGGCCCGTTGGGCGCGGGCGACGGTCGTCTCGGCGGCCATCTTGTAGACGTCCATCGTGTACTCGGGGTCGAGCTGGAAGTCCCGGCCGCGGACGAACCTGACGGCCTCGGGGTCGCCGCCGGCGGCCGACAGCATCGCGCGGATAGCGGTCTCGTAGTACTCGCTGCGGGCGTCCAGCAGGTCCCAGGGGCTCTTCTCGCTGTCGAGGTGGGCGTGCAGGTCGGCGATCAGGACGGTGACGTCGACGCCGGCCCGTTGGAAGTCGGCGAGCTTGCGGATGGTGGTGAAGTGCCCGATGTGCATCTCGCCGGTCGGCGCGTAGCCGATGTAGGCCGACGGCTCCGCGTCCTCGAGCAGTTCCGCCAGCTCTTCGTCGGTGACGACCTCCTCGGTGTACCGGGTGACGAGGCGGGTCCGTTCGGCCGTGTCCATACCCCCGATAGCCCGGGCGCGCGATTAAAACCTTGTCAGTCGCGGGCGACCGCCGCCGACCCGCTCCGTCGCCCCAACGCGTATTGGCCCACGCGACGCACCCTACAGCCACCACGATGTCAGACGCCCGCCCCCGCTGGGAGTACCGGACGCTCCGACCGCCCCGCGAGAGCACCCGGAAGGAGGCCGTCGACCCCACCGACGAGCTGAACGAGCTCGGCGCCGAGGGGTGGGAGCTGGTCGACACCATCGACTACAGCGGCGGCGGGACGAAGCTGCTGGTGTTCAAGCGGCGCGCCGACGCCGAGACGGAGTCGGGATGAGCGACGGCGACCCCGCCGACGTCGGGACGGCCAACACGATGCGCGAGCGCGCCGGCGAGAGCCGCGTGAAGATCTGGCTGCTGCTCGAGGCCAACCGGTTCGTCATCACGGCCGTCCTGGCGCTTTCGGTGTTCGTCGCGTTCGTCGCCGTCAGCGTCCTGCTGGACCCGTCGCTGCGATCGCAGCTCAGCTCGAAGGACCCGATCGAGACCCTGTTCTCGGCGATGATCGGCGTCGTCGTCACGGGCACGACGCTCGTGGTCACCATCAACCAGCTCGTGCTCTCCCAGGAGACCGGGCCGTTGGGCGACCAGCGCCAGCGGATGAGCGACGCGATGGACTTCCGGACCTACGCCACCGAGCTGTTCGAGTCGGCGCCGCCCGCCCAGCCCGCGGCCTTCCTCCGGGAGCTAGTCGCCGAGAGCGAGACGCGCGCGGACGCGCTCGCCCGCCTGGTCGACGAGGACGACGATCCCGAGCTGGGCCGTCAGGTCGCGGCGTTCGTCGACAGCCTCCGGGGCAACGCCGAGACGGTCGAGGACCAGCTACAGGCAGTCCAGTTCGGCACCTTCGACGTGCTGTCGGCGGCGCTGGATTACAACTACTCCTGGAAGCTCCGCCAGATCGAGCGCATGACCGACGAGTTCGCGGACAGCATCGACGCGGACCAGCGCGCGGCGTTCGACGACCTCCAGGACGTGCTGGCGATGTTCGGGCCCGCCCGCGAGCACGTCAAGACGCTGTACTTCCAGTGGGCGCTGGTCGACCTCTCGCAGTACATCCTCTACCTGGCGGTGCCGGCGCTGATCATCGCCGGCTGCATGCTCGCGTTCGTCAGCCAGAGCACCGTCCCCGGGTCGACGCTCGGCGTGGACAACCTCACCTGGGTCGTCGCCGCCGCATTCACCATGACGGTGCTTCCCTTCCTGCTGTTCACGTCGTACGTCCTGCGGATCGCGACCGCGGCCAAACGCACGCTCGCGATGGGGCCGCTGATCCTGCGCGACCAGAACTGAGCGGGGAGGCTACTGCCCGCTGCGGTGGACGATGCCCTGCATGTCTGCGGTCTCGGCGGCGAACTCCCGGAGGGCTGCGCCGGTCTCCGATTCCTCGTCGAGCACCGTTGGCTCGCCGTCGTCGCCGCCCTCGCGGACGCGGGGGTCCAGCGGAATCGACCCCAGGAATGGCATGTCGGCCTCCTCGGCGAAGCGCTCGCCGCCGCCCTCGCCGAAGATGTGGTGTTCGGAGCCACAGTCCGGACAGCGGAACGAGCTCATGTTCTCGACGATGCCCAACACCGGCGTCTCGTGCTTGCCGAACATCTCCAGGCCCTTGCGGGCGTCGTCGACGGCGACCTGCTGGGGCGTCGTGACGATGACCGAGCCGGTGACGGGGACGGTCTGGAGCATGCTGAGCTGGGTGTCGCCGGTGCCCGGCGGCAGGTCGATCACCATGTAGTCCAGCGCGCCCCACTCGACGTCCTCCCAGAGCTGGGTGAGCACCTTGTGGACCATCGGGCCGCGCCAGATGACGGGGTCGTCCTCGCCGAGCAGGAAGTCCATGCTCATCAGCTTCATGCCGTACTTCTCCGGCGGGACGAGCGTCTCGTCTCTCGTGGCTCGGGGCTGCTCGCTTGCGGCGAGCATCCGCGGGACGTTCGGGCCGTAGACGTCGGCGTCGAACAGTCCGACGCGCGCGCCCAGTTGCGCGAGCCCGGCCGCGAGGTTGACGGCGATGGTGCTCTTGCCGACGCCGCCCTTCCCCGAGGCGACGGCGACGATGTTCTTGACGTTCGGGAGGATGCCCTCGCCACCCTCGGCACCTCGGCCCCGGTCGACGCTGGCGGAGAGGTCGACTTCGAGACCGGTGTCGGCCAGCGCCTCGCGGACTTCGTCGGCGATGGCCGTCTCCGTCGGGGAGTAGGGCGCGCCCAGCGCCAGCGAGACGCGGACGGCGTCCCCGTCGATTTCGATGTCGTTGACCAGCCCCAGCGAGACGATGTCGTCGCCGAGGTCCGGGTCCTGGACCGTCCGGAGGCGGTCCTGCACGTCGGTCTCGTCCATACAGGGGGTAGGCCCGCCGCCGGCGATAAGGGTTGTGAACCCCGGAGACAGGTCGCTGGATCGCCAGGAACGTAACCACTCGTCGTTACGCGACCCCCGCCAGCGACGGCGGATTTAAGCACGGCCGGCCCCGAGGGCGACCCATGCTGGTCGACCAGTTCGGTCGCGAGGTCACGGGCGTGCGGATCTCGCTGACCGACCGGTGTAACTTCGACTGCGTCTACTGCCATAACGAGGGCCTGGGCGATACCCGCGGCCCCATGGCCCCCCGCGACGACGAGATGACGACCGACGACGTCGTCGCCTTCCTCGAGGTGGCCGCCGAGTTCGGCGTCGACGCCGCGAAGTTCACCGGAGGCGAGCCGACGCTCCGTGAGGACCTGGCCGAGATCATCGAGCGGACCCCCGACGGCATGGAGACGTCGCTGACGACCAACGGCACCTTCCTCCCCGAGCGCGCCGAGGAACTTGCCGCGGCGGGCCTCGACCGGGTGAACGTCTCCCAGGACGCCCTCGACCCGGAGGCGTTCAAGGAGGTCACCCAGAGCGGGCAGTTCGAGGCCGTTCTCGAGGGGGTCGACGCCGCCCTGGACGCGGGGCTGGCGCCGGTTAAGCTCAACATGGTCGTCTTCGAGGCGACGGCCGGGTACGTCCCAGAGATGGTCGAACACGTCGCCGACAACCCCGGCCTGCAGCTGCAGCTCATCGAGTACATGCCCGAGCTGGCCGGCCGCCCCGAGTGGGCCGTCGAGATCGAGCGGGTCCACGGCTGGCTCGAGGAGCAGGCCACCGAGATCGAGGAGCGCGAGATGCACGACCGCCGGCGGTACTGGATCGGGGGTCCCGCGAGCGACGAGAGCGGGACCTCGTCGGACGAGTCCAACGGTGGGCCCGCGGGCGACGACGAGGCCGCCGGCATGGTCGAGGTCGTCGACCCGGTTGGCAACGAGGACTTCTGCGCGAACTGCCACCGGGTGCGCGTCACCCACGAGGGCTATCTCAAGGGCTGTCTCAACCGCAACGACGACCTCAAGTCGATGGGCGAGATGACCAAGGCGGAGATCCGGGAGGCGTTCCGCGAGGTCGTCCACAACCGGGTCCCCTACTACGGCGAGTACATGATCAAGGACGACGACGGCGAGTGGACGTTCAACGAAGAGTACATCGGCGCCTGAGCCCCGACTCGTTTTTCAGCCGACAGACGCCGCGTGTCCGCCTGCTCCGGCCGGTCGCGGGCGCATCGCTCCCTGGACCGACCGGGCGTCGACGCCCCCGGCGGCGGTCTCGCGCTCGCGGTACTCGACCTCGACGACGACCGGCCCGCCGATGCGCTCGGTCAGTCGCCGGCGAATCCGCTCGGCGAGGCGGGGGTAGGTCGTCCGTGGGGGCCGGGCGACGACGACCGTGACGTGGCGGTGGGTATCGGGGATCGAGCCCGCGCCGAACTCGACCTGGACGCCGACCAGGTCCGTCCGCTCGTAGGCGGGCCGGGCCAGGACGTCCTGGACGGTCTCGCTCGTGGCGTGTTCCAGGGCGACGTACTGGGCCGTCAGGGAGCCGGCACTCAGGAGGACGGCGGCGAGGACGAGCACGGCCGCGACGATCGGCCACCCCTGGCGCTGGACGAAGCCCGTGTCGGCCTCGAGGTTCTGTAACTCGGGGCGATAGCCCATCACCAGCAGGCCGGCGATGGCGGTGAGGTTGATGACGGTGACGTTGAGCGCCAGCAGGAGGAGTCCGCCGAGAGCGACGGCCGGGCGCGCCCAGGCGACGCCGATGCCGGTGGCGGCGGCCGCGGGCACCAGCGCCGCGGCGATGGTGACGCCGACCAGCGAGGTCGGTACGGCCGTCCCCAGCGAGAACGCGGCAGCCAGGCCCGCGGCGACGGCGATGGCCACCGAGAACACGCCCGGGGAGACGCGCTGGCTCACCTGGTCGATGCCGCCGATCGACAGCGTCGGCGAGACGACGCCGAACTGCACCAGCAGCCAGCCGAAGGCGCTGGCGGCGACGACGGCCGCGGCCAGGCCGAGCACCTGGGCGAGAAAGCCCTCGCGGAGCATCTCGCGGTCCCGGAGGACGACGCCGACGCTGACCTGCAGCGCGGAGCCGACCTGGGGGGCGATCACCATCGAGCCGACGACGACGGCCGCCGAGTCCAGCAGCAGGCCGGCGGTGGCGACCACGACGCTCAGAAGGGTCATCGCGAAGTACGTAATCGTCCCCTGGCTCATCTCGGCGGCGCGCGAGCGAATCTCGTCGGAGGCGATCTCCTCGTAGGGGCCCTCGCCGAAGCGGGTGTCCAGGGCCTCCAGGTTGCGCGTGTGGGCAGTTTCGACGCTGTTGACCACGACGTACTCCTTGTTCAGGCCGGCCTCGGCCAGCGCGTCGAGGACGTCCTGGACGGCCGAGGTCGGGACGGGAAACTGGACGATCGCCGAATCGGCCCCCTGGGCTTCCGAGATGACCACGTAGTCGATGCCCTCCTCGTCGAGCATCCCGAGGACGGCCTCGCGGGCGTCGCCGGGAACGAGGACGTGGATGAGGCGCACAAACTACTGCCCACGTGTGGGCCAATGGGTGTTTTGTCACCGCGCGCACGCGAGGGCGGAGTGAGTGCGGGCCCGCCCTGGCCGAGCGTACAGCCGGGGCCGTGCGGGCGTCCCGGGTGCCGTCGGACGATCGGGGCCGGAGAAATCGGCGCCCGTCGCGGCGGCCATTCGTTGCGTTTAAGTACGGAAGGGAGTGTAGGAAAGGATACGCTCGTGCAGGGGTGTACGCCCCGAGTCCCACCGGAGCGACCGGGCGGGCGACGAGATAGAGACCGCGGGTCGTGGTAGCCAAGTCTGGCCCAAGGCGCAGGGTTGCTAACTCTGTGGCGTCAAGCCTCCGGGGTTCGAATCCCCGCCACGACGCTCACCGACGACCGCTTACACATGAGTGCAGAAGACCCACCAGCGGACGAGGAAGCGGACGAAGAGGAGGACATCCGCTACTTCGTTCGCATCGGACAGACCGACCTCGACGGGACGAAGTCCGTCGAGCGAGCACTGACAGACATGAACGGCATCGGCAAGCGCGCCGCGCGCGTCATCACCGAGCAGGCCGACATCGACCGCCGGGCCGTCTTCGGCAAGCTCGAGGAGGAGGAGATCGACGAGATCGTCGACCTCGTCCAGGGCTACGCCGAGGAGGTACCCGAGTGGATGACCAACCACCAGCACGACTTCTACGACGGCCAGTCCACCCACGAGGTCGGCAACGACCTCGAACTGCAGCGCCGTCGCGACATCAACCGGATGCAGATGATCGACTCCTACAAGGGCGTCCGGCACAAGCGCGGCCAGAAGGTCCGCGGCCAGCGCACGAAGTCCACCGGCCGTACCGAGGGGACCATCGGCGTCAACGTCGAGGCCATCAAGGAAGAGCAGGCCGAGGAGGCCGCCGCCGCAGAGGAGGGTGGTGAGGAGTAATGGCGCTCGGACAGAACACCAAGCGCTACGAGACGCCCAACCACCCCTTCCAGGGCGAGCGCATCGCCAGCGAGCACGATCTCGTCGGCCGCTACGGCCTGAAGAACAAAGAGGAGCTCTGGCGCGCCCAGTCCGAGCTGCGCGGGTACCGCCGCGAGGCCAGACAGCTGCTCGGCCGCGTCCAGGGCGACCCCGAGGCCGCCGCCGCAGAGAGCGAGGAGTTCCTGGGCCGACTGCAGCGCCTGGGCATCCTCAACGAGCAGGACGGCCTGGACGACATCCTGTCGCTGGACGTCACGGACGTCCTGGAGCGGCGCCTGCAGACGATCGTCTACCGCAAGGGCTACGCGAACACGCCCAAACAGGCCCGCCAGTTCATCGGGCACGGCCACATCGTCGTCGGCGACCGCCGCGTGACCACGCCGTCGGCGAAGGTCGACGTGGCCGCCGAGGACGACGTCGGCTTCGACAGCGCGAGCCCGCTGACCGACGAACTGCACCCCGAGCGCGCGGAGGAACAGTAACATGCCAGAAGGCAAAGAGGACATCTGGGGCATCGCCCACGTGCACGCATCGTTCAACAACACGATCATCACGATCACCG
>JBDGSW010000037.1:0-19234 GCA_042217345.1 Haloarculaceae archaeon
GTCGTGGGCGGCGAACTCCATGCCCTTCATCGTCCAGTTCTCGACGCCCAGCTCCTCGTGGGCGCGCGCGACGCCCTCGGCGAGCAGGTCGCCCTCGCCCTCGCGGTAGGCGATCTTCTCGATCAGCTCCAGGATGAGCTCCTCGTTGCCGAACTCGTCGTTCGCGGCCAGGTACGCCGAAACCGTGTCGCCACAGGAGATGGTGTCGAGCCCGTAGCGGTCACAGAGCTCGTTGGCCTCCATGATCGATCGGAAGTCGTCGACGAGTGCGTTCGACCCGAAGGACATGACCGTCTCCCACTCCGGGCCCTCGGTGGTGAACCCGTCGGCCTCGTCCTTGGTCGGGAGCTTGCAGGCGAACGCACAGGACGAGCAGGTGCCTTTCTTGTACTTGTGGTCGATGACCGCCGAGGAGCCGATCTCGTCGAGCTTGTCGTAGGACAGCTCCTGGAAGTACCTCGTGGGCACGGCCTCGACGGCGTTGGCGAACGACGAGACGGAGACGGTGCCGGCGTCTTTCATCGGGCTGTCGGAGGTCGCGGCCTCCTGGTGGATGGCCTGGGTGACCTCGTCGTCGAGGTCGATCTCCGGCCGGGAGTCGCCGTCGAAGGTGACGAACTTGACGTTCTTCGCGCCCAGCACCGCCCCGAGGCCGCCGCGGCCGAACGCCCGGCTCTCGGAGGTGATGATCGAGGCGTACCGGACCTGGTTCTCGCCCGCCGGGCCGATGATGGCCGTGTGCTCCATGCCGAGGTCGTGGTGCTCGTCGACGTACTCGACGACCTCGTCGACGGTCGCGCCGGCCAGGTCGCCGACGGGCTCGAACTCGACCCCGTCGTCGCGGACGTGCACCCCGACGAGCTCGTCGCTCGCGCCGGTGAGCTCGACGGCGGCGTAGCCGGTGTCGGCGAACGGCCGCGAGATGAACCCGCCGGCGTTGCTCGACAGCAGGCCGTCGGTCAGCGGCGACAGGCTCGTGCAGTTGGTGCGCCCGGTGAAGCTCATCCGCGAGGTCTGCAGCGGCCCCGTCGCGAAGTACACCCGGTTCTCCGGGCCGAACGGGTCCGCGTCGAACGGAATCCGCTCGTGTGCCAGCCGGGTGCACACGCCCCGGCCGCCGATGAACGACGCCAGCACGTCGTCGATGTCCTCGGTCTCGGTCTCCCGGTCCCCCACGTCGATGGTCAGGAGCGGGCCTTTCCCGTGAATCATTGACAACCACTACTATGGAAGCGAGACTAATAAATTGACAGCCACTGGAAAGGCGACTTTTAAGGCAGCTCTAGCAGTGGAAGCGCGCTCGGGGGTTGGCGGCCACGGCTGGGGTAGTCCGGCTCGCTCACTCCGTCAGCGCGGCCATAGTCGCCTCCTTGTCGTCCTGGGTCATGCCGGAGACGAACCCGACGCGGACGGCGTCGACGCCGTCGATCGCCGCCGTGCGCTCGACGCGCTCGCGGACCTCCTCGGGCGTGCCCGCGGCGGCCAACGAATCCAGCAGCTCGTCGGGCAGCGCCGCGGCCATCGCGGCGGTGTCGCGGTCCTCCCAGGCCGAGCGGATCTCGGAGACGACGTCCTCGTAGCCCTGCTTGGCCACGGAGTTGCCGTAGTAGGGGCCGTAGGCGCCGATGAGGAACGCGACCATGCCGCGGGTGACGTCGCGGGCGTACTCGCGGTCCTCGCTGGCGCAACAGCGCACGAGGGGACTCACCCGGACGTCTCCGGCGTCGCGGTCGCCCAGGTCGGCGCCGCGCTCGAGGTCCGCCATGCGCTCGCGCAGGCCGTCGGGCGTGAACAGCTGGGGGATCCACCCGTCGGCGAAGCGCCCGGCCAGTTCGACGGCCTTCGGGCCCAGCGCGGCGACGTCGATCGCCGGCGGGTTCGCCGGCGGCGACTGGTCGTAGCTCAGCCCGCCCACCTGGTAGATGTCGCCGTCGTAGGAGACGTCGCCGCCGTCGTAGACCTCCCGGACGACGTCGATGGTCTCGCGCAGCCGGCGCAGCGGACGGTCGAAGTCCTGGCCGTGCCAGCGCTGGGCGATCGCGGGCGAACTCGTGCCCAGGCCCAGCCGGAAGCGGCCGTCGCTCGCGTCGTGGATGGTGAGCGCCGCCTGGGCGATCGTCGTCGGCGCGCGCGAGTACGGCGAGAGCACGTCGTCGGTGATCCCGATCTCGTCGGTGCGCTCGGCGATCGCCGTCATCAGGGCGACGACGTTCCAGCCGGTCGTCTCGCCCATCGTGACGTAGCTGAAGCCGTAGTCCTCCGCGAGCTGGGCCTGTCGGGCGAGGCCGTCGACGGAGTCGTGGTCGCCGCCCATCAACACCAGGTCGAGGTCCGGGTCCGCGTTGTCGCTCATGCCACCGTGGTACTCGACCACGCGGCCCATTAACGGTTCGATGGGCGCGACCGGTCACGGGGGCGGGTGCGACGACCGACCGCGATCACCTGAACGGGCGGGCCAGCCGCCGCGGCAGCCACCGCGCCAGGCGCACGACGATCGAGCGCTTCTGGAAGCGGAACTCGTTCGCGCGGTACAGGTCGCCGTCGCGGTGGACCATCCCGCGGGCCTCCAGGCTGTCGAGGACGTCCCGGGTGTGCGCCTCGGTGAACCCGAGATCCTCGGCGAGCTCGGGGGCGGTCCGGGATTCGTCCCGGACGGCGCGGCCGACCTTGCCGGCCACCTGCATCCGGTACATGGCCTCGCCCGTCCGACCGTCGACGTCGTCGAAGTACGTCCCCCGCGGGCGCTCGACCGGGCCGTCGCGGTAGGTCTTGAACCCGTCGGCGAGGACCCAGAACCCGAACGCGATCCCCAGCACGGGGAGCCAGGGCTCGTCGGGCCCGGCGGCGAGCCAGGCTGCGGCGATCGCCGCGATGACCAGGCCCAGCGCCATCGTCGTGACGCCGTCGGGCAGGGCGCTGCCGTCGGGGAGGTCGTAGGCGTCGACGACGACCCTGACGGCTTCGAGGCCGACGAGGACGGCGGCGGCGGGGGCGAACGTCCACGGGCCGTGGTCGGTCAGCACGGCCAGCGCACCGAACACAAGGACGGTCAACACGGCGTGGCGGAGGAACTTCCGCTCGCGGGCGGCGTCGCGGAGCGAGGGCATGTCCCGAAATTGCGCCACCGCGAGCAAAAATATGTCGATGGGGCTATCAGTCGCTGCACATGGCCATGGCGTCGCGGACGGCGTCGCGCTCGCCGAGCAGGGTGACGCGGTCGCCGGCCTCGAAGACGAAGTCCGGGCCGGGGACGCGGACGTCGCCGCCGCGGTCGACCAGCGCGACCAGGCAGTTCTCGGGGAGTTCGGGGCCGATCTCGCGGACGGAGCGGCCGGCGAACGGGCCCTCGGAGACCTCGACCTCCTGGACGTCGCCCTGGCGGCCGACGTCGGTCATCCAGTGGGCGATCGCCGGGCGCTCGATCTGGTTGTCGATGGCCCAGGCGGTGGCCATCGCCGAGGAGATGGTGCGCACGCCGAGGTCCTCGAAGGCCTCGACGTTGTCGGGGTTGTTCGCGCGCGAGATGACCGTCTCGACGTCGAACTTCGAGTTGGCCAGCTGGGCGACCAGCAGGTTGACGTCGTCGTCACCGGTGGCGGCGACGACGGTCCGGGCGTTCTCGGCGCCGGCCGACCGGAGCACGTCCGTGTCGGTGCCGTCCCCGATGTGGACGGTGTGGCCGGCGTTGCGCGTGGTCTCGACGACTGTCTCGTCGCGTTCGACGATCACGACGTTCTCTCCGCGGTCCTCGAGGCGTTCGGCGAGCGCGCGGCCCACCCTCCCGCCTCCGACGATGATGACTCTCATGGGTATCACGTCCAGGTACTCGGCGACGTAGCGGGCGAATCCGCCCTCGATGGCGACGGTGGCGAAGATGACGAGAAAGACGGTGCCGACCAGCGTCTGGGCCTGCGCGTCCAGGGTCGCCGCCCGGGCGCACTGGGCGGCCGCCTGGCCGGTCGCACCGGCACAGACGTTCGCAGCCGTGGCCCCGCCGCCGACGGTCTCGGCGGCCGCCGCGCGGATCGTGCCCGCGCGCGTGTGCATCTCGACGGCGAACAGCGTCGCGACCGACGCCGGGATGATCCCCCGCGGGCCGACGAGGCTCATGAACAGCTTCTCGTCGGTGGTGAACCGGTCGCCACGGGTGGACAGGAACACGAGCACCGGGCGGACGACGAACATCACCGCGCCGACGACGACCAGGCCCGGCAGCCCCAGGCGCACCAGGTCCTCGATGCGCAACAGCGCCGCCAGCGCGATGAAGACGATCGACAGCACGAGCAGGGTGACGTCGCCCTTGAACGCGGCGATCTCGTCCTCGTAGGGGACGTCGGCGTTGCCCAGCAACAGGCCCGCGGTCGCGGCGGAGGCGACGCCGGCCTCGCTGGCGATGGCGTCGGCGGCCGCGAACGCCACGAGCGCCCCGGCGAGCACGAGCAGGCGGGCGTTCTGCGGGGCGTTGCCCGGCGAGAGGTCGACGTAGCGCAGCAGGTAGAAGACGCCGGCGGCGACCACCAGGCCGACGAGCAGGCCGATGCCGAGGCGCTCGGCGAACGCCTGGATCAGCGTCTGGCCAGCCCGGTCGCTGAGGACGACGACCTCGAAGACGACGACTGCGATGATCGCCGCGCTCACGTCGTTGATGATCCCCTCGGTCTCGAGGGCCGTCGCCACGCGATCGCGCACGGGGACGACCTCGAGAATGGGCGAGATCACCGTCGGGCCGGTGGCGACCAGCAGCGCGCCGATCAGGAAGGCGATGTCCCAGTCCTGCCCGAGCGCCAGGCGGACGACGGCGGCGGTGCCGACCAGCGCGACGGCGGCGCCGACGGTCACCAGCCGGACGGTCGCCGCCGGCGCCTCGCGGATGCGATCGACCCGGAGGTGGAACGCCCCCTCGAAGACGATGATCGCGACGGACAGCCCGACGATCGCGGGCAGGGCCTGCCCGAACGCGTCGGTGGTGACCAGCCCGAGCCCCTCGGGGCCGACGAGGACGCCGGCCACCAGCAGGAAGATGATGCTTGGCACCTGGAACCGGGCGGCGAGCAGCTGGGCGCCGACGCCCAGGCCGATGATCGCGGCCACGAGCGGGATTAACTCGCCAGTCGCCACCGGGGACCCTCCATGCACCCGGCCCAACGGAACCCCCGTGCTTAAACACACTCACTCGCCGCCGGCTCCCGAACGCGTTCGTCGATCTCCCCCTCCGTGGCCGAATTGCTATCGAATTCGATAATCCGACCCGGAAATATATTGCATCGAGTGACAACTCACGTACCATGAACCTCGTGAGACGTCTCCTGCAGTCGCTGCGCTCGTCTCGTCGGCTGTCTGCTCCGGACGGCGCGGCGGACCCGCCGGGCGAACCGGGGGCTGGGCAGCCCGTGGCCGACGCCGTCGACGGATCGTCGGACGAGCGGTCGCCGCGAGGCTTCGCTGTGGCGACCGACGGCGGCGAACCGCCGGAGCCCACCGACGAGTCGGCCGCCGAGGCGTCGGCTGACGAGGATCCCGCCGCCGCCGAACCGACGGACGCGGTGGGCGACGACCGCTCGAACGCCGACGATGAAGCGCCGGACGTGAGCGAGGACGTCGACGGCGGCGCTATCGACGCCGACGGCAGTGACGACGCCGGCGACGGTCCGGTGGCCGACGGGGACGCGTCGGCGCCGGGGGCGGCCTCGGACGGCGGGGCCCAGGCCGCAGCCGGCGACGCGACGGCGGCCATCGAGCGGACGGCCGAGGAGTTCCGCGACGCGCTGGAGGCCGCGGCCGACGGCGACCTGGGCCAGCGCCTCGACGCCGACCGCGAGAACGAGGCGATGGCCGACGCCGCGGCGGCGTTCAATCGCCTGATGGACGACCTGGGCGAGACGGTCGACGACCTGGACGACTTCGCGGTCGAGGTCGACGACCGGACGGACACGATGGCCCAGGCCACCAGGGAAGTCGAGGGGGCCAGCGAGGACGTCAGCGACGCGATGGACGAGATCGCCGAGTACGCCGACACGCAGGACGAGCACCTCCAGCAGGTGGCCGACGAGATGACTGACCTCAGCGCGACCGTCGAGGAGATCGCCTCCTCGGCGGACGAGGTGGCGGACATCTCCCAGGAGGCCGCCGAGCTCAGCGGCGACGGCCGGGAGGCCGCCGCCGAGGCGATCGACCGCATGGACGACATCGAGGACTCGGCGACGACGACCATCGACCAGGTCGAGCACCTCGAGGAGCGGATCGCCGACATCAGCGAGGTCGTCGAGGTCATCGACGATATCGCCGAACAGACGTCCATCCTGGCGCTGAACGCCTCTAT
This sequence comes from Haloarculaceae archaeon, assembly GCA_042217345.1. Taxonomy (GTDB): domain Archaea; phylum Halobacteriota; class Halobacteria; order Halobacteriales; family Haloarculaceae; genus Halorientalis. The sequence continues at coordinate 6,320 of JBDGSW010000037.1, forward strand.
CGAGGCCGCGCGGGCCGGCGAGGCCGGCGAGGGGTTCGCCGTCGTCGCCGACGAGGTCAAGGCGCTCGCCGAGGAGGCCAGCGAGGCGACCCAGGGGATCAGCGAGATGATCGAGGACGTCCAGGACGAGACCGAGGAGACCGTCGAGGAGGTCACGGAGATGGGCGACCGGGTGGCCGACGGCGTCGAGACGATCGAGGACTCGCTCTCCGCGCTCGACGACATCGCCGAGCGCGTCGAGGAGGCCAACCAGGGCGTCCAGTCGATCAACGACGCGACCGACGAGCAGGCCGCCAGCACCGAGGAGGTCGTCACCATCGTCGAGGACGTCGCCGACCTCAGCCAGGAGACCGCCGAGGAGGTCCAGGACGTCTCGCGCGCGACCGGCACCCAGACCACGTCGCTGGCGGCCGTCTCCGACGGGATGGAGCGCCTCGCCGATCAGGCGACGACGCTGCGGGACCTGCTCGACGGCTACGACACCACCGCCGACGCGGCCGACGGCGGCGACGACGGCGACGACCTGTCGTGGGACGACGCGGTGGTTCACGACGGCTCGAACGACACGTCCGACGGTGACGGGGACGACGACGACCTGTCGTGGGACGACGCGATGGTCCACGACGGCAAGTGAGCGATCCACCGACAACTCGCGCGCCGTCGACTTCGCCGGCCGTATTCTACTCTGATAATTGGGTGAATACTCTCATAGTCGGTCGTTGGCAATACTCACCGGTATGGGCGAGTGGAACCACCACGTCGACGAGGCGGAGAATCGGCTGTACATCGAGTTGAGCGGGGAATTCACCGCCGAAGAGAGCAAGGAGTCCGGCGACGAAGTCGTCGAGTTGGCGGAACAGATGGACCCGGGCTTCGAGGTGATCACGGTGATGGAGGGCCTGGTCCCGGCCGACGAGGAGGCGGTGAAACACATCGAGCGCGGGAAGCGCGCCGTCCGCGAGAACGGCGCGGCCGCGGCCGTGCGGGTGTTACCAGAATCCGCGACGTCCCAGGTGCAGTTCGAGAACACGGGCGAGGGCGAAGAGGAGTACGCGGTCGCCCACGCCGAAAGCGTCGAGCAGGCCGAGGCGCTGCTGGACAAGCGCCGCCAGCAGGCCTGAACGGCCGCCGGGCGACCCGACGGAATTATCGGCTTCGAAAACTCGGTGGTAACCTTCATAGTGTCATTTGTTGCCTATTCTCGTATGGGCGACTGGAACGTCGACGTCGACCAGCGCGCGAACCGCCTGTACATCAAACTCGCCGGACACATGGACGCCGAGGAGGCCAAGGTGGCAAACGACGCCGTGATGGAGGCCGCCCGGGGGATGGACCCCGACTTCGAGGTCGTCACCGACATCAGCGACTTCGTCCCCGGCGACCAGGACGCCGTCAAGTATATCGAGAAGGGCAAGAAGGTCATCAAGGAGAACGGGGCCGCGGCGGCGGTCCGCGTGACCGGCAACGCCTCGGCCACCGGACAGATGCACTTCGAGAACGTCGGCGACGACCACGAGGACTACCCCGTGGCCATGGCCGAGACCGTCGAAGAGGCAGAGAAACTGCTGGACAGTCGCTGAACACGGGGACACGACCATGGCACACTGGGACATGACGGTCGACGAGGAGAACCAGCGGGCGTACCTGACGCTCGCCGGGCACCTCTCCACGGAACAGCACGCCGCGGCCGCCGACGCCTGCGTCGACGCCGCGGCCCAACTCGATGACGGCTTCGACCTGATCAACGACATGCGGGAGTTCGAACCCGTCCAGGAGGAAGCGATGGCCGAGATCGAGCGGGGCAAGCGCGCCCTGGCGGAGGGCGGCATGGCCGCCGCGGTCCGCGTCGTCTCGGAGTCGGCGACCGGCCAGATGCAGTTCGACCGCGCCGGCGACGACGTCGAGTCCTACGAGCTCGCGAAGGCGGAGAGCATCGAGCAGGCCGAGAAGCTGCTGGACTCGCGGTGAGGCTCAGTCCCCGCGGCGGTCGAGGTAGGCCAAAACGCCGCGGGCATTCATCCGATCTTCCGCCCGGGCCTTGCGCTCGCTGCAGAATTCGGTGGCATCGGTGGCGTCGGCGACGTACTCGAGGACCGCCTCGTCGTCGCCGAGCTCGGCGCGCTTCTCGGCGACGGACTCGACCCACGCCGGCAGGACGGTCTCGTACTCGGCGAGCAGGTCGTCGGCCGCCGCGGGGCCGAAGTGCGGGTAACACAGCACCGCCGGCTCGAGCGACCGGATCGTCTCGACGTCGTCGAGACACTGCGCCAGGTCGAAGTTCGGCGGCGGCGAGGTCTGGCGGACGGCGTCGATCGCGGGGACGTAGATCCCGGCCGCGTCGGCGACGAAGACGGCCTCGTCGCGCGGCGACTCGAAGACGACCTGGTGGGGGGCGTGGCCGGGCGCGTGGTGGGTCACGAGCTCGCGGTCGCCCAGGTCGATCCGGTCGCCGTCAGCGAGTTCGCGAATCCGATCCTCGGGGACCGGCTGCGGGTCGACGTAGTACTGCCACTGGTCGCCGACGGCCTGTTTCGTGCCGGCGACGAGGCGCCCGGGGTCGACGAGGTGGCGCGCGCCCGACTCGTGGACGGCGACGGTCGCGTTCGGGCAGGCCTCGGCGAGAAAGCCCGCCCCGCCGGCGTGGTCGAGGTGGACGTGCGTCAGCGCGATCGTCGCGAGTTCCTCGCGGGCGATCCCCACTTCGTCCAGGGCGTCGAGAATCCGCTCGTAGTGGGTGCCGATGCCCGAGTCGACCACGGCGGGCCGGTCGGCGTCGATGACGTAGACGGCGCCGTACTCCGCCGTGTCGTACATCCCGGTGTCGACGTAGGAGACGTCCGCGACCGGTTCCTGTTCGACCGCGTAGACGTCGCCAATTGCCATACTACAGCGGCGTCGGCCACGGTCAAAAGCGGTTCGACCGGGCCGGCGCGGCGGTCGGTGGTCCGCGAGAACGACACGGTTTTGCCACGCCGTGGGGAACCCCGGAGTGAATGATCAGCAGGGACACGCTCCGCGAGGAGCCCGAGGCGGTCCGGGACGCCCTCGCGAAGAAGGGGGTCGAGGACGTCGACCTGGACCGCGTCCTCGAGATCGACGAGGAGTGGCGCCAGCTCAAGGCCCGCGGCGACGATCTGCGCCACGAGCGCAACGAGGTGAGCTCGCGGATCGGCGAGCTCAAACAGGCGGGCGAGGACGAGCAGGCCCAGGAGGCCATCGAGCGCTCCCAGGAGCTGAAGGCCGAACTCGAGGAGGTCGAGGAACGCGCCGACGAGCTCAAGGCCGAACTCGACGAGGCCATGCTGGACATCCCCCAGCTCCCCCATCCCGACGCGCCCGTCGGCGACGGCGAGGCGGACAACGTCGAGGCCTACCGCGAGGGCTTCGAGGATCTGCGGGCCGTGCCCGAGGACGTCGTCCCCCACTACGACCTGGGCGAGGAGCTGGGGATCATGGACTTCGAGCGCGGCGCGAAGGTCAGCGGCGGGGGCTTTTACTTCCTGCAGGGCGACGGCGCGCGCTTGGAGCACGCGCTGATCCAGTTCATGCTCGACGTCCACCGCGAGCAGGGCTACACCGACGTGTTCCCGCCGATCCCGGTCAACAGCGCCTCGATGCGCGGCACCGGGCAGTTCCCCAAGTTCGTCGAGGACGCCTACCGCATCGGCGCGCACAACGACGAACCGTACGACGACGACGACCTCTGGCTGCTGCCGACCGCGGAGGTGCCCGTCACCAACATGTACCGCGACGAGATCCTGCTGGACGAGGATCTCCCGCTGAAACACCAGGCCTACACGCCTAACTTCCGCCGCGAGGCCGGCGAGCACGGCACCGAGACCCGCGGGATCGTCCGCGTCCACCAGTTCAGCAAGGTCGAGCTCGTCAACTTCGTCCGCCCCGAGGAGAGCTACGACCGCATGGATGAGTTGCTCGGCGAGGCCGAGGCGGTCCTGCAGCGGCTGGGGCTGCCCTACCGCGTCCTGGAGATGTGCACCGGCGACATGGGCTTCACCCAGGCCAAGAAATACGACATCGAGGTGTGGGCGCCCGCCGACGACATGGACGACGGCCCCGCGGCGGGCGGCCGCTGGCTGGAGGTCTCGTCGGTCTCGAACTTTGAGGCGTTCCAGGCCCGCCGGGCCGGCCTCCGGTACCGCCCGGAGCGCCACGAGTCCGCCGAGTACCTCCACACGCTGAACGGGTCGGGCGTGGCCGTCCCGCGGACGATGGTCGCCATCCTGGAGTACTACCAGAACGACGACGGCACCGTCACGGTGCCCGAGCCCCTGCGCCCGTACATGGGCGGCCAGGAACGCATCGAGGGCCACGAACCCGTCGGCGAGAGCGCCCTCGGGTCGGGCGAAAAGGAGTAGCTACTCCGCGAGCGCTTCCTGCGGCCGCTCGCTGGCGGCCGCGTCGGTCCGGCCGCTCCCGAAGACCTGCGCCAGCCGGCGCGACACCTCCGCGGTGACGATGTCCATCAGCTCGTCGTCCGTGGCGACGCGCTGGACCGCCTCGTCGACGTCGTCCTCGTCGACCGCCGACACCCGGTCGACGGCCTTCGAGACGACGACGACGGCGAGCCCCACCGCGAGGCCGGTGACGACGGCCGCTTTCAACCCCTGTTCCTCGTAGCCGAACTTGACCGCCTCGACGACGGCCGCTGTCGCGTCGACCATACTTGCGCTTTCGCGGCCACGTAATTACCGCTTTTGTTGGCGACGCCGACACGCCCGCCGCCTCGCCGGCGTCCGGTGCAGGGCCGCCGCCACGCCGCCACGCCGCCCCGTCGGGACCGACCCGGTCACTCCGTGGGGTCCTTCAGGTCGAGTTCGATGTCCTCGTCGGATTCTCCGGCGGCGTCCTCGGCCGCGGGGTCGTCGCCGCCGTCGGCCGACGGAACGTCCTCGCCGGTCGCCTCGTCCGACTGCGCCGCGGCGGCGTCCCCGGGATCGCGATCCCTGGACGGGTCGTCGTCGGCGTCGACGGCGACGTCCGCGACGGCGGCGCCGACGTCCTCGTCGCCGGGTTCGCCGTCCGTCGCGACCGCGGGTCCCTCGTCGGTCTCGTCGTCGGCGGGATCGGTGGGCGTCCCGATGCCTTCGTCCGCACCGCCGGTCTGGCGGGCCACGCCGTCGGGGTCGAGCGTGATGTCGTCGGGATTCGGCGGTTCGCCGATGTCGCGGGCGGTCTCCAGGGGCGTCTCGGCGTCTTTGCGGTAGCTGTCGGCCTCCTCGCCCTTCCCCGAGGCGTAGGCGCTGGCCGAATCGGCCAGCCACTCGGCGGCCTGCCAGAGCGCGGTCGCCTTCTCCTGGGCGCGGGTAAAGCCCGCCTCCAGCGGCTCGGACTCGGCGAAGCGCACGGCGCTTTGAAACTGGTCGGCCGACTCCTGGAACTCCTCCATGGCGCGCTGGAAGTCGCCCTGGGAGATGAGCCAGTCCCGGTCCTCGTAGCTGTTCATCGCGCTCGTGAACGCCCGGCGGCCCTCGATATAGTGAGCGTGGCCCACGCGGTAGCGCCCGACGGCGGTGGAGTCGCCGCCGATCGAGGCGACGGCCTCGCGGACCGCGTCGACGTCCGGGCGCTCCTCGAGGTCGCTGGTCGCCCAGGCGTACTTGATCACGCCCTCCTGGTCGATCACGAAGACGGCTCGCTGGGCGAGCCGCTGGTCGGTGTCGGGCAGCCGGACGTCGTAGGCGTCCATCGCGGCCCCGTTCGAGTCCGACAGCAGTGAGATCGACAGCGAGTACTCCTCGGCGAACGCCCGGTGGCTGAACACGCTGTCGGGGCTGATCGCGAAGATGTCGACGTCCCGTTGCATCGTAAACAGATCCAGCTCCGTCAGGTCGCAGGACTCCTCGTCGCAGGCGGGACTGAAGTCCGCGGGGTAAAACGCCAGCACGAGGATGCCGTCGCCCACGTAGTCGGCGACGTCAACGTCGCGCGGCGCCCCGTCCACCACCCCGGGCAGCGAAAGCGTCGGGGCTTCGGTTCCCTCACCCAGCACACTCGGACCTGAACTGCAAGCGACTTAAAGCCTGACCGCGTGTTGCGTGCTGATGGGACGGTACGGCCTGCACGTCCGCTACGAGGGCGACGACGACCCCGAGAAGTGCAGCGCCCGCCGCCTCGCCCGGTTCGACCTGGCCGAGCTGCACCGCGCGACCCGGTCGACCCCGCCCGGCATCGTCCTCAACCCCTTCGCCGAGCGGGCGCTGTCGCCGGCGGACGGTCGGGGCGCCGGCGCGCGCCACGACCGGCTGGTCGCCCTCGATTGCTCCTGGGAGACCGCCGAGCGCGAGGCGTTCGACCTGGAGGGGATCCACCGCTCGCTGCCGTTTCTGGTCGCGGCCAACCCGGTCAACTACGGAACGGCCTTCCAGCTCAACACGGTCGAGGCGTTCGCCGGCGCGCTCGCCATCTTGGGCGCGCGCGAGCAGGCCGAGGAGATCCTCTCGAAGTTCTCCTGGGGCCACACCTTCCTCGAACTCAACGACGAACCCCTCCGGCGATACGCCGACTGCGTGGACTCGACCGAGGTTGTCGCCGTCCAGGACGACTACCTCGCCGACGAGTAGGCCGGCCTCACTCGCCGGGCTCCCAGCCCAGCCCCACGGGATCGCTCGGCGGCTGCAGGGGACTGGCCGGCAGGTCCGCGATCGGCTCCGGGTCGTTGTACCCGCCGGGCGCGACGTCGTTGGGCGCGTCCGGGTAGAACAGCGAGGCCAGCGCCTGGACGTGCTGGCGGCCGACGCCCAGCTCGAACTGCCCGCCGCCGTACAGTGTCACGTCGCGCTCCAGGCAGTACTCGATCGTGTCGAACAGCGACTCGAGGCTGCCGAACCGCGAGGGCTTGATGTTGAGCCACGACGGTTCGAACGGCAGCCCCTGGACGCTGTCGATGCCGGTGATCGGCGCGTCCCAGGAGACCCGGTCGGCTTCCCCCTCGATTATCGCGCGCGTCTCGTCGGTGAGATCCGGGTCCTCCAGCACCGCGTCCGGGAACTGCTCGCTCACCAGCCGGTACAGTTCGGGGTCGGCGCCCTGGTCGACGCCGGTCCCCTCGTACTGGCCCTTCAGGTCGAGGATGCGCACGGACGCCCGCTCGGCGATAGCCGCTGCGAGGTCGGGCGTCCAGTCGGCCGTCGGATCGAGTTTGAACGACAGGTCGTCGTGGATCGACAGCAGGGCCTCGAGGCGGTCGACCGAGGGCGGCTCGCCCAGGCGCGTGCTGACGACGAACTCGACGGGGTCGTAGCTGCGCTCGAGCGCGCTCGCGAGGTCGGTGTCGGCCTGGCGCAGCGCCAGATCGAGCGCGGCGCTCTCGAAGGCCCAGCGGCGGTAGTGCCGGAAGTCCTCGCGTTCGGGCGCGCTCGGAAACAGGTCGCGCTCGCCGACGGCCTCGGAGAACGACGCGAGGGTGTACTCGCCGGCCAGCGACGGCGCGCCGGCGGCGGCAAATTCCTCGTGGGCCGCCCGCTCGTAGGTGACGTCCTCGCCGCGACCCGTCGCGCCCTCGCCGGAGAGCGCGACCGTCGTCGTCGCGCGGGTGAACCCGCTCGAGGTGTCCCGCTCGGCCGGCGACAGGTCCACGGACTCGACCACGACCGGCAGGCCCGCCAGGCGGTCGAAGAGCATGGGTTCCCTAGGGCGGGGCGCCCCCAAAACTCCCGGGGGCGCGCGGCCGCTCGCGCGCCGCCGCTCCGAGGCCTCGTCGCTCGCGGCCGCTCACGGGCTTCGCCCGTTCGCGTCGGGGTCGCCGACCCCGCACTCCCCGCTCGCTACTCACGAGGACTCCCTGCGTTCGTCCTCGCAATGCTTAACCGCACCGCCGAGAAAACCCGCCACATGGCCACGTTCGAGGAAGCAGAGGAACGAATCCTGAAGAAGATGATCTGCATGCGCTGTAACGCGCGCAACCCCCAGCGGGCCGAGCGCTGCCGCAAGTGCGGCTACGCGAAGCTCCGCCCGAAGAACAAAGAGCGCAACGCGGCCTGAGCGGCCGCCGTTTCTCTTTCAGAGCGCGTTCATCGCCTCGCGAGCGGCGTCGCTCACCGATGGGTCCGTGTGCCGGCGCAGCGACTCGACGACCGGCCCGGCCGCCTCGATCTCGGCGGCCGCCACCGCCCGGCACAGCGCCGCGGTCTTCTCGACGTGGAGGTGCCCCTCGCCGCCGCCCTCGTCGAACAGCTGCTCCTGGCGGACGGCGGCGACCACGTCCTCCGCGTGGGCGGCGACCGCGGCCGGCTCGACGGCGGCGACGCGCGCGAGCGCCTCGGCGAGTTCGCCCCGCTGGCGCGCGCCCGGCCCCTCGACGACGGTCGTGCCCTCAAGCAGGTCGCCCGTGTGGGCGGCCAGGCGCTCCGGGCGCTGCTCGGCGACGGCGGCGATTCCCTTCGCCGACGCCCGCGCGACGGCGTGCTCTTGGGCCCCCAGGAACAGCTCGACCAGCTCGCCGACCGCCACGGCGTCCGGCGCTTCCATCGCTTCCCCCCGCAGCCGATTGGCCCGCTCCAGCGGCGTTTCCGAGCCGCCGAACACCCAGTCGCGAAGTCCCACGGTTGCTCGGTCGCGAGGAGGACAGCTGTCCCCTTAACGTTCGCGGACGCGTCGACGCCCCGAGGGTCACCCGTCGGGGTACTTCGGCTCGCGGCGCTCGGCGCGTTCGAGCGCGCGCTCGACCACGGCACGGACGTCGCCGCGGAACACCGATCCGTGTCCGGCGTACATGTGCTCGACGCTCTCGGGCATGCGCTCGAGGAGCTCGCGAATGGACTCGATGAGCACCTCGCGGGACTGGCCGGCCATGTCCGTGCGGCCGAACGAGCCGTCCTCGAAGGCGCCGTCGTCGTGGACTACGACGTCCCCCGAGAACAGGCTCGCGTCGCTGACCAGCGAGACGTGGTCGTCGGCGTGGCCCGGCGTGGCCACGACGTCGAAGCGCTCGTCGCCGATCGCGACCTCGTCGCCGTCCGCGAGGGCGTCGGTCCGGCGCGGGTGCTCGCCGAAGGCGTACAGTTCGGGGTCGAAGGCGTCGAGGACGGCCTCGAGCTGGCCGACGTGGTCGCCGTGTTGGTGGGTCAGCACCACGGCGTCGAGATCGTCGGTGTACTCGCGGACGACGTCGACGACGCCGGGCATGGCGCCGGCGTCGACGAGCGTCGGGCGCGCGCCGAGCGCGAGGTAGGCGTTGCTGGTGAACGTCTCGGCGTCGGCGGTGACGTTGTGGACCTCCATAGGTGGTCGTCGTCGGCCCGCCCATTGAGCGTGTCGGGCGCCGAGGGTTTTTCTGGGTGCAACGCAAATAAACACGTATGGGGTTCGGGAGCTACGACGAGTCCGAACAGGACAATCAGGACTACGACACGGACTTCGAGGACGACGACGGCGTCTCGACCGCCGAGAACACCCACGACGGCGAGATCGAGTACGAATTCAGCGCCAGCAACGACGAGCTGCTCGACAAGCTCCAGGATATCAAGGAGGACGAGCCCGAGAACACGTGAAACCCGGGGTGCGAGCCCTGGGCGTCGCCGAGTCGTTCACCGGCGACCGCTCCACGCTCGCCGGCGTCGTCACCCGCGCCAGCCGTGCGGTCGACGGGTTCGCGTTCGCCACCTGCACCGTCGGCGGCCGCGACGCCACCGACGCGGTCGCCGCTCTCTACGACGACCTCGACCGCGAGGACGTCCGCTACCTCCTGCTCGCCGGGGTCGCGCCGGCGTGGTTCAACGTTCTCGATCTCCATTCTCTCCGCGAGCGCACGGACCGCCCCGTGCTCTCGGTCACCTTCGAGGAAAGTCCCGGCCTGGAACCCGCCCTCCGCGAGCACTTCGAGGGCGACGCGCTCGCCGCTCGCCTGGACACCTACCGCGCCCAGCCGGCGCGGCGTGAACTTTGCGTCAACGACCAGCGGCTGTTCGTCCGCAGCGTCGGCCTCGACGAGTCCGAAGCGAACGACGTCGTCCGGGCGTTCACGCCGGCGGGCGGCCGCCCGGAACCCCTGCGCGTGGCCCGGCTGGCGGCCCGCGCGGCAGACGCGCTGCGCCGCGACGAGAGGTGAGGCCGGTCCGGTCACGGCGGTTTCTTTGCCCTCGGCGTGGGAGCGAGCCTATGGAACACATGGAGGGCCTGGAGGTCGTCGAGTGCACGCGCTGTCCCGAACTGGTCAACTCGCGCAGCCGGATCGTCAACGGGACCGGCCCCGCCGACGCGGACCTGCTGTTCGTCGGCGAGGCCCCCGGCGCTCGCGAGGACGAGCAAGGCGAGCCGTTCGTCGGGCGCAGCGGCTCGGTGCTGGACGACGCCCTCCGCGCGAACGGTCTGGCCCGCGAGGACGTCCGCATCACCAACTGCGTGCGCTGTCGCCCGCCGGAGAACCGCGATCCCACGGAGGAGGAACTCACGAACTGCCGGGGCTACCTCGAACGCGAGATCGACCTCGTCGACCCGGTCGCGGTCGTCACGCTCGGGAAGGTCCCCAGCGAGCACCTCCTGGATCGGGACGTCGGCGTCACGAGCGAGGCCGGCACGATCGAGGAAGTCCGGCTGGGCGGCCAGCCGCGCACCGTCCTGCTCTGCGTCCACCCGGCGGCGACGCTGTACGACCGCAGCCAGGGGGAGACCTTCGAGCGGACCATCGAGAAGGCGGCCGACCTCGCGGGCGACGGCGGGCAGGCGGCGCTCGACGAGTTCTGAAGGAAACTGACTTGGCCGCGCCCCGGGTACGTCCGCCCATGAGCACGGCACAGACGGCGGCCGAGGTGGTCGTCGTCGACTACGGCCTTGGGAACCTCCGCAGCGTCACTCGCGGCCTCGAACGCGCGGGCGCGGCGGTCGACCTCGTCGACGAGCCCGGGGCGATCGACCGCGCCGACGGGATCGTCCTCCCCGGCGTCGGCGCGTTCAGCGAGGGCATGGAGAACGCCGGCCCGTTCCGCGACGCGCTGGTCGACGCCGCCGCCGAGGGCAAGCCCCTGTTCGGCATCTGCCTCGGGATGCAGATGCTGCTCACGACCAGCGAGGAGGCCGAGTACGACGGCCAGGGCTCGGCGGAGGGCCTGGACCTCGTCCCCGGCACCAACCGCCGCTTCGCCGAGGGTCGGAAGGTTCCCCACATGGGCTGGAACCGACTCCACGTCCGGCGCGAGCACCCGCTCGTCGAGGGGGTCGACGGCGAGTACGCCTACTTCGTCCACTCCTACTACGCCGAACCCGACGACGAGGACGCGGTCGTCGCCACGACCGACTACGGCCGGGACTTCCCGAGTATCGTCGCCGACGAGGCGGGCAACGTCTTCGGCACGCAGTTCCACCCCGAGAAGTCGGGCGAGACCGGCCTGACGATTTTGCGGAACTTCGTCGATCTCTGTCAGGCGTAAGGCCGGGCCCTCACTCGATCGCGATCACGAACTGCGCGCCGTCGGCCTCGGGGTCGACCGTCACGGTCCAGCCGTGGGCGTCGGCGACCTTCTCGACGATCGCGAGGCCGAAGCCGGTCCCTTCCTCGGGGTTGGAGGTGTAGCCGGCGTCGAAGATCTCCTCGGCCGCGTCGGCGTCGATCCCGGGGCCGTCGTCGCTGACGGCGAAGCCCGCGGGCGTCGCAGAGATCGTGACGGTCACGTCGTCGCCGGCGTGGGTGACGCTGTTGACGAACAGGTTCTCCAGCAGCTGCATGAGCAGTTGCTCGTCGGCGTCGATCGTCGGCGGATTCGCGAGTTCGAGCGTCGCGTCGGCGGTGTCGACGTGCCTCCAGGCGGTCTCGGCGACGGCACCCAACTCGAGGGTCGCGACGTCGTCGGGGTCGCCGCCGCGAGCCAGCACCAGGGCGTCGTCGATGATGGTGTCGATGCGTTCGAGCGAGGAGACGATGGCGTCGAGGTGTTCGGCTCCCCCGTCGTCGACCTCGGTCTCGAGCAGTTCGGTCCGCGAGAGCGCGGCCGCCAGCGGGTTGCGCACGTCGTGGGACAGCACCGAGGCCAGCGTCTGGAGTTCGTCGTTACGGTCGCGCACCGCGAGTTCGGCCAGCTTCCGGTCCGTGATGTCGACGTGCATCACGAGCAGGTGCTGGCCCTCCTGGAACGGGATCGCCCGGAGGAGGAACTACCGCTGTGCACCCTCCGGATCGTGGCAGGGGTACTCGTGGGTGTACTCGTCGCGCTCGCCGGCGAGGACGGTGCGCAGCCCGTCGGCCACCGACGTCGCGTCGGCGTCGCCGCTCTCGTCGCAGACCGCGAGGTAGTTGTGCCCGACCGAAGAGGGGTCGGCCAGGCCGTTCTCCGTGCCGAAGCGCTCCCAGGCGGCGTTGGTCCGCAGGATCTCGCCCTGGCCGTCGACCACCGCGATCTGGGTGGGCAGAGCGTCGAACGCCGCCGCGGCGAGCGCCGTCTCCGCGGCTTTGGCCGGCGCCTCCTGCTCGACAGTCATGCCCGAATTTGCCCGCTCAGGGGTAAAGCCTTCTCGGGCCAGTTCTCAGGAACAATAACGGTCGCTCGGTCCGGAACTCGAAGCGTGCTGGCAACATCCACGGGGACCGTCGGCTCTCTCGACAGATCTCTCGGAGGGCGGTCGCGGCGAGGTCGCGACCCGACGAGAGAACAGCTGTTCAGTAAAAGGCAATCGGGCCGGTCTCGTCGCGGTTCTCGTCGGTGATCTTCTCGAGGGCGTCCTCGAAGTCCGCGGTGCGGACCTCGGTGCGGCCGTCGCGGATGGCGAACATGCCGGCCTCCGTGGCCAGACTCGCCAGCTCCGCGCCGCTGAACTCGTCCGTGTCGGTGGCGATGGCCGCCAGGTCGAGCTCCCCGTCCAGGTTCATGTCCGCGGTGTGGATCTCCAGGATGCGCTGGCGGCCCTCCTGCTCGGGCTTGGGGACCTCGATGAGGCGGTCGAAGCGGCCGGGCCGGAGGATGGCGC
>JBDGSW010000118.1:0-19200 GCA_042217345.1 Haloarculaceae archaeon
ACCGCGTCCAGCAGATCGTCCAGCAGGTCGAGGACACCATCTACGAGTTCCCGCTGCGCCTGCCCTCGAACCTGGCGCTGATCCTCCGGGTCGCCACGGTCGTCGAGGGCGTCTGCGTCACGCTCGATCCCGACTTCGACTTCATCGAGGTGGCGACCGACTACCTGCGCGGGCAGGGCTACCTGGAGGCGGGCGTCCGGCAGTTCTTCGAGGACCGCGTCGACGAGGTCCAGGCGGCCGCCCGCTCGACGCTGCGGACGCCCCCGAAGCTCGAACGGACGCTCGACAAGCTCGACCGCGAGGACCTGCAGGTCGACGCCAACATCGTCGACTCCGACGGCCTGTTGCAGACGCTGGCCAAGCAGCTCATCTTCGGGATGATCGTCTCGGCCGGCGTGCTCGCGACGGCCGTCCTCTACGCCTTCGAGACGGCCCAGTCGGCCGCGGTCGCCGCCGCCGTCACGCTGCTCGTCGGCGCGCTGCTGTACTGGTCGTTCCGCGCCGAGCGGGGCATCCGGACCAAGCCGCAGTTCACCCGTCAGGCCATGCGCCGCGACGAGGAGCGACAGACTGAGGGCGGCTCGGTCGGTCCCGTCGGCTTCGAGACCGACGTCGAGCAGTCCGACGACGTCGCGGCCGCGAACGGCGCCGAGGCCGACGACGCGACCGTCACGCACGTCGACGTCACCGACGGGGCCGACGACGAGCCGTAGACAAGACATACGGTCGGGCAACCGGAACGGACGCCATGGCAGAGCTCCGTGAGGGAACCGTCATCACCCACGAGCGAACGTTCACCGCCGAGGAAGTCCGCGAGTTCGCCGCGCTCTCGCACGATCGCCAGCAGCGCCACCTCGAGCCGGACGACGATGGCCGGCTGATGGTCCACGGACTGTTGACCGCGACGCTGCCGACGAAGATCGGCGGCGACCTCGAGGTGCTGGCCAGCGAGATGGACTTCCGGTTCCGGCGGCCGGTGTACACGGGCCAGCACGTCGTCTGTGAGACCGAACTCGAGCGCGTCGCCGAACGCGACGACCGATACGACGTGCTCGCGGCCTTCGAGTGTACGGTCGAGGGGGAGGTGGTGTTGACCGGCGAGTTCGAGGGCGTGGTCTGGAGAGACGCCTAGACGACGCGACCGATCGAGCGCCGCCGAGGCGGCCCAAACCGGTCGGAGACGGCCCCGAAGCGTTCCAAACCGTTTATGCCCGTGTACTGAATACCGCGGGACATGGCGAAAGAGCAGACGGAAGTTCGCGAGCTCGACGAGGGGAGTTACGTGATGATGGACGACGCCCCCTGCAAGATCAACGCCTACAGCACGGCCAAACCCGGCAAGCACGGCAGCGCCAAGGCCCGCATCGAGGGCAAGGGCGTCTTCGACAGCAAGAAGCGCAGCCTCTCCCAGCCCGTCGACGCGAAGGTGTGGGTGCCGATCATCGAGCGCAAGCAGGGCCAGGTCGTCAACGTCGAGTCCGCGGACGTCGCCCAGGTGATGGACCTCGACACCTACGAGACGATCACGATGAGCGTCCCCGGAGATGTCTCGCTGTCGGCCGACGACGAGATCGAGTACCTCGAGTACGAGGGCCAGCGCAAGATCGTCCGCAGTTAGATGTTCCCCGGCGCGCGGGCCGACCGGGCCGACGCCGACTACGTCGTCGTCGGCGCCCCCCTGGACGCCTCGACGACCTTCCAGCCCGGCACGCGCTTCGGCCCGCGCCGCATCCGCCACTTCGCCGAATCGTTCGAGGACTACGACCACCGCACTGCACAGCGCTTCACCGACCTCGCCGTGCACGACCACGGCGACGTCGCGCCCGGCGACGACGTCACCGAATACCTGACCTTTCTCCGCGGGACCCTGTCCGACGTCCGCGCCGACGGCGCCGTCCCGCTCACGCTCGGGGGCGAACACACCGTGTCCGTCGCCGGCGTCCGCGCAGTCGACCCCGACCTGTTCGTCACGCTCGACGCCCACCTCGACCTCCGGGCGTCCTACGCCGGCAACGAGTACAGCCACGCGACGGTCACGCGCCACGCGCTCGCCGTCGCCGACGAGGCGGTCGTGCTGGGCGCCCGCGCCGGCAGCGAGGCCGAGTGGAACCGGGCGGACGAGGCCGACGTGACCGCCGTGGCGCCCGACGACGTGTCGGGATGGGAACCACCCGCGAACTGGGCCGACCGATCGATCTACCTGAGCGTGGACGTTGACGCCGCCGACCCCGGCTTCGCGCCCGGTACCGGGACGAAAGAGCCGTTCGGGCTCGCGCCCCGCGAGCTCCGCGACGTCGTCCGCGCGGTGGCGCCGCTGGCCGACGGCTTCGACGTCGTCGAGGTCAACGACCGCGACGACGGGCAGGCGGCCGCCCTCGGTGCCAAACTCCTCCGCGAGTTCGCGTTCGCTCACGCCGCCGGCGAGTGAGCCGACCCCGGTGACCGGCGGCGGGAACGGCGGGAAGTTTATAGGCGGCGGGGGGAGTCGGTCGCGACCATGACGGACCTGTCGTCCTGTTACTTCTGCGGGACCGCCCTCGACGCGCCGATCGAGGCCGTCCCGGTCGTCCCGGAGCGCCTCGACGCCGCCGACGACACCGCGATCGACCTCTGTCCGACCTGCCGCCGGAAGGTCTCGAAGGTCCTAGACACCGTGCTCGCCGCCGCCGAGGACCGCAGCGTCGACGTCCAGCCCACCGCGGCACCTGACCCGGACACCGACGACGCCGCGGGCGACGGGCCCGGCGACCAGGCGACCACGTCGACCGAGGATGCCACGGACGCGGGAGCGATTCCTGAGACCGTCGGCGAGCCTGACGCGGATAGCGGACCCGACGGAGACGAAACCGATCCCGACGGGACCGGACCTGCCGGCCAGGAGTCCGAGGCGGCGCCGGAAGACGAGGCGACCGCGACCGACGACGATGCGGCCGAGGCCGAACGGGACGAGCGAGCCGACGCGGCCGCGGGGGGCGAGTCGGCCGAGCCGTCACTGTTGTCGACGCCGACGGCAAAGAAGGTCGTGCGGCTGCTCCAGAACCGGGAGTTTCCGGTCGACCGCGCTGAGTTCCGGACGGTCGCCGCCAGCGCCTACCAGCTCCCCGAGCAGGACTGCGAGGACGTCCTCGACGAGCTCGTCGCGCAGGGCTACGTCGCCGAAGACGGCGACCGGCTCGTCCGTCCCGAGGAGTGAGCCGGCGGGGACGGACGACACGCAACCACTACGGGAGGGGGGCGCCTACGGGCGGCCATGCGCTGTGAGGAACTCGTGACGCGGCTGGACGAGGAACTGCGGACCGACGCGTACGCCGACGTGGACGCCAGCGCCAACGGCCTCCAGGTCGGCCGCGCCGCGGGCGAGGTCGAGACGGTCGCGTTCGCCGTCGACGCCGCCCGCGCGACCGCCGAGGCCGCCGTCGACGCCGACGCCGACCTGCTGGTGGCCCACCACGGCTACTCGTGGGGCGGCTTCGAGCGGGTGACCGGTCGGCTGTACGATCGGCTGGCCCCCCACTTCGAACACGGCCTTCCGCTGTACGTCTCGCACCTCCCGCTGGACGGCCACCAGGAACTGGGCAACGCCGCCTGTCTCGCCGACCTGCTCGAGCTGGAGAACCGGGCGCCGTTCGGCGAGGTCGGCCCGGAGTACGTCGGCCAGCGCGGGACGGCCGTCGACGCCTACACGACCGAGAAACTCCGCGAGCGCTTGGCCGCGAACCTCGACACCGGCGGCGAGGAGGTGCGGGTGCTCGACTTCGGCCCCGAGGAGATCCGGGAGGTGGCGATCGTCACCGGCAGCGGCGTCGACTACCTGGACGCCGCGGTCGCGGCCGGGGCGGACGCGCTGGTCACTGGCGAGGGCAAACAGCAGGCCTACCACGAGGCCCGCGAGGCCGGGATCTCCGTGTTCCTGGCCGGCCACTACGCCACCGAGACGTTCGGCGTCGCGGCGCTCGCGGACCTCGTCACCGGGTGGGGGCCGGAGACGGTCGTCCTGGACCACCCCACTGGGCTGTAACCGAAGGGGATCGTCCCCACCGGCTGCGAGTGACTCTCACGCGCGACGTATCAAGTTGGAAACCCTTTAGCCCGGGAACCGGGTACGGAGAGCCAATGAGTTACCGGATCGGTCTCGTCGGCAAGCCCTCGGTGGGCAAGTCGACCTTCTTCAACGCGGCGACGATGAACGACGTGCCGGAGGGGGCCTACCCGTTCACGACGATCGACCCGAGCGTGGGCGAGGCGTACGTCCGCGTGGACTGCGCCGCGCCGGAGTTCGAGCACTCCTGTACGCCCAACCACGGCTTCTGTCGCGCCGGCGTGCGCTACGTCCCGGTCAAGCTGGTCGACGTCGCCGGGCTCGTCCCCGGTGCCCACGAAGGCAGAGGCCTGGGCAACCAGTTCCTGACCGACCTGAACGAGGCCGACGTGTTGATCCACGTCGTCGACTTCTCGGGCCAGACCGATCTGGAGGGCGAGGCCACCGAGGGTCACGATCCCCGCGAGGACGTCGACTTCCTGGAGAACGAGCTGGACATGTGGTACCTCGACATCCTCGAGAAGGGCATCGAGCGCTACCGGTCGGGGTATCACGGCGAGGACAAGGCCATCGAAGCGGACCTGGCCGAGCAGATGAGCGCGTTCCGGACCAACGAGGACGAGATCAAGCAGGTGATCCTCTCGCTGGGGCTGGAACTCGACCCCGACGCGTGGGCGGAGAGCGACCGGGAGGCGCTGGCTCGCGAGATCCGCATCCGGACCAAGCCGATGATCGTCGCGGCGAACAAGATGGACACGCCGGCGGCCCAGGAGAACTACGCCGAGATCACGGCCGACCCCGAGTACGATCACCTGGAGTTCGTGCCGGTCTCGGCCCACGCCGAGAAGGCGCTGAAGACCGCCGACGAGCAAGGCGCCGTCGAGTACCGGCCGGGCGCCGGCGACTTCGCACTCGTCGGCGACGTCAGCGACGAGCAGGCCGCCGGCCTCGAGCAGATCCGCGGGTTCGTCACCGAGTTCGACGGCACGGGCGTCCAGACGGCCCTGGAGACGGCGCTGTTCGAGGAGTTCGGCGCCATCGCGGTGTTCCCGGGCGCGGAGTCGCCCCAGGACGACGGCACGTTCCTGCAGGATTGCTTCGTCCTCCCGGAGGGCGCGACGACCGAGGAGTTCGCGTACTTCCTGCACACGGACATCGGCGAGGGGTTCCTCCACGGCAAAGACGTGCGCTCGGGCCGCCAGATCGGGGCGGACCACGAGCTCTCCCACCGCGACGTGGTCGAGATCACGACGACGAACTGAGGGCGTCTACTCGCCGTCGGCCGCCCGGTAGTACGTCCGCGTGCCGTGGCCGGTGTCGACCTCGCGGGACTCGATTTCGCCGCGCGCGACGAGGTCCGCGAGGGCGTCCGCGACGGCGTCGCGCCGGCCCGGGGTCAGTTCGCCGACCAGTCCCATCACGTGCTCGACGATCCCCTCGTCGAGGTTCTGGCCGGGCTGTTCCGCGGCCAGCAGGTGCGCGAGCTCGCGGGCGGTGAACGCCTCGTCGTCGTACACTTCGAGGTACTCGAGGAGTTCCGATCGGAGGCGCTCGTTGACGCCGGCGCGGTCGGCCTCGTCGGTGACGCCCGACTCGAACTCGTCGTCGCGGATGGGCATGACTGAGCCGTCGCCAGCCGCGCGGATAGTCCTGTCGCCGGGCCGGACCGGGGCGTTCAAACGCCTGCCGTCCCCACCACGGGGCAATGAGCGACGACGACCACGAGCACGAGCCGCCCGAACGGGAGACCTTCCGCCACGATCCGGTCGGTCACGCCGAGGCGCGCGCGGGCATGACCGTCGGCGAGCTCGCCGAGCAGTACGGCGCCGCCGGCGTCGGCGCGGCCGACCTCCACGAGGCAGTCGAGGTCTACGCCGAGATGCTCGGCGGCGAGGACGTGACGAACTTCCTCGGGCTGGCCGGTGCGATGGTCCCGACGGGGATGCGCCGCATCGTCGCCGAGTTGATCCGCGACGGCCACGTCGACGCGCTGGTCACCACCGGCGCGAACCTCACCCACGACGCCATCGAGGCCATCGGCGGCAAGCACCACCACGGCGAAGAGCCCGCGGGCACGGACACCCGCGAGTTCGACGAGACGCTGCGCGAGGAGCAGGTCGACCGCATCTACAACGTCTACCTCCCCCAGGAGCACTTCGCGCTGTTCGAGGGGCACCTCCGCGAGGAGGTCTTTCCGCCGCTGGAATCCGAGGGGACCGTGAGCATCCAGCGCCTGACCGAGGAGCTTGGCCGCGCCAACAGCGAGGTCAACGAGCGCGAAGGGATCGAGGAGGACGCGGGGGTCGCCGCCGCGGCCTACGAGCACGACGTGCCGATCTACTGCCCGGCGATCCAGGACTCCGTGCTCGGGCTCCAGGCGTGGATGTACAACCAGACCTCCGACTTTTCGCTCGACGCGCTGGCGGACATGGACGACATCACGGACCTGGCGTTCGACGCCGAGCGCGCGGGGGCGATGGTCGTCGGCGGCGGCGTCCCGAAGAACTACGTCCTCCAGACGATGCTGGTGGCGCCCGACGCCTACGACTTCGCCGTCCAGCTGACGATGGACCCGCCCAACACCGGCGGGCTCTCGGGGGCGACGCTGGACGAGGCCCGCTCGTGGGGCAAACTCGAACCCGAGGCCCGCAACGTCTCGGTGTACGCCGACGCGACCATCACTTTCCCGCTGGTGGTGGCGGCCGCGCGCGAGCGGATCGGCGAGTGACCGTCACGCCGGGCCATCGTGGCGCTCGAGTTCGAGCGTCTCCGGATCGAGCGTGTAGTAGCCCTCCCACACCGGTGCGAGGCTGACGACCCTGGTGTCGCCGAACGTCGACTCGCGGTGTTTGTGGTGGTGCCCGACGAGACAGAGGGCGGGCTCGAGCGTCTCGAGCAAGTCGTCGACGTGCTCGCAGCCGGGGTCGTAGCCGTACGACAGCAGCCCGTGGGGCGCCTCGTGAACGACGAGCACGTCCACGTCCTCGCCGGCCGCGACGCGCTCGACGTCCTCGTGGGTGAAGTGCCGACGGCGGTCCCCCACCAGTTCGTCGCGGTCGAGGTCGTACCTCGTCGGCGCGTGGTTGCCCGAGAGGCCGGTGACGGCCAGCCCCTCGACCTCGGCGACCGCCCCGGCGAGCAGGTGGGCGTTGCGGGTGCCGTCGAGGCGCTCGCCGGCCCGCAGCGCGTCGATGACGTCCAGGTCCTCGTTGTTGCCGGCGACGAACCACGTCGGCGTCGGCAGGTCGTAGCACTGGAGGTCGCCGGCCTGGATCGCGGCGTCGGCGTCGACGGCGCCGTAGGTGGCCAGCAGGCGCTCGCGGTGGTCGGGGTCGGCGGCGTGGGCGTCGCCGAGGACGAGCATCACCGGGGATTCGCGCGGGCTCGGGGAAAAGCCTCCGGCCGGCCGCGGGGTCGTGGGCTGGCCTGCGCGTGCAGGCACGGCCCTCACCCGGAGCCGTCCCGTATTTGCGCCACCCCTGGTTCGGGTCCGGCGGCCGCTGGATCGGTCCCGCGGCCGACGGTGACACGCTTTCCATGTCTGCTCACGATCCGACGCGACGCGCACGCATCGACGACGTGGCGGCCGCCGAGAGCGAGAGCGACTCCCTCGTGACGCTGGCGGTGCCGCCCGACCAGGCGCTCGGCGACGCGCTCGAGCGCGTCGAGGAGGAACACGCCCGCGCGGAGTACATCGACGCCGACGAGGCCTCCCGCCCGGAGCGCGACGCGCTCGGCCAGTTGCGACACGTCCTCCACGAGTACGACGAGACGCCGGCGAGCGGCCTCGTCGTTTACGTCGGCGACGTCGACGGCGAGCTCGTCGAGTACGTCTTCGACGACCTGCCGGCACCGGTCCCCGAGGCCGAGCTCGTCCGGGCGAACGCCTTCGACACCGACCCGCTCGCCGCGAGCACCCACCCCGCGCCGACGTACGGCCTGCTGGTCGTCGAGCGCGGCGGTGCGGCGCTGGGTCGCTTCGAGGGCGGCGGCGTCGAGCCGATCGAGACCCTCGACAGCCAGGTGATGGGCAAGACGAAGGCCGGCGGCCAGTCGGCCGACCGCTTCGAGCGCCGCCGCGAGCAACAGAAGGAGTCGTTCTTCTCGGACGTTGCCGAGGCGGCCGAACGCGCCTTTCTCGGCGAGGACTCGCCGGAGGCGGTCGTCCTCGGCGGCACCGAGGTGACCGCCGACGAGTTCCGCCGCGGCGAGTACCTCGACCACCGGCTCCGTGACCTGCTGGTCGAGCACACCTACGCCGTCGAGTACGCCTCCGAGCAGGGGCTGGCCCAGCTCGCCGAGCGGGCGCGCGACGACCTCGACGCGGCGGGCACCGAGGCGGCTCGCGAGGCCCTCGACCGGTTGTTCGCGGGGCTCGACCGTGAGGACGAGCCTGTCGTCTACGGCCGCGCGGAGACCGAGCGCGCCCTGGAGTACGGCGCCGTCGAGACGACGCTGCTGGCGGAGTCGCTGCCGGTCGAGACCGTCCAGGAGTTGCGCGACCGGACCGAGGGCGAGGGCGGCGACTGCCTGGTGGTGCCGACGGCTGACGAGCGCGGGACGCAGTTCGCCGACGCCTTCGGCGGCGTCGGCGCGCTGTTGCGCTACCCGCTGGCCGACGCGGGCGAGGCCGACGGATGACCGATCGGGCGCACTACGAGGTGGTCGTGGTCGGCGGCGGCCCCGGGGGCCTGACGACCGGGCTGTACACCACCCGGCTGGGCCACCGGACGGCCGTCTTCGAGCGCGAGGGCGGGCGCCACGACGCCGTCGAGAACATCCACAACCTGCCGGGCGTCTCCGAGGACGTCTCGGGGAGTCGGCTGGCCGCCCTCGGCGTCTCACAGCTCGACGAGTACGGCGCTGACTTCTTCCCCGACTCCGTGCGCGCCGTCGAGCGCGCGGGCGCCGACGAGCGCGGGCGCTTCCGCGTCGAGGCCGCCCACGGGACGGTGCTGGCCGACCGGGTGGTGTTCGCGACCGGCTTCACCGACCGCAACCCGGACATTCCCGAACTCGAGCGGTACGTCGGCCGCGGGCTGCACTACTGCCTGCACTGCGACGCCTACACGCTGGGCGACGGCGACGTGTTCGTCCTCGGCCACGCCGACCACGCCGCCCGGGTCGCGATGCTCATGCTGAACTTCACCGACGCGGTGACGCTGCTGACCGACGCCGAGACGCCGACCTGGAGCGCGGAGACGGCCGAACGGCTGGCGGCCCACCCACTCGACCGGATCGACGCCGAGGTCGTCTCGGCGTTCCCCGAGGACCCCGACGCCGAGGAGCCGTGGCTGGGCGGCCTGGCGTTCGCCGACGGCCGCGAGCGGGAGTTCCTGGGCGGGTTCGCCGTCTACGGCCGGGAGTACAACGCCTCGCTGCCCGCCGAGCTGGGCTGTGAGCTGCGCGAGGACGGCGCGGTCGCCGTCGACGACCGCGGGGAGACCAGCGTCGACGGCGTCTACGCGGTCGGCGACGTCACCCACGGCCAGAACCAGACGCCGATCGCCATCGGCGACGGCGCCCGTGCGGGCATCGCCCTCCACAAGGACCTGCGGACCTATCCCCTGTCGATCGAGGAGATCGAAGCCGACGACGCCCCGGCCGAGCGCCGGGTACCCGCGGCGCCGGCGGAGCTGCGCGCGCGAATGCGCCGCGACAGGGAGCAGACGGACCACGCCGGCCTCGACGAGCGCTGAAGCGGCGTGGCGGCCGTCTCTCGGCGGCCGAGACCGCCCGTCAGTGGATGTACCACGGCGGCATCCCGGTGACGCCGCCGTTGTCGACCATCGAGGGGAGGTCGAAGGTGAAGTTGACGAACAGCATGGCGCTGATGCCGGTGTTGACGACCGACTGGACAGAGCGGTTAAACTCGGTGAGCGAGAACTCCCGCTCGTAGGGAAAGACCTTCGTGAACACCTGGAAGCCGGCGACCATACCGGTGTCGGTGTTCTGGAGGACGAACGCGGCGTCGCCCGACCCGAGGATGATCACCAGGTAGTAGGCGAATGCCTCGCGCTCGCCGGGCGCGACCCCGTTGAGCACGCGCAGGGCGGCGTTGTGGCGGGGGTCCTCGGGCGCGCGCTCGGCGACGTCATCGAGGTCGTCCTCGTCATCGGCGAGGATCTCGATGGCGGCTTCGCGAGTCATCACCCCTTCGAGCTGGGAGACGATGCTGAAGGGGAAGATGACGTGGAAGAACTCCTGGCCAGGCTGGCCCAGTACCTGGTACCGATAGGAGTCGCGCTCGACGACGAACCCGACGGTTCGGGTGCCGTCCTCACGGTCCTGGATCGGCTCGGCCACCGTGTCGCCGATCCGGGTGACGAAGTTTCGGACTCGGTCGACCGCTCGATCGAAGTCCGCGTCCGAACTCATGCGCCGTTAGAATCGGTCTTCGAAGCGCCGTGAGAGGTGCTTGGCGAACGCGAAGTCGCTCTCGTCGGGCACGTCGACCAGGGACCGTTCGGGGTCCCGATGGCAGGCGACGAGGCGCTCGGCGGCCGTCTCTTCGTCGACGCACAGGCTGTTGCCGTAGTCCTCGAGCGCCTCGTCCACTGTCACGCCTCGTCGCGCGAGCGCGCCGTCGCGGTCACCGCCGGTGTTGCCCATGTGCCCGCATCGGACTCGACCCGGATAGTAAGAAACCGGCTACCGCGCGCCAGGCCGGGCCGCCGCGCGTAAACGTCAGGTTTCCGTCGCTCGCTCGCGGGGGCGCTGTGAGCCCACGACCGTAAGCCGCCCCTGTGGCGGTCGGCTGCCGCCGCGCTGGCAGTAAGCTCGGCTGTACGGGCCCGGCGGTCGCCGGGGCTGACGTGTCCGCCGGCCAACGGCTCCGAACCCTCGTAGGGCTGGCGCCCGTAGTCGCGCGCGCATGAGCACGACCGAGGCCGGCTTCCAGACCTACGAGATCCGCTCGGGCCAACCCGCCAGCGCGACCAAGCGCGAGCTCCCGAACCAGCTCGTCTCCTCGTTCGGCGGCCGCTTCGCCGGGTCGTCGTTCTTCACGATCCTGGGGCAGTCGATCGAGTGTTTCGTTCTCGAGGACGTCCAGGTCCAGGGCATCGATCGGGTGATCGCGGGGCCGATCCAGCGCGCCGCCGGCAACGACCTGCTGGCCGCCCGCTTCGACGAGACGGACCCGCGGGCGCTGCCGCCGGGCGCGAACCCCCACCAGGCCATCGAGGCGAAGAACCGCTTCCTCCGCGCCGTCACCGGCACGACCGCCGAGGAGCGCAAGGACAAGTGGGAGAACCAGGCCAAGCAGTGAGGCCGGCGGGGTAACGCGCGCCGGCCGCGTCGACCGCCCGCTCACGCGGTCGGCGTCCGCCGGGGCACCGACAACTTGACCAGCACTGGCAGGTGGTCGGAGGGGTAGAGTCCGTCGCCGAAGGTGTCCGAGCAGGTGCCGTGGACGAGCACCTCGTCGTCCCGGGAGACGAAGACGTGGTCGATCTTGTGGTCGGGGACGAGGCTCGTAAAGTCAGTCACCGTCGTCGTCGGGCCGTGGTGAGGGTAGCTGGCCGCGTAGTGGGCGTCGAGCAGGGCCCGGCGGTGGCCGTTCTCGTGCGTGAGAACCTCGTAGGGCTCGGTGGCTTCCTCGGCGTTGAAATCGCCCGTGACGACGATCGGCTCGTCGCCGGTGACGGCGTCGATGCGGTCGCGCAACAGCTTCGCGCTCTCGACGCGGGCGCGGTCGCCGGCGTGGTCGAAGTGCGTGTTGAAGTGAAAAAAGCGGACGTCGGTGTCGATCTCGCGCAGCTCGACGTACTTGACCAGCCGCGGGAGCGCGGCGTCCCAGCCGACGCTGCCCGGCTCGTCGGGCGTCTCCGACAGCCAGAAGGAATCCTCGGCCTCGAGGTTGAACCGGTCGGTGTCGTAGCCGATCGCGGGGTACTCGCCGGCGTTCTCGGCGGCGCCGGCGTCCCGGCCGGCCGGCAGCCACTCGTAGCCCGGCAGCCGGTCGCGCAGGTCGCGCAGCTGGTCGCCCAGCGCCTCCTGTAACCCCACGAGGTCCGGGTCGTGAAAGCGGATCACGCTGGCGACCTCGTCGCGGCGCTTGCGCCAGACGTACTCCTGGTCGGCCGGGTTGTCGTACCGGACGTTGTAGGTCATGACCGCGACGTGTGAGGGCATCGTGATCAGGCGTACAGCTGGGCGACGATTTCGTCCTCGTGCTGGAGCACCAGGTCCTCGATCGCCTCGACGTCCTCGAGGGCCAGATTCGGCTTTCCCGTCGTCGTCCCGCGAATGACCGACAGCTGCGCGGCCGCGTACCCCTGGACCCAGGCTCGGCCCATCGGCGTGAGCTGCTCGTCGTCGGCCAGCATGTCCTCGTGGTCGAAGGCGTCGCGCATCCCGCGCCCGATCCGCGCCGGGAAGTTCGACAGCGCCGTCTCGAGACACCCGTGCTCGGTCTCGTTCATGCGTCGCCGTTCGGTCGCGAGCCCCAAATGTGACCGGTCATACCCGTATTCCGACATACCTGCCAGCGGTCGGAGCGGGCGAACGACCCCGACTAAGATCACGGCGCCGTCCCGGAAAGACGGCCTTACCGACGGCGTTCGTCCACTATGTACCGTGTAACTTGCGCGTTTATATTTCGGAGGCCCGACAGGATTAACAGTTGCCGAGGCGTACGGAGGCTACCTTGTAGTACTGCTCGCTACCGAGGGCTCCTGATTCGGAGTCCGCGGCGGTGTCCGAACACCACACGCACACGACTATGGTCGCAATCGTATACACCTTCGACCGGCGATTCATGCGGAAAACGTTCTCGGCGATCGATCGCCACCTCGACGTTCCCTCGGCGTACGTCCCCCTCAGACCGGAGGCCCGCGGCTCGCTGCCCGACGTCCCGGAGGTCGACGCCGACATCGAGTCGGCGGCCGACCTCGACGCCGTGATCCGGGCGCTGGACCCCGAGGTCGTCGTCCAGAACCACCGCTTCGAGGCAGCCGCCCTCGGCGAGCGGCCTGCCTTCCACGAGGAGTACCCCGTCGTCCACGTCCGCCACGGCGCCTCGATCGGTCGCGACGAGACCGCAAACACCACGCGAGACCTGGCCGACGCCGTCGACGTCGCGCTCGCTCCCGGCGAGCGGTGGGCCAGACGGTATCGCGCCGACTTCCCCGACGACGTCAGGGTGGCCGTCGTCGGCGTCCCAGAGGCCGACGAGCTGGTCGGCGCCGACCCGCCGCGCGAACGCCACGTCCTCTACGCGCCCACGAACCACAACTACGGCGGCGGCAGCTACCTGGAGACCGCCGAGGACGTCCTCGACGTCTTCGCCGGCTCTGAGTACGAGCTGCGCTTTCGCCCCCACCCGATGGACCGCATCGAGGAGCCGGGGCGATCGCTCACCGAGCGCTGTCGCGAGCGCATCGCCGACCTCCCGAACGTCGCCTTCGACGACGAGGCGAGGCCGCGCGAGAGCATGCTCTGGGCGGATCTGCTCGTCTCTGACTACTCAGGGATCGTCACCGAGTGGCTCCACACCGGCCGCCCGCTCGCCCAGCTGACGGCGCTGGCGGCCGACGCCGAGGTCCCGCCGCTGGGCGTGACCACCGACCGCCTGGCGCTGTCGACGGTCGACCGGCTCTACGAGTCGGGTTACCCCGACGAGGTGGCCCAGACCCTCTCCGCTCGGCTCGAGGCGTTCGGCATCCCGATGGACGGGCAGGTGGGCGCCCGCGCGGCCGCGGAGGTGGTCGCGTGCACGCAGTGATCCTCGCGGCCGGCGAGGGCAGCCGCATGGGGCGTGACACGGCCGACGTTCCGAAGGCGTTCATGAAGCTGGCGGGCCGCACGCTCTACGAGCGCCAGCGCGACGCCGTCGACCCCTACGTCGACGACGTGACGGTCGTCCTCGGGTACGCCTACGAGAACGTGATCGACGAGGTGGGCGACGCGCGGACCGAGATCTTCGAGGACTGGGCCGACTACGAGAACGCCGAGTCGCTGCGCCGCGGGATCCGCGGCGTCGACGACGACGTGCTCGTGTTGAACGGCGACGTCATCGTCACCCGCTCGGCGGTCGACCGCCTGGTCACCCACCAGCGCGCCGCCCCCGGCACGCGCTCGGTCGTCGGCGCCCTGCCGGGCGTCCAGGACGAGGCCACCGCCGTCCAGTGCGACGAGCACGGTTTCGTCACCGACTACGGCCTCATCCCCGGGCACCGCCACACCGGCCTTGGGATCGTCGCCCGGGACCACCTCGAACCCGCCCGGCGCTACCTGGCGGCCAACCCGCGCGAGTGGTACCCCGGCATCTACACCCGCGTCCGGACGGAGATGATCCCCGTCCCCGCCGACAACCACATCGAGATCAACTACCCCCGCGACAAGGTCGCCGCCCGCACGAAGCTTCCGTTCGACGCCCCCGACGAACTCGACCTCCAGACCTGACCGCCGTGGCCGCCCTTACTCGTCGTTCAGACTCCCCTACCGCCCGGCAGATCGACCGTGAGCCGCGAATATGGACGTCCGCCGGCAACAGTGTCGGGCCGTCCCTGGGCGCCGCGATTCGGTAGTCGATACTGTTAATGCGCCCCTACGCTTGCGCTCGCCTGATGGAGATCATCGGTCACCGCGGGTGCGCCGACCAGTGTCCGGAAAACACCGTCGCCGCCGTGAAACGCTCCGCCCGCTACGTCGACGCCGTCGAGGTCGACGTGCGCCGCTGCGGGTCGGGCGAACTGGTGGTGTTCCACGACGAGACCGTCGACCGCCTGACCGACGGCAGCGGCACCGTCGCCGACCTCACCCTCTCGGAGCTCCAGTCGCTGGAGGTGATGGACTCCGGCGAGTCGATCCCGCAGCTGGCCGACGTTCTCGAGGCCTTCCCCGCGGACGTCCGCGCCCAGCTCGAACTCAAGGACACCGACATCGCGCGCGACCTCAAGCGCGTGGTCGCCGGCTACGACCTCGACGTGACCGTCTCCTCGTTCGAACCCGCCGCGCTGGCGGGCGTCCACGACCTCACCTGGAACGTCCCTACGGGCTACCTCTTCGAGGCCGATCCCCGCGACGGCCTGGAGACGGCGATCGAGCTCGGCTGTGACGTGGTCCACCCCCACTACGACCTCTGTCTCGACACGGACGTCGTCGACACTGCCCACGACCGCGGGCTCTCCGTGATCGCCTGGAAGGCCGCCCGCACCGAGACCGAGATCGAGCACCTGCGCGCCGCCGGCGTCGACGGCGTCACCGCCGACCGCTGGGACATCGCCTAGGATCGGTTCTTTTCGCTTCTCGTCGGACAACCACCGACGTAACCGGGAGCGACGGCACCGTGACGACCGCCTCGGAAGCCCCCGCCCGCTCACGGGCTGTGACTCGTTGCGCGCCTCGCTTCACTCCGTTTGGCCGCGGTGCTTCCGTCGTCTCGCTCCGTGAGCGGGCGGCCCCTTCCAGTCCCACCCTGGTGGTCGTTCCACCGGGCCGACCGTTTCGATGGGCCAACCGGACTCGTGAAGGCGCTCCACGCGGTATCCACGCCGATCGCAGTCAGTCTCCCCCGGGCGAGGGAGCCACCAAACGCCTACGCGGGCGAGTCACGTACCGTGGGCGCCCGCCATGACCGAGGTCCTCTACACGATCGAGTTCCCCTTCCAGGCCAAGACCTTCGAGGCCATCGACCCCCACGTCGACGCCGACTCGGCGTACCTCCCGCTGCGGCCGGCCGCGAAGGACTGCACCGACCGGATCGCGGAGATCGACCTGTCGTTCATGGACGTCGGGTACGTCGACCGGCAGGTCCGCGAGATCGACCCCGACGTGGTCGTCTACAACCACAACTACCGCCACCGGGCCATCACCTTCCAGGAGGAGTACCCACTGGTGCACGTCCGCCACGGCGCCTCGATCGGCCGCGGCACCGCCGACGTCGACGTCCGGGAGGTGTTCCCGCTGATGGACGCCGCGCTGGCCCCGGGGGAGTGGTGGGCCGAGACCTATCGCCAGACCGGCCCGGAACTCGACGTCGAGGTCGTGGGCGTCCCGGAGGCCGACCGGCTGGTCGACGCACCCGCGCCACGGGAACGACGCGTACTCTACGCGCCGACGAACACTCGCTACGGCGAGGGCTCGTTTCTCAACACGGCCGAGGACGTCCTCGAGACGGTCGCGGGCAGCGACTACCACCTCACGTTTCGGCCCCACCCGCACGACGTGCTGGAGGAGCCCGCGCGCTCGGCGGTGCGCGAGCTGCGCGAACGGATCTGCGGGCTCCCGAACGTCACCTACGACGACGCGTGGTCGCCCGTCGAGAGCCTGCTGACCGCGGACGTCCTCGTCTCGGACTACTCGGGGATCGTCACCGAGTGGCTCCACACCGGCCGCCCGCTCGTCCAGCTGACGGCCGTCCGCTCGACAACCAACGAGGTGCCGGCGATCGGGACCATCGCCGACGAGCTCTCGCTGTCGCTGCTGGCTGACGTTTACGAGCACGGGCCCGCTCCCGAGGTCCTGGAGCGCCGGGCCGCGTGGCTCGGCCGACTGGGGATTCCCATGGACGGACGGGCGGGTGCGCGGGCCGCAGCGGCGATCACCGACTACGTGGACTGAGCCCGCGCGGGGCGACTCGCGATCGTCGCGATCAGTCGCTGCGGGCGACGCCCAGGAACGCCAGGGCGGCGCCCAGCAGGCCGACGTTCTTCAGGAAGTGGATCTGCTGTTGCTGGCGCTGTTGGCCCTCCTCGGTCCAGAAGTCGTGCATGATCGGCGTGACGCCGACGAGGAAAGAGAGCACGCCCAGCGACGACAGCGTGGGGAGCCGCCAGGTGGCGATGCCGAGGCTCCCGCCGAACAGCGCCGCGCTGATCGCCGGCACGGTTCGTTCGGGCATCGGCGCGCCGTTTCCCTCGGCGTACTGGATCGCCCCGTCGAGGTCGCGGAGGTTGTCCGCGGCCATGAACGCCAGCACGGCCCCGTAGAGGAGTCGCGCGGCCGTGAAGGCCGTCGAGTCGGTGATCGAGGACTCGGTCGCGCCGGACCCGCCGGCCGCCGAGCCCTGGTCCGTCCCGGCGGCCGACGCGTCCGACGGCTCCCGTTCGGCTGACTCGAGCAGTCCTGCCAGTCGTGGCATGGGCCCAGGTACGGTCCCGCGGTCCTTTGGCGTGGTTGCGGGTCGGTTGCCGGACGCCTCGGTCCGGGGGAAGCACTACCCGGCTGGCGGCCCTACTGCGGGCATGGCCGAGTTCTCGGACGAGCAGATCGGCAAACGCGTCGTCGACCAGGACGGGCGTCCGGTGGGCGAGGTGACCGACGTGCGCAACGGCGAGCTCTGGGTCAGGATCGACGCCGACGCCGATCCCGACGTAATCGACGACCTCGACTGGGACGGCGTCGTCAACCAGGAGACCCAGCGCCTGAACGAACACTTCGTCTCGACGGTCCGCGAGAACACCGTCCGCCTGAACGTCTGATCGACCCGTTCCGGAAACGATCGATCGTCGTCCGCGACCTTCTATTTCGGCCGGCCAAAAAATAGTTCGTAACGAACAAATCCATGCGGTTCGAAGGTGAGCGCGAGAGGCACAACGATGGCGACGATCCACTGGCACGCGTACGTCCTGGTGTTCGTGGCGGGACTGATCGCGGCGTTCGGGACGAGCCTCGGCGCAGTGCCGCTGTTTTTCGTCGAGAACATCGACGACCGCCTGGACGTCGGGTTGTGGGGGTTGGCCGGCGGGCTGATGGCTTCGGCGTCGGTGTTCGGCCTCCTCTACGAGGCCTATCAGCACCACAGCACCCTGTTGCAGGTCGGGGGCGGGTTCGTCGTCGGCGCGCTGCTGGTCGTCGGCGCCCACGAGTTCGTCGAGCGCGTCGACTACCAGCCCGAGGACATGGCCGAGGCCGACGCGACGACGCTGTTGAACATCTTCGTCGTCCTCTTCGTCCACTCGTTCCCGGAGGGCATCGCCATCGGCGTCTCGTTCGCCCAGCTCAACACCGGTAGCGGCTTCCACTGGCTGGGCTTTACCATCCCGATCCTGGCGGTCGTGATGACGGCCTCGCTGGCGATCCACAACATTCCCGAGGGGATCGCGACGGCCATCCCCATGCGCGAGCAGATGAGCAACGCCAAGATGTGGGCGGCGGCGTTCGTCACGAGCATCCCCCAGCCCATCGGCGCCGTCGTGGCCTTCTACGCCGTCGTGCTCGCCGAGCAGTTCCTCGGCTTCGGCTACGGGCTGGCCGCCGGCGCGATGTTGTACCTGGTCGTCGACGACGTCCTCCCCGAGGGCCTGGAGGCCGGCGAGTCCCTCTCGGACGGCGCGGCCAAGACCTGGCTCGCCGCCGGGACCGCCGTCGGGTTCGTCGCCATGCTCCCGCTGATCTTCGTCCTCTGATCGACCGCGCCGGAGGACAACCGACTTCCCGACCCGCTCCGTAGCGCCGCCCGGCCGATGACGAGCACACACCGGGCCGAGCCGGCGTGACGACCTGGCGGTGACGAGCCCTATGAGTGCCGAGGTCTGCATCTCCTATGTAAGGGGATGCATCCGTTATTGGACGAATGAAGCACGTAGCAAGCAGAAAACGGGCTATTATTCGAATATTTCAGACGACGATGTGACTTGAGAGGAGCTTCCAGTCTTCCAAGAGTTCATCCAGGCCGGTAAGCCTTCTTTTGAAGCAGTGTATCTGTAATGTATCCCTCGTGGGGTTCCGTTGGATCGAGAGCGTTGGGAGCCGCGCCATCTGCGTAGACTTTCGAGACCTCTGGATGGTAGAGAGCCCGTTCTTCGAGTTCCTCGTTTTCCGTGAACAGCGTAAGGGAGAGTGATCCTGATATCGCGTCCTCGAAGTTTCCTTCGTCGATTTGAGTGACGGTGATGTACTGGAAGGGAAGTTCGGTGACTAGCTCAGAGTCATCGTCTTCCGTCTTGACGACTGTCGGTCGGAGGTAAGTTGCCCCGTTCAGTTCGATTAGCCTTTGTTCTGCGGTATTGTTGGTCTGTTTTGAATCAGTGTTGGCGGCGATAAACTCGTTGATATTTGCTGCTGTTTCGTGGTCCTTGAACGCAGGTATCACCGCATCCTCTACCAAGATATCTCTGAGTTCGTAATCGCTGATTCTGTTCGAGATCTCCGCTGTGACCCGGTCAGGATCGCCGTTGGTAAGGACGTGACTCGCGTTGATGCAACCTCGACCA
>JBDGSW010000059.1:0-19151 GCA_042217345.1 Haloarculaceae archaeon
AGACCGCCATCCGCGAAGTGAAAGAGGAGGCCGGAATCGAAGACTTCCGGCTCATCGACGGCTTCCGCAAAGACTACGACTACGTGTTCGAGGCGAACGGGGACACCATCCACAAGACGGTCCACCTGTTCATCGCCAAGTCCTACGAGGCCAGCGCCGAGCTGTCCAACGAACACCGCGACCTGCAGTGGCGCGACTACGACCAGGCGATCAACACCGTCACCCAGGACGGCCCCCGCGAGATCCTCGAACGGGCACACGAATTCATCGACGAGGAAGCGGACCTCTGACCGCGCCCGGGCGCTGGCGGCCCCGCCGGCGTGCCCAGCGCCGCCAGCGGTCGCGCAGGCCACCGATCGCCGACAGCGATTAAACCCGCCGGCTCCCAGACCCCCCTGTGGCGCCGGCAGGTACCGACGAGTCGGAGTTCGTCTTCGAGCTGCGCGTCTGCCAGTGGGCCGAGCGCGACTGGCCGCCCGTCGGCCGCCTCGGCCCGGACACCGCCGCCCTGGTCGCCCGCCAGCTCGGCACCAAGTACCGCCGCTGGGACACCATCGTCGTCGAGGCCGACCCCGAGGCGCTCCGCGACCGCGCGCGCTTCGGCGCGCAGGCCCTCGATTCCGATCTCTTGCACGTCGTCCGGAACGCTCCCGCCGACTGGGCGTGGTACCAGGACGCCCTCCCGGATCCGGGCTACCCCTGGCGGTACGTCCGCGAGGCCGTCCACACCGCGGCCGACCGCGAACTGATCGAGACCCGCCGGGGCGCGAACGGGCGGATCGAACTGCGCCGGAAGTGGCCCTACCCGGACTGGGTCGAGCGGATCGTCGCCGTCGAGAACAAGCCGGACCTGGACGCCAGCGCCGCCCGCGACCTGGCCCCGCAGCTCGAACGCGACGTCGCGCTCGCGCTCGCCGACGAGGTGTGGGTAGCGACGACCGCCACGGGCTCGACCGTCGAGCCCGCGCTGCTGGAGGACGTCCCCGTCGAGGCCGGCATCCTGACGCTGGATCCGGGGGCCGGCGGGGTCGACGTCGCGTGGAACCCCCGGACGCTTTCGGTCGACGACCCGGGGACGCGCATCACCGAGCGCCCCTCCGGCGGCGAGTACGACGCCTCGGCGGCCCGCTTCGAGTACGCCAATCCGGAGTGGAAGGCCGACAAGCGCCTGGAGATCGCAGAGCGCGCCTACGAGCGCGGCTGGCGGGCCTACGCCGACACCATGCGCCCGGACTGCCGGCACTTCGCGCTCGCCGTCGACGCGGGCGACGTCCTCCCGTACTGCGCGGCCAAGGAGTGCCACCCCACCGCGGCCGAGTGCCGGGGCGGCTGCTCGCAGTACGAGCCCGAGCCGCCGGCGTGGCGCCAGCGGGGCTGGCCGATCGAGGGCGGGCCCGGAAAGGCGATCAAGCGGCTGCTCGACCGCCAGCGCGGGCGTCGGCGCCCCGATCCCGAGGCGTGACGCCGGCGCTCACTCGAGTTCCTCGACGGTGAACTCCTCGCGGGCGATCTTCAATCGGTAGGTCGGGACGGTCCGCTGGACGCGCTCGGCGACGCCCTTGTTCGTGAGGTTGCGCAGCGCCGACCGAACGTCGTCGACGTCGGCCTCGTGGCCGGCGTCCTCGAGGGCGTGGAGGACGGCGACGACGCTCTGGGGCTCCTCGTCGGGGCCGGCGAGCACGCCGAGGACGGCCGCCTGCAGCTCGGGGACGCGGACGATCCGCTCGCCCGCGTCGGTCTCGTCTTTCGCGCCGACGAGGACCGCGGCCTCCTCGGTCGCACAGATCAGGCTGTCCTCGTTCCGGTAGTAGTACTCCTTGAGTTCGTCCTCGAGGTACCGGTGGACCTCGCTGCCGCTCTCGAGTCCCCAGCGCTCCTGCAGTTCCGCGTTCTTCGTGGGCTGCAGGGCGACGACGTCCGCGAGGCGCTCGCGGGCCTCCTCGGAGAGTGTCATCGTGCGGCGGTATGACGACGACCTATTTCGGTGTTCTGAATCCGCACCGACCTGGTAGGCGTCCGACAGCAGCCGCGGAGGGCCCGGCCCGGGGCCGACAGCCGACCCATCACCGCACCGACAGGCGTGCCAGCCGTTAAGCCCCCGCTCGACGCATGGCCCCCATGGACTGGGAGACAGTTTCCTTCGAGCACGAGGACCACGTCACGACCATCACCGTCGATCGCCCCGACCGCCTGAACGCCCTCAACGTCGAGACGCTGGAGGCCCTCGACGAGGCCCTCGACGAGGCCGAGCGCCGCGACACCCGCGCGCTGGTGATTACCGGGGCGGGCGACGACGCCTTCGTCGCCGGTGCCGACATCGCCTACATGAAGGACATGGGCGTCGACGAGGCCCAGCGCTACGCCCGCCTGGGCCACCGCGTCGTCAACCGGGTCGACGAGTTCTTCGCGCCCGTGATCGCCGCCGTCAACGGCTACGCCTTCGGCGGCGGCTGCGAGCTCGCGCTCGCGGCGGACCTCCGCGTCGCCAGCGAGCGCGCCGTGCTGGGCCAGACGGAACTGGATCTGGGCATCGTCCCCGGCTGGGGCGGCACCCAGCGGCTGGCCCGCCTCGTCGGCGACGAGACCGCCCGCCGGCTCGTGTTCTTCGCCGAGCGCGTCGACGCCCAGGACGCCGATCAGATGGACCTCGTCGGGGAGGTCGTCGCCCACGACGAACTCGACGACTACGTCCAGGAGATGGCCGCCGACCTGGCCGCCCGGCCCGCGTTCGCCCTCCAGGCCGCCAAGGAGGCGCTGAACCAGGTCCACCGCATGCACCTCGATTCGGGCCTCCAGTACGAGCAGCGCCTGTGGTCCGGCCTGTTCGGCACCGCCGACCAGACGGAGGGGATGACGGCGTTCGTCGAGGACCGCGAGCCCGAGTGGGAGTAGCGACGGGGCTCCAGCGGCTACAGGGTCGCTAGCGTCTCGGCCACGTCGGCCCAGTGGCTTCCCTTCCAGAAGTGCTGCCCGCACGCCTCGCACCGCCAGACGTCGCTCTCGGCGGGATCCGGCGCGTACTCGGGCGTGGCGGCCGTCGGATCCACCGGTTCCAGTCGCCCGTTGCACCGGCCGCAGTGGGCGGGGTCCGCGGCCAGTTCGAGCCGGAAGCGGGCGTCGCGCAACTCGCGCAGCTGGTCGTCGATCTCGCGGGTCGTGAGCAGGACGGCGTCGTCGGCTCGCGCGGCCAGTTGGCCGTCCCGCGTCAGCAGCGTCCGACCCTCCGCCCGGGCGGTCGCCAGCACGCGGTCGTCGGCTTCGACGTCCCGGTCGAGGACGTAGGCGGCGTCGTACCCGCACAGCCGCAGGTAGCGGGCGAGCTTCCCGAGCATCGCGTCCAGCAGCAGCGGATCGCGGTCCGGGGCGAACGCGGGTTCGGAGGTCACAGCCCCAGGAACTCGCGGACGCGCTCGACGTCCCAGGCGTTGAGTACGTCGTCGCGCTCGGCCCACCCGCGGCGGGCAGTGTGGACGCCGTAGCGGACGTACGACAGCGTCCCCGGCTGGTGGGCGTCCGTGTCGATGGCGATCGTCGCGCCGGCGTCGACCGCGGTCTTGACCGGCCCGCCCTCCAGATCCAGCCGGCGGGGGTCGCTGTTGATCTCCAGGGCGACGCCGTGCTCGGCGGCCGCCTCGGCCACGCGAGAGACGTCCAGATCGATGCCGCTGCGCCGGTTCAGCAGCCGGCCTGTCGGGTGGCCGATGACATCGACGTGGGGGTGCTCGATCGCGGCGATGATGCGGTCGGTGCCGTCGCCGTCCAGCCCGGAGTGGGGCGAGGCGACGACACAGTCTAGGTCCGCCAGCAGGTCGTCGCCGACGGAGATCTCCCCGTCGGCGCTGATGTTGGCCTCGACGCCCGCGAACAGGTCGATCCCGACGGCCTCGTCGACGGCGCGGATCTCCTCAAGTTCCTCGCGGAGCTCGTCGTCGGAGAGGCCGACCCCGCCGACCATCCCCGGGCCGGTGGCGTGATCGGAGATCCCGAGGTAGTCGTAGCCGAACGAGGCGGCGCCCTCGGCCATCTCCCGGATCGTGTTGTTGCCGTCGGACCACTTCGTGTGGGTGTGGAGGTCGCCGCGGATCTCGCCTTCCTCCAGGAGATCCGGGAGGTCGCCGCTGGCGGCGGCGTCGAGTTCGCCGCGGTCCTCGCGGAGTTCGGGGGGCATCCACTCGAGGTCGAGCGCCGCGTAGACGCCCTCCTCGGTCTCGCCGGCGACCCGTTCGCCGACGCGCTGGCCGGCGTCGGGGTCCGCCACGTCGCTCACGTCGTCGTCGGACTGCGTCCGACTGCCTGAGGCGCTTTGCGCCGCTCTGAAGACGCCGTACTCGTTGATCTTGCGGTCGCGCTCGATCGCGAGGTTGCGCAGGCTGATGTTGTGTTCCTTGCTGCCGGTGAAGTACTGCAGGGCGGCGCCGAACTCCTCGGGGACGACCACGCGGAGGTCGATCCGGAACCCGTCGGCGCGGACGCTGGCCTTCGTCGGCCCGGACTCGATGACGTCGTCGGCGACGTCCCACTCGAGCAGGGCGTCGACGACCGCCTCGCCGTCCTCGGTCGCGACCAGGACGTCGACGTCGCCGATGGTCTCGCGCCAGCGCCGGATCGAGCCCGCGAGTTCGACCGCGGCGACGGCGTCGACGCCCGCGAGGTACTCCCGAACGCGGTCGCCGTAGGGGCGGGCCTCGCCCAACAGCGCGCGCTCGCTGGCCTCCTTGGCGAACTGCACGTTCTCGAGGATGTTCTGTTCGGTCTTCTCGCCGAAGCCCGAGACCTCGCGGATCTCGCCGTCGCGGGCGGCCTCCTCCAGTTCGTCCAGGGTGGTGATCCCCAGGGCGTCGTACAGCGTCCCGACCGTCTTCGGGCCGACGCCCTCGACGCGCGTGAGCGCTTCCATGTCGACGGGCAACTCCTCGCGGAGCTGTTCGAGCTCCGCGATCTCGCCGGTCTCGACGTACTCGACGATCTTCTCGGCGATGGCCTCGCCGACGCCCTCGACGCGCCGAACGCCCTCGACGCCGTCGTCGGCCAGCCCCTCGACGGCCGCGGGGTACGCACGGACGTTCTCGGCGGCGCGGCGGTACGCCCGGGGCTTGTACTCGACGTCTCTGGCCTCGAGTAGGTCGGCGAACTCCTCGAGCAGGCCCGCGACCTCCTCGTTGCGGCTCACGCGCCAGCCTCCCGTGGGATCGCTCGGCGTGTCATGGTCTGTCTCTGGTGTCTCGCGGTCGTGCGGTCAGCGCCCGCGGCCGGTGCCGACGCCGCGGGTGTCCTCCTCGTGGCCCAGCGCCTTCCGGAGGAACTTCACCCAGCGCTTTTTGTCCTGTGCGCGCTGGGCGTCGGCCTCCCGCTGGAGGTCGGTCGGGCCCAGGCTCTCCAGGGCGTTGAGCGCGCGGTCGATGCCGACGACGACCTCGGCGTGGCGCTCGCCCGCCTCGAAGTCGATGTCGCCCTCCTCGATCAGCTCGCGGCGGTCGTTGCGCTCGCGGCGGAGGTTGCGCTTTGCCTGCTCGACGCGGTCGCGCTCGCCGGCGGGGATCGTGTCCCGGCGCTTGATCTCGAAGACGAACGCCTTGAGATCCAGCTCCTCGCCCTGAATCTCGACGCGGTCGGGGATCGTCGCGCCGACGGTGGCGCCCTCGCGGTCGACGCGTTCGAGGAGCTGTTTGCGCTGGTACTTCTTCACGCCCGCAACTGGGGGTTCCAGGATGAAAACACCCTCGGACGGCCGCGCGAGCCCGCGCAGTGGGGAAGACATTTCCGGGGTCGGTACCTACCGGGCTGCAATGGCGACGTGTGACGAGTGCGGCAAAAACGAGAACATGCCGTACCAGTGTCGGCACTGCGGTGGGACCTACTGCGCCGAGCACCGCCTGCCGGAGAACCACGCCTGCCCGGGCCTGGAGAACTGGAACGATCCGGGCGGGGTCTTCGACAGCGGCTTCGACGCCTCCGTGGACACGGGCGGGCGCTCGGCCGGCGTGCTCTCGCGGCTCGGCCTCGAGACGGGGCCCGGCGGGGTGATGGGGTACTTCCGGGGGAACATGACCTTCGTCTTCCTCGGGCTGATGTGGCTCACCTTCTTCCTCGAGTACCTCCTGCCGATGGTCTTCGGGTTCCCGATGTACGGCCCGACCTGGCAGTCGATCTTCGTGCTCTCGCCGGCGCACCCGCTGTACGTCTGGACGTGGTTCACGGCCATCTTCGCCCACGGCGGGTTCTGGCACATCGCGATGAACAGCATCGTGATCTACTTCTTCGGCCGGATCGTCGAGCAGTACATCGGCTCGCGTGACTTCACGCTGCTGTTTCTGGTCAGCGGCGTCCTCGCCGGCCTCGGCCAGATCCTCATCCAACTCCTCCAGGGCGGGTCCGGCGCTGGCGTCCTCGGCGCCAGCGGTGCCGGCCTGGCGATCATGGGCGTGCTCACCGTCCTCAACCCCGGGCTGCGCGTGTACATCTACTTCATCCTCCCCGTCCCGATCTGGGTGGTGACCGGCTTCTACGCCGTGATCAGCGTCATGGGCATCGTCGGTCCCTCGGTGCTGGGCGGCAACGTCGCTAACGCCGCCCACCTCGTCGGCCTGGCGATCGGCCTCGCGTACGGCCAGCGGGTCAAGGGACAGCTGCGCCAGCCCGGCAACCTCCGCCTGGGCGGCATGGGCGGCGGCCCGGGCGGCCCCGGCCGCGGCCGCGGTCCCTTCTGATGGAACCTGTCAACCCGGAGTTCGTCCCCGACGCCTCGCTCACCCGCGAGGAGATGGAAACCCTCCAGCGCGACATCGCCGACCTGGCGGTCTTCGAGGACGACCTCACCTTCGACCCCGCGGCCGTCTGCGCCGACTCCGACCCCGGCCAGACCCACCTCGGCCACGAGCCCGACGGCGAGGAGACCGACGCGGACTCGCCAGTCGTCGTCGGCGTCGACCAGGCGTTCCTCGACGACGAGCGGGCGGTCAGCGCCCTCGTCGCCATGCGCGACGGCGAGGTGATCGAGCGCGTCCACGCCGTCGCGCCGACGGAGCTCCCCTACATCCCGGGACTGCTGTCGTTCCGCGAGGGACCGGCGATCCTCGCGGGGTTCGCCGAACTGTCCGTCGAACCCGACCTCGCTTTCTTCGACGGCAGCGGGCGCATCCACTTCCGGGAGGCCGGCATCGCCACCCACGTCGGCGTGACGCTGGACCTGCCCAGCGTCGGCGTGGCCAAGAGCCTGCTCTGCGGGACGCCCGCCGGCGACACCGAGGGACTGGCGACCGGCGAGCGCGTCCCGATCGAGGCCAACGGGCGCGTCACGGCGCCGGACGGCACCGTCGTCGGCTACGCCGTCCAGACCCGTCAGTACGACTCGCCGAACCGCCACGTCAACCCGCTGTACGTCAGCTCAGGCCACCGCGTGAGCGCCGAGACCGCGGCTGACCTCGTGCTTTCGTGCGCCGCGGGGTACAAGCTGCCCGAGCCGACGCGGCTGGCCGACGCCTACGCCGACGAGGCGAAGGAAACCGCCGGTTCTTAATTCACGGCCGTCGACACCTGGGGTATGGCCGCCAAATCGGTGTTGATCACGGGGTGTTCGTCGGGGATCGGCCGCGCCACTGCGCTGGCCTTCCTCGACGCGGACTGGACGGTGTACGCAACGGCCCGCGACGTCGACGACGTCGCCGACCTGGCGGAGGCCGGCTGCGAGACGCTGGCGCTCGACGTCACCGACCAGGACGAGGTCGACGCGGCGATCGAGCGGGTGATCGACGAGGAGGGACGCCTGGACTGCCTGGTGAACAACGCGGGCTACGGCCAGTTCGGTACCGTCGAGGACGTCCCGACCGACGTCGTCGAGGCGCAGTTCGACGTCAACCTCTACGGTCCCCACCGGCTGATCCGCGCCGCCCTCCCGCACATGCGCGAGCGGGGCAAGGGAACGATCATCAACCTCTCGTCGGTGTCCGGGCGGATCTCGACGCCGGGCATGGGCGTCTACAGCAGCTCGAAGTTCGCCCTCGAGGGGCTCAGCGACGCCCTCCGCGCCGAAGTCGACGACTACGGGATCGACGTCGTACTGATCGAGCCCGGCCCCGTCGAGACGAACTTCGCCGAGCGCGCCGACGACGAACTCGACGACGGGCTGGACCGCTCGGGCGCCTACGAGGACATCTACGAGTTCTACGAGGACCAGCAGCTGTTCGGCGGCTCCAGCGCCGTCGCGATCAGCCCCCAGGCCGTCGCCAACGTGATCATGGAGGCCGCCTGCTCGCCCGATCCCAACCCGCGCTACGCCCCCGGGCAGTTCGCGCAGCTCACGCTGATGAGCCGGTTCGTTCCCGACCGCTTCCGCGACCTGGTCTTCCGCCTCGCCAAGAAACTGCCCACGTGATCGAAGACCGCGACGCCCTCGCACGGACGCCCGCCCACGAGCTCGCGCTGTCGGGCGTCGAGGCCGCCGTCGACGCCGCGCGCCCCGAGCGGGTGCTGCGCGAGCGCGTCCGCCTCGACGGCGACCGGCTGCAGGTCGGCGACGCATCAGTCGCGCTCGGCGAGTACGACGAGGCGCTGGTCCTCGGCGGCGGGAAGGCCGCCGCTCACGTCGCGGCCGTCCTGGAGGACGTCCTGGGCGACCGCCTCGACGGCGGGGTCGTGGTGACGTCTGACCCCGTGTCGACCGAGCGCGTCGCCGTCGTCGCGGGCGACCACCCGGTGCCGAGCGAACGGGGCGTCGCGGGCGCGGAGCGCGTGCTGGCGACGGCCCGCGAGGCTGACGACCGGACGCTCGTCCTCGCCGTGCTCACCGGCGGCGGGAGCGCGCTGCTGCCCGCGCCCGCCGACGGCGTCTCGCTGGCCGACCTGCAGTCGGTGACCGAGGCACTGCTCGACGGCGGCGCCGCGATCGAGGAGCTCAACGCCGTGCGCAGGCACTGCTCGGCCCTGAAGGGCGGGCGACTGGCCGACGCCGCGGCGCCCGCGACGGTCGTCGGCCTGCTGTTCTCGGACGTGGTCGGCGACGACCCGGCGGTGATCGCCAGCGGTCCGACCGCGCCCGACCCCTCGACGTTCGCCGACGCCGCCGCCGTCCTCGATCGCTACGAGGTCGACGCCCCGGCGGCGATCCGCGAGCGCCTCGAACGCGGCGCGGCAGGCGCGGTCGCGGAGACGCCCGGCCCCGGCGATCGGGTCTTCGACCGCGTGACGAACGTCGTCCTCGCGAACGCCTGGACGGCC
Organism: Haloarculaceae archaeon; assembly: GCA_042217345.1. Classification (GTDB taxonomy): domain Archaea; phylum Halobacteriota; class Halobacteria; order Halobacteriales; family Haloarculaceae; genus Halorientalis. Next base: position 9,214 of record JBDGSW010000059.1, read on the forward strand.
CTGGACGCGGCCCGCGAGACGGTCGCCGAGAGCTGGTTCGCCCCGCTGGTCCTCTCCTCGCGGATCGAAGGGGAGGCCCGGGAGGTCGCGAAGACCCACGCCGCCGTCGCGACCGAGATCGGCGAGACGGGCAACCCGATCGAGCCCCCGGCGGTCGTCCTCTCGGCGGGCGAGACGACCGTGACGGTGCGGGGCGACGGCGCGGGTGGACCCAACTGCGAGTTCGCGCTGTCGGCCGCCCAGTCGTTGCCCGACGGCGCAGTCCTCGCGGCGGTCGACACCGACGGGATCGACGGTGACAGCGGCGCGGCCGGCGGAATCGTCGACGCATCGACGGTCGACGACCCGGCCGCGGCGGCCGCGGCGCTCGCCGAGAACGACGCCGCGACCTACCTCTCTGAGCGCGACGCCCTGCTTACAACTGGGCCGACGGGCACCAACGTCAACGACCTGCACGTGCTCGTGGTCCCCGGGGAATGACCGACGACGGCGCGCGGGGCGGGGACGACGAGCCGGACTGGTCGTTCGGGTACGGGATCGAGACGTCGAACGCCGTGTTCGTCGGCGCAGTCTTCGCGCTCGTGGGAGCGTCCTTCCTGGGCGTCGGCGCCCTGTTCGCGGCGCTGGGCGACCGCGCCGTCGGCCTCGCGCTGCTCGGCGCCGGGCTGTTATTCGGCGGCCTGGGAATCGCGATCGCTCGGCTACTCTAGGCAGGCGGCGACGACCGCGAGGAGCTTCTCGCCGCGGACCTCGTCGGCGAACAGCGGGACGCGCTTGACGTCGTGGCCGCGGAAGAGGTCCTGGGCCTCCCGGAGGGCGTTCTGCTGGACCTGCCAGCGCCGCTGGCAGAACTCGCAGTCGTCGAGATCCGGGGAGACGAACCAGTCGGCATCGACGTCGGCGACGTCGGCCAGGTCCTGCATCACCCGGTTGACGACGACCGTTCCCACGGGGATGCCGAAGGCGTCGAGGCGGTCGAGCAGACGGTTGGACTCCATCACCGACAGCTCCTCGGGGACCATCACGATCCGGAAGTCCGTGCGGTCGGGGTCCCGGAGGACGGCCCGCAGGCGCTCGATGCGCTCGCGGACGACCTCCAGATCCTGGAGGTCCGCGCCCTGCTGGGCGGGCTCGTCCTCGCCGAACATGCCGGTGAGGTTCTCGAACATGCCCGAGAGCTTCTCGCGCAGGGTCAGGACGCGCCCGAGCATAGAGTCCATCAGCTCGGGGAGTTCCAGCAGGCGGAGGGTGTGGCCGGTCGGGGCGGTGTCGACGACGACCCGCTCGAAGCGCGGGTCGTCGAGGTACTCGATGAGCAGGCGCATGGCCGCCGCCTCGTCCATGCCGGGCATCGGCCCCGAGAGCGGGTCGGCCTCCGCGCCCAGGCCGCCCTCTGCGTCGGCGCCCACGCCCTGCCCGCCCAGCAGTTGCCCGAGCCCGCCCAGCCCGCCGAGGCCGCCCTCGGCGTCGAAGGGGCCGTCGCCGACGGCGGCTTCGGGGTCGATCTCGGCGGCGTAGAGCGGGATCTCCTCGCGGACACGCGCTGGCTCGGCGGGCACGTCGGTCTCGAGGGTGTCCGACAGCGAGTGGGCGGGGTCGGTCGAGACGACCAGCGTCGACGTGCCGTCGCGAGCGCTCGCGAGCGCGGTCGCCGCGGCCATCGTGGTCTTGCCGACGCCGCCCTTCCCGCCGTAGAGGACGTACTCGGCGGCGTCGACGCCCGTCGGCACCGCCTCGTCGTCGAGCTCCTCGACGGCCTCCACCTCGATGTCCATACCGAACCCAGCGCCGGCGGACTTGTGTACCCGTCGGTCCCGGCCGACGGGACAGAGAAGGAAAGCGCCGCCGTCAGGACCGCGAGGAGCGGGCCTCGCGCACGTCCGCGCCGTCGCGAATCTTGTCTTCACAGTTCGGACAGACCCGAGGCGCGTCGTGGGCCTCGGGCGTGAACACCCGGACGTACGCCTCGGTCACGAAGGAACCGCAGTTCTGACACTCAGGCATCTGACTGGTTCGCGGCGACCGCGCGGCATATGCTTTCTGAATCGCACGCCCGTTCAGGAACGTTTCGGCCCGCCGCGTTCGTCCCAGAAGGACTCGAACTGCGAGGACAGGAACGCCGGCGTCATGCGGACGAACTCCCGGCGCTCGGCCGGCGAGAGGTACTCGTGCACCGAGTGGACCGCGTCGGGCGTGTAGCGGTTGCCAACGAGGATCCGCACGCCAACCTCGTCGCCGCCGCGGATCACCCGGCCGATGGCCTGGCGGGCGCGCCGGACCGCCGGGACCGTCAGCGCGTACTCGAAGGCGTTGTCCTGGCCGAACGCCCGCCCGTACGCCTCGCGAACCGCGCGCACGCGCGGTGAGCCGATGTTGACCAGTGGGACGCCGACGACCGCACAGGCGTGGAGCTTCTCGCCGTCGTAGTCGACGCCCTCCGTGAGCGTCCCCCGGGTGCTGGTGACCAGCACCTTCCCGTCGCCGGCGAAAAAGTCGCGTTTCAGCTCCTCGGTGGCCTCGTTGCTGGAGCTCTCGTCGACCAGCACCGGCTTGTCGACGACCTCGCGGAGGTAGTCGCCGGCCCAGGCGGCCTCGCGGTAGTTCGGCATGGCGATCATGACGTTGCCGGGGCTGCGCGCGACCGTCCGCAACACCTGCTCGTACTCGTCGCGGGTCGCGCTGTCGTGGTCGCGGACGGGCTCGCCCCGGTTGCGCGCCGTGTACGCCGTCGCGTCGACGAGCCAGCTCGCCCGGTTGTCCTCGGGGAAGGTCAGGCCGTAACTGCGCGTCTGGACCGGCCGGCCGGGGTCTCGCTCGCGGCTCGCTCCGCTCGCCGCTCGCTTGTCCGAGGCGCTTCGCGCCTTGCTCTCCTCGTCTGCGGCCAGCCCGCCCGTCCCCGTCTCGGCCAGGGCGTCCAGGCCCGAGACCCGGGTGAACACGTCGATCGGCTCCAGCGTGGCGCTCATCAGGACGCCCCCGCCGAGTTCGTCGAAGACGGTCCGCAGCGCCTCGGCTGGCATGCAGTCGTACAGCAACAGGCCCGCGGTGTAGACCTCCTGCCAGGGAGTGCTCGTCGCGCCGGTGTCGCTCGGGGAGTGCTCCAGTTCGATCTCGCGGAAGTAGGTGACGTGGTCGCGCTCCCACCAGTTGCCCATGATCGCGCCGACGGCCGCCGCGACGCACTGGCGGTTGTCCTCGAGGTCGTCGAGGACCGACTCGACGGCCGCGCCGATGCGCGACAGCGACCGCCAGAGGTCGCCCGTGTAGCCCTGCCGTTCGGCCCACGCCGTGAGTTCGTCCTGCTCCTCGCGCTCGGGGTCGCGGAGGGGGATCTCCAGGCCCTCCTGAGGTAACGAATCGAGGTCGGTGGCCCACTCGGGGCCGACCTCGTCGGCGAGGTGGGTGGCGACGCGCTCGGTGAGCCAGGCCACCAGCTCGTCGTAGAATTCGGCGGCCTCCTCGACGGCCGACAGCGGGACGTCGTGGGCCGACAGCCGATCGCGAACCTCCCGCTCGTGGTCGTCTCGCTGGCGGGTCAGCTGGACGAGCTGGTGACAGTCGTTTCGTGCGCGTACGAGGGTGTGGCGGCCCACCCGGTCGGACAGCAGGTCACGCACCCGCTCCTCGAGGCGGTGGGCCTCGTCGACGATCACGAACGTCCGCTCGTCGAGCACCTCGGCGAGCAGCGGCCGCGCCGAGGGGTCGAACAGGTGGTTGTAGTTGCCGATCACGACCTCGGCCTCCCGGAGGAGGACGCTCATCGCGCGGTGGGGACAGGTGCCGCGTTCGACGCTGTCCGGCAGGAACTGTTCGGTCGTGAGCACGTGGTTACGCCCGGCGTCGAAGCCGAACGGCGAGCCCTTGTTGCGGGCGTACCAGTCGGCCTCGAACGGGCAGAACAACGGCGGGTCCTCGCCGTCGACCAGCTCCTCGGGCGCACGCGGCTGCTCGCGGCCGTACGGCGCGGTCGCGCCGGCCGTCTCCAGGGCCGACCCGCCGAGCGTGCTGTGGTCGTCGGGGTCGTAACGGGCCGACTGTGCCAGGTCGTTCGCCCGGCGAGGGTCCCACCACTGCTCGTCCTCCTCGCCGCCGTCCCCGCCGACGGCGGCCTCGGCGACGGCGCCCTGCTGGGCCTCGCGGCCCCGGCCTTCGGCCTCGACCAGTCCGGCCGTGTTCTCCCGGAGGTCCTCGCAGCGCTCGTGGACGGAGACGTCCCGGGGGAATACGTCCTCGCGGCCGTACGGACAGAGGTCGGCCTTGCCCACGAGGGCGATCCCGTCCAGCGGGTCCGCCAGGCCGGCGTTGATAGCCCGGAGGTCGTCGACGAACTGCTGGAGCTGCTGTTTGACCGGCGTGACGACGACGACGCGCTCGTAGTCGCCGTCGCGCACCAGCGCGCTGGCGGCGGTCAGCGCCGCCATCGTCTTGCCGGTGCCGCAGGGCCCCTCCATCGCGAGGTAGCCGTTGGCCCGGCCGGCGTCGATGGCCGCCTCGATCGCGTCGGCCTGGTTGTCGTAGGGTTCGTCGAAGCCGAAGTACGGCTCCCAGGCCGGCGGTCCGGACGCGCCGTCGCTTCCCTCGTCGTCGACCGCCGCGTCGGAACCGGCTCGGTCGGTCATTCGGTATAGGGAGTACTCGGGGCCTCCTCGGGTATGAACCTCCGGATTCGCGGTCGGCGAGGGCGACGCCGTTCCGGGACCGACAGACCCTTGCAGTCGAGGGGCGGACCACGGAGCGTGCGCAGGCCAGGTCGCGAACCACCTCGGAGGGCAGTGCCGTGAGCGCGGACAGATCGCCGGGCGGGCGGCTGGCGGCCCGACTGGCGCCGCTGCGGGGCGGCGGTCGCGGCTGGGTCCTGCTGACCGTCGCGGCCGGCTGGTTCGCCACGCTGGGGCTGCGGTTCGTCGTCCCCGCCTTGCTCCCGCGGATCAAGGACACCTTCGGCGTCAACAACGCCGGCGCGGGGCTGGCGGTGACGGTGATCTGGATCACCTACGCCGGGACGCAACTCCCAGCGGGCGCGATGGTCGACCGCCTCGGCGAGCGGACGCTGTTGACGGCGAGCCTGGTCGTCGCCGGGAGTAGCCTCGTGCTGTTCGGGCTGGTACCGGCGTTCGGACTGTTCCTCGTCGCCGCGGGCCTGTTCGGCCTCGGCACCGGGCTGTACGGGCCGGCCCGCGGGATGGTCCTCTCGCGGACGTTCCGCGACAACGACGGGGCCGCCTTCGGCGCGACGCTCGCGGCCGGCAGCGTCGGCGCGGCCGCGCTGCCGTTTCTCGCCACCACCGCGGCGCTGTGGGCCGACGGCCGGATCGCCGGCCTGCCCGGCTGGCAGCTGGCGCTGGCGAGCTTCGCGCCGCTGTTCGCCGTCCTGGCGGTCGCCGTCTGGCGGACGGTACCCGGCCGCGGCGAGACCCGGCCGGCGACCGAGGCCAGGGACGCGCGAACGGAGACCGACGGCGGCGCCGCTGCGGCGTCGGTGCTTTCGACCGCGACCAGCCGCGAGGTCGTCGTCGCCGCGGCCGGCGCGATGTTCATGCTCTTTACCTTTCAGGGGCTGACGGCCTTCTACACCACCTACCTGGTCGAGGTCAAGGGTCTGAGCGCGACCGTCGCCGGCGGGCTGTTCGCGCTGCTGTTCCTGGCGGGCGCGGTCTTTCAGTCCTCGGCGGGGCGGGCCGCCGACCTCTACGGCCACCGTCGGGTGCTGGTGGCGATCGGCGTCGGGAGTCTGCCGCCGCTGGCGCTGCTCCCGCTCGTCGACGGGCGGCTCGCGCTCGCGGTCCTGACCGTGCCGATCGGCCTCCGGCTGGCGATGGGGCCGGTCGTCAACGCCTACGTCGTCGGCGTCATCCCCAGCGAGATCCAGGGGACGACCTGGGGGCTCGTCCGGACGACCTTCTTCACCGTCGGTTCGCTCGGCTCGGTCGCCGTCGGGACCGTCGCCGACGCCGCCCGGTTCAACCTCGCGGTCTACGGGCTGGCGGCGCTGACGATTCCGGCCATCGCCGCGTTCGCCGTGCTGCCCGACCGCGAGGGCTGATCAGCCCAGGTACGCGGCCAGCCGGTCGGCCGCCGTCTCGACGCGCGGGGTGACCAGCGCGAAGCGCAGCCAGTCGGCGTACGCCTCGCCGAAGGCCGCGCCGGGCATCCCGGCGACGCCGGCCTCGTCGATCAGCCGCTCGACGTCGGCCATGGTCCCGCCGACCCCCTCGAGGCGCGCCAGGACGTAGAAGCCGCCGTCGGGGGCGGTGTACTCGGCGCCGATGGCGTCCAGCGCGTCGGTGAACGTCTCGATGCGCGATTCCAGCAACCGCCGGTTCGCGGCGTAGTACTCGGGGTCGGTCTCGGCGAGCGCGCGGCGGACGGCGTACTGCGCGGGCCGGCTGACGGTCACGTTGGTGAGCATGTGGCGGGTCCGGACGCCGTCTACGTAGCGCTCGGGCACGACCGCGTAGCCCACCCGCAGCCCCGTGATCGCCATCGACTTCGAGAAGGCGTTCGTGACGACGCAGTTCGGCGAATCCACGGCGAGCGCGCTCGTGAACTCCCCCGTGTAATCGAAGTGGTCGTACACCTCGTCGACGACCAGCAGGGCGTCGTTGGTTTCGGCGACGGCGGCCAGTTCGCGGATAGTCGACTCGGGGTAGACCGCGCCCGTGGGGTTGTTCGGGCTGTTGACGACGATCAGTGCGGTCTCCTCGTCTGCGGCCTCGCGGACGGCGTCGGGGTCGAGCTGGCCGTCCCGCTCCACTGGGACGTACCGGGCGTCGCCGCCCAGGAGATTCGTCCGGCCGGCGTAGTATGGATAGACCGGGTCGGTCAGGACGACCGCCGAGCCGGACTGGCGGTCGAGCCCCTCGGTCATCGCCAGGTGGTTGGCCTCGCCGGCGCCGTTGGTGACGACGACGCGCTCGACCGGGACCCCTCGGCGCTCGGCGATCGCTTCCCGCAGGCCGGCCAGTCCCTCCGAAGCCGGGTACTGGAAGTCCGCGGGCTCGCCGCCGGCGTACTCGCGCAGGCCCTCGCGCAGCGCGTCGGGCGGCTCCCAGTCCGGGTTGCCGCTCACCATGTCGACGACGTCGCGGTCCGTCCCCTCGGCGTACTGCATCACCCGGAAGAACTGCGGCGTCTCGTAGTCCATACCCGCCACTCGACCGGCCCGCTACCTGTGTCTTTTCCACCAGCTCCCGGACCGCCCGCCACCAGAATAGTCAATCTCATGTCTAGTCTCGGCGGCAATAGCATTCATGTAGGATGCCGTTCCAGTTATCATTGATGAAAAGCCCGTCGCTGGGACAGAAGCCGTCGACCGAACACATCCTGTGGACCACGGGACGTGAGCAGCAGATCAAGCGGTTCCACGAGGATCAGCTGCGGCGGTGGTGCGACCACTACGGTTTCGATTTCGATACTTACGAGCGCGTTGACCACGCGCGCAGCGACGACCACCGCACGCAGTACCGGTGCGTGTTCAGCTACAGCGCGGGCGAGGGCGACTCCATCTCCGTGGGCGACGAGGAGTGGGACATCCAGACCGAGCGCATCCCGCGGACGTTCGTCGAGATCGACGAGGAGGGGATCATGCGCCTGCAGGGCTGGTCCGTCGAGCGGATCCTCGACGTCCGCCAGCTCTGGTACGACGGACCGGTCCTGGTCGTCCGCGCGGCCGGCGAGGACGGCCGCCAGCGACTGGACGCCCGGCAACTGACGCCCTGACAGCGACCGACCGGCGGCGACGGACCCAGACGGCTCGCCCACCGCCGCGTTCATGGCGGCGGGCCCTGTTTTTCGCGCCATGAGACAGTTCGCGGCCGATCCGCCGATCGAGGAGACCGTGGGCGAGGCCCTGCGAGACGCCGACCAGCGAGTCGCCGTCGCCGAGGGGGTCACCGGCGGGCTGCTCGCGGCCCTGCTGACCGCGACGCCCGGCGCGAGCGACTACCTCGAACGCGCGCTGGTCCCCTACGGCTACGACTCCCTGCGCCAGTTGCTGGCCGTCGACCGCGCGGCGCTCGACGAACACGGCGTCGTCAGCGCGCCCGTCACGACGGCGATGGCCCGGGGCGTCCGCGACACCGCCGACGTCACCTGGGGGCTGGCGACGACGGGCGTGGCCGGCCCCGGCGGCGGCAGCGCGGACAAACCCGTCGGGACCGCCTTCGTCGCCGTCGCCTACGCCGGGCCCTGGGGGACGGAGACCTCAGACGTCACGGTCGAGCGCTACGCGTTCGACGGGGATCGGGCCGCCGTCCGCGAGCGGATCGCCCGGCGCGCGCTCGCCGACCTCGCCGATCGCGTCCGGAATCAGGACTGATCGCTGGACGGGAAGCTCTTTGAGGGCGCCGTCCGTGGGTTCGCGCGGATGAACAAAGCGGGGCACGTGCTGAACGCCGTGTTACTGAGTATCGGGCTGGGGTACGTCCTCGAGCCCGCCGGCGACGTGGCCACCTTCCAGACCATCGCCGCCGTCGCCCTCCCGGTGACGCTGGGCGCGCTGTTCCCCGACGTCGACACCGCCTTCGGGAAACACCGCAAGACGCTACACAACCTGCCGATCCTGGCGCTGTTCGTCGCCTATCCGCTCGTGTTCGGGAACCTCCAGTTCGTCTGGATCGGCATCCTCACCCACTACGTGCTCGACGTCGTCGGCAGCAAGCGCGGCATCGCGCTGTTCTACCCGTTCGAGCGCGAGTACGGCCTGCCGTTCGGCGTCGCGACCTCGAGCCGCCACGCCACCGCGGTGACACTGGTGGTCACCGGCGCCGAACTGCTCGTCGCGGGTCTGCTGGTCCAGGTCGCCCCGCTGTACCTGCCGCCCGACCTCGTCCGGACGACCGCCGCGCTGCTGGGATTTTAGTACACCCGGTCGTCCTCGAACGCGTTGCGGTAGGCGACGTGGCCCGGGTGCGTCGGCTCGGTGCCCTGCAGGTACAGGCGGTCGAACTTCTTCCACGTGTTCTCGTACCCGAGGTGGGCGAACTCCAGTTTGCACCGCAGCGCGTGGCCCCAGCCGCCGCGGTGGAACACTCGCCGGGGCGCCCCCGACTGCAGCGCCGTCACGAGGTCGGCCTCGCTCTCGATCGGCGTCTCGAAGGTCGTCCATGCCTCCCCGACCGTTCCCGCGAGGTGGGCGTACGACGACGCGAACGCCGGGAGGTCTAGCTCCCGGGCGAGCGCGACCGCCCGCCGGTTGTGCCGCCGCCAGTGCTTGGGGTTGTACACCTCGACGGCGTCGACCAGTTCGCGGTACTCCCGGAGATCGGCCTCCTCGAGGCTGACGGTGAGGAACTCGGGGTGGGGGGCGAGGACGGCGGCGTTCTGTCGGCGGAGCTCGGCCATCGCCCCCGGCAGCGTCAGGAAGTCCGGGACGGGCTCGGCGAGGCCGATCGCCAGGACGTGTTTGCGCGAGCGCCAGTCGCCGGTGAACAGTTCGCGGGCCGGCACGACCAGCAACTCGTCGTCGGAGAACGCGGCGGCTCGCTCGCGGATCTCCGGCAGCCGCGTGAAGTGGGGCGCGTACACGATGGCGTCCAGGCCGCGCGCCTTCGCGCGGTCGACCACCTCGTCGTCGAGCACCTTGACGTGCATGTCGACGCGCCAACCCGACCGATCGGCTTCGCCCCCGGACATCGCTCGCCCGAGCGTTCCCGCGGTCGAGACATAGTGATTCTGGTTCGTCTCGGTCCGCTGTCCCCGCCTCGGCGCCGCGAGCGCTGGCGAACGTTTATACCGATTCGTCGAGCATGTCCGCTCGATGCCACACTGGGAGTGCGCGATCGAGGGCGATAGCAAGCGCTTCGAGCGGGTCGAGGACCTCATCATCCACCAGGCCACCGAGCACGACCGCATCGAGTGTCAGGTCTGCGGGACGGTCCTGCCCGACGGCTACTTCGCCATCCGCCACGCCTTCGACGAGCACAGCCGCGCCGAGTACG